>JBIIZY010000264.1:0-2567 GCA_044346035.1 Rhodoferax sp. | reverse complement strand
GCGGGTGGCAGTGGTAGGTCCGGCTGGGCCGACTGCTTCGCCTGCCACGGGGTCTACCGGGCCCACGTAGTAGATGACGCGGTTGGTGAAGTCCACCGGCAACTTTTCGCCCTTGGCCAGCATCTGCTGGATGCGCTTGTGGGCGGCGTCGCGGCCGGTCAGCATCTTGCCGTTTAGCAGCAGGGTTTGGCCGGGCTTCCAGCTGGCCACTTCGTTTTTGGTCAGGGTGTTGAGGTCCACCCGCTTGCTCTTTTGGTAGTCGGGCGTCCACTGCACGTCGGGCCACAGGTCCAGCGAAGGCGGGGTGATATACACCGGCCCGCTGCCGTCCATCACAAAGTGGGCGTGGCGGGTGGCGGCGCAGTTGGGGATCATGGCAACCGGCTTGCTGGCCGCATGGGTGGGGTACATCTTGATCTTGACGTCAAGCACCGTGGTCAGGCCGCCCAGGCCTTGGGCGCCGATGCCCAGGGCGTTGACCTTCTCGTACAACTCCAGCCGCATGTTCTCTACCGGACTGAGGGCGGCACCGCTGCTGGACTTGGCCTGCAGCGCGTACATGTCGATGTCGTCCATCAGGCTTTCTTTGGCCATCAGCACCGCCTTCTCTGCGGTGCCGCCAATACCGATGCCCAGCATGCCCGGCGGGCACCAGCCTGCGCCCATGGTGGGCACGGTTTTGAGTACCCAATCGACCACCGAGTCGCCGGGGTTGAGCATGACCATCTTGCTTTTGTTCTCCGAGCCGCCGCCCTTGGCAGCTACCGTCACCTCCACCGTGTTGCCGGGCACGATCTCGGTGAAGATGACTGCCGGCGTGTTGTCCTTGGTGTTTTTGCGCAAGAACTCGGGGTCGGCCACCACGCTGGCGCGCAAGGTGTTGTCGGGGTGGTTGTAGCCGCGGCGCACGCCTTCGTTGACCGCGTCCTCTAGGCTGCCGGTGAAACCCTCCCAGCGTACATCCATGCCCACTTTCAGAAACACATTGACGATGCCGGTGTCTTGGCAGATCGGCCGGTGGCCGGTGGCGCTCATCTTGCTGTTGGTTAAGATTTGCGCAATCGCATCTTTGGCCGCCGCGCTCTGTTCGCGCTCGTAGGCGCGTGCCAGGTGCGCAATGTAGTCGGCCGGGTGGTAGTAGCTGATGTATTGCAGCGCTGCTGCCACGGATTCAATCAGGTCTACTTGTCGAATGGATATTGTCATGGGTCAAGCCGTTGGCGGTAGGATGTTTCTGGGCCAGCAAAAGAGTTTAGCCAATCCGCCAGCCTTCTCGCTGACGGCCCTACTGGGCCTCTCAAGTCAGTGAGTTGTAAGTGCTCGGCACCACCATGCGCCCAGTTTGAGTAAACCGAGGAGACACCCTATGAATGCGACAGCCGACACCGACAGCGTGGTCTATCTTCCCAGCGCTGAGTTTGCCAAGAATGCGGCCATCCCCAGCATGGCCGCCTACCAAGCGTTGTGCCAAGAAGCCGATGCCGATTACCAAGGCTTTTGGGGCCGCTTGGCCAAGGAGTTTGTCACCTGGAAGGTGCCGTTCACCCAGGTTCTGGACGAAAGCAACGCGCCGTTCTTCAAGTGGTTTGCCGACGGCAAGCTCAACGTTTCCTACAACTGCCTAGACCGCAACATCGAAAAAGGTCTGGGCCAAAAGACCGCCATCATTTTCGAGGCCGACGGCGGCGAAGTCACCAAAATCAACTACCAAGACCTGTTGGCCAAAACCAGCCAAATAGCCAATGGTCTGCGCTCCATCGGCGTCAAAAAGGGCGACCGCGTGGTCATCTACATCTCCATGTCCATCGACGGCGTGGCCGCCATGCAGGCGTGCGCCCGCATTGGCGCAACCCACTCGGTGGTGTTTGGCGGCTTCTCGGCCCAAAGCCTGCGCGACCGGATTGAAGACACGGGTGCGGTGGCCGTCATTACCGCCGACCACCAGGTGCGCGGCGGTAAGCAGTTGCCGCTCAAGTCCATCGTTGACGAGGCCCTGGGGCTGGGCGGCTGCGACTCCATCAAGAACGTGGTGGTGGTCAAGCGCAGCGGCGCCGCCATTGCCATGGTGGCCGGGCGCGACGTGTGGATGGACGACTTGGTGGCCGGCCAGTCCAGCGTGTGCGAACCCGAGTGGGTTGAGGCCGAGCACCCGTTGTTTTTGCTCTACACCTCGGGCTCCACCGGCAAGCCCAAGGGCGTGCAACATTCCACTGGCGGCTACTTGCTGCACGCGGCGCTCACCACCCAGTGGACCTTTGACCTCAAAGCCGACGACGTGTTTTGGTGCACGGCTGACATCGGCTGGGTCACCGGCCACACCTACATTGCCTACGGCCCCTTGGCCTTGGGTGGCACGGAAATCGTGTTCGAGGGCGTGCCCACCTACCCGGACGCCGGCCGCTTCTGGAAGATGATCCAGGACCACAAGTGCACTGTGTTCTACACCGCGCCAACCGCTATTCGCTCGCTCATTAAAGCCGCCGAAGCCAACGACGCTGTGCACCCCAAGAGCTACAACCTGAGTTCGCTGCGCCTGCTCGGCTCGGTGGGCGAGCCCATCAACCCCG
>JBIIZY010000126.1:0-8765 GCA_044346035.1 Rhodoferax sp. | reverse complement strand
ACCTTACAACGCAGCGACGTGACGGCCACCGAATTGGCCCAGCGCACCCGCCGCATCGATGTCGCCCGAACCGGGCGCATTAAAGTCTGCACACCCAGCTCCGACTCCGACCCCTTGTGCCCAGCCCCCGTGGCCAACGACCCCAATTGACAACGCCCCACCCCCTGCTGCACCAAGCGCTTGCGCTTGCCCATGCCTGCATCAACCTGACCTCCCCCAACCCCCGGGTCGGCTGCGTGATTGCCAGCGCCGACGGCCAGGTTCTGGGCCAAGGCCACACGCAGCGCGCTGGCGGCGCGCATGCCGAAGTAATGGCGCTGGAAGACGCGCTACGGCGCGGCCAGTCGGTCGTCGGCGCGACTGCCTATGTCACGCTGGAGCCGTGTTCTCACCAGGGCCGCACCGGCCCGTGTTGTGACGCGCTGGTGCGCGCGGGCATCGCGCGGGTGGTGGCCTGCGGCAGCGACCCCAACCCGCTGGTGGCAGGCCAGGGTTTCGCGCGCCTGCACGCAGCCGGTGTGGCGGTCGAGGTGCTGCCTGCGCACGACCCGCTGGCGCAGGCTGCGCGCTCGCTCAACATCGGCTTCTTCAGCCGCATGCTGCGCAAAACACCTTGGGTGCGCATGAAAGTGGCCGCCTCGCTGGATGGCACAACCGCCCTGCCCAACGGGCGCAGCCAGTGGATCACCTCGCCCGAGGCGCGCACCGATGGCCACGCCTGGCGCGCGCGCGCCTGTGCCGTGCTGACCGGTGTGGGTACGGTGCTGCAAGACCGACCCCGCTTGGACGTGCGGCTGGTTCCCACGCCGCGCCAGCCGCAACTGGTGGTGGTGGACAGCCGGCTGCAAACCCCCTTGGATGCACCACTCTTCGACGTGGCCGAGCGCAAGGTCACGCTCTACGCCGCAACACCCCTGCCCGGATTGGCGGCTGCGCTGCAGGCACGCGGCGCCAGCATCGTGGTGCAACCGGGCTTGGGGCCCGATGGCCACGCCACTGGAAAGGTGGACCTGGCGGCCATGCTGGCCGACCTGGCACGGCGCGAAATCAACGAACTCCATGTCGAAGCAGGCCACCAACTCAACGGCTCTCTGCTGCGTGCCGGCTTGGTGGACGAACTGCTGGTGTACCTGGCACCCAGCCTGCTGGGCGAAGGTGCCCCATTGGCAGCGTTGGGACCCTTGGGCGCACTGGGCGAAGCGGTACCACTGCAGTTCAAATCGGCTGACCAGGTGGGACCCGACCTGCGGATCGTGGCGGGCGTTGCCGGGCGCGACGCGTTTTAGGTGTTCTTTGCACCCCCACGCCAGGGGATGGCACCAAAGCCTGCGAAAATGCGCCGATGTTTACAGGAATCATCACCGGCGTGGGCCGCATCGTCACAGTCAGCGAGCTGGGCGAATCGTCTGTCCACGGCAAGCGCCTTGGCATCAGTTGCCCGGCGCACTACCTTGACGGTGTGGCTTTGGGCGACAGCATTGCCCTCAACGGCGCCTGCATGACGGTGGCCGAGATTGATACCGCCGCACGGCGTTTTTCCATCGATATCTCTGCCGAGTCGCTGGCCTGTACCGCCGGGCTGGACACCCTGGGCAGCGTCAACTTGGAAAAGGCCCTGCGCGCCAACGACCGGCTGGGCGGCCACCTGGTGTCGGGCCACGTGGACGGCATCGGGCGGGTCACGCACTTTACGCCGGTGGGCGAGAGCTGGGAATTGCGCCTGGTGGCACCGGCTGCGCTGGCCAAGTTTCTGGCGTACAAAGGCTCCATCACCGTCAATGGCGTGAGCCTGACCGTCAACCGCTTGACCGACCGTGCCGACGGCTGCGAAATCAGCATCAACCTGATTCCACACACGGTGGACAACACCGCCTTGCACACCTTGCAAGTTGGCAGCCGGGTCAACCTAGAAATCGACCTGATCGCGCGCTACGTGGAGCGCATGCTTGGCGCGCCGGTGGCTGCGCCCTAAAAAAATCCTCCCCGCCATGACAGCCACTGCACCCATGAACGCCATCGCCCCCGTCGCCCCTGCCGCGTCCACTGCGCCCATCGCGCCCGTTGAAGAGATCGTCGCCGAGCTGCGCGCGGGCCGCATGGTGATATTGGTGGACGAGGAGGACCGCGAGAACGAGGGCGACCTGGTGCTGGCAGCGGACCACGTGAGCGCCGAGGCCATCAACTTCATGGCCCGCTACGGCCGCGGCCTGATTTGCCTCACGCTGACCCGCGAGCGCTGCGAGCGCCTCAAGCTGCCGCCCATGGCGGCGCGCAACGGCGACAAAAAGGGCACAGCATTTACCGTCTCCATCGAGGCCGCTGAAGGCGTCACCACCGGCATCTCCGCTGCCGACCGTGCCCGCACCGTACAAGCTGCCGTAGCCGCCCGCGCCGTGCCCGACGACTTGGTGCAGCCCGGCCATGTGTTTCCCCTGCAGGCGGTCGATGGTGGCGTGCTGATGCGCGCCGGCCACACCGAAGCCGGGTGCGACCTGGCCGCCATGGCCGGGTGCTCACCCGCCTCGGTGATTTGCGAAATCATGAACGACGACGGCACCATGGCCCGCTTGCCGGACTTGCAGGTGTTTGGCGCCTTGCATGGCATCAAGATCGGCACCATTGCCGACCTGATCGAGTACCGCAGCCGGGTCGAGTCGCTGATCGAGCCCATTGGCAGCCGCAGCCTGCAAACTGCCGTGGGCGAATTTACCGCGCACGCGTTTCGCGACACCACCGGTCAGGGCGTACACCTGGCGCTGGTGCGCGGCCAATGGGCGGCAGACGAGACCGTGCCAGCCCGGGTACACGAGCCCTTGAGCGTGCTCGACGCCCTCGAGCGCGGCCGCACCATGCACTCCTGGAGCCTGGACGCTGCGCTGGCCCATGTGGCCGCCGAGGGCAAGGGCGTGGTGGTGCTGCTCAACTGCGGCGAAAGCGGCGAGCAACTGCTGGCCCAATTTGCCGGTACCGCCCAGGCGGCACAAGCGCCCCAGCGCGGGCGCATGGACCTGCGCACCTACGGCATTGGCGCGCAAATCCTGCGCCAGTGCGGCGTACACAAAATGTCCCTTATGGGCAGCCCCCGGCGCATGCCCAGCATGGCTGGCTACGGCCTGGAAATCACCGGCTACATCCGCCAGTCAACCCCCACCTGAAAAAGAGAACCCCATGTTTGGAGCAGACAAAGGCCATGCCGCCCCCGGCGACCAACGCCTCAACGGCAAGAAGCTCAAAATCGGCATCGTGCAGGCCCGCTTCAACGCAGCGGTCACCGATGCGCTGGCTGCAGCCTGCTTGGCCGAGCTGCGGCACTTGGGCGTGGCCGACAAGGACATCGACCACATCACGGTTCCTGGCGCGCTCGAAGTGGCCGTAGCCCTGCAGGCACTGGCAGAAAAGTCGAAGTACGACGCGCTGATTGCGCTGGGGTGCATCATCCGCGGCGAGACCTACCACTTTGAACTGGTGGCCAATGAATCTGGTGCGGCGGTGACCCGGGTTGCGCTGGACTACCAGCTGCCCATTGCCAATGCCATCCTCACCACCGAAAACCTGGAACAAGCACTGGCCCGCCAAACCGAAAAAGGCACCGACGCCGCGCGCGTGGCGGTCGAGATGGCCAACCTGCTGGAGTCGCTTTAATGGGTGAGACTGTGCACCCCGCCGGCAAGGACCGGCCACCTCGACAGCCCCGTACCGGCCTGACCTCCACCGGCGCCCGCAAAGCCGCCAGCAAAAGCCCGCGCAGCCGCGCCCGCGAATTCGCGTTGCAGGGGCTCTACCAAAGCATCGTGGGCGGCAACCCGGTCGACCAGGTGGACCCGTTCACCCGCGACCTGGCCGGATTCAACAAGGCCGACGCGGTGCACTTCGACGCACTGCTGCACGGCTGCGTGGCACAGGCCGCCGAGCTGGATGCGCTGATTGCGCCGGTGCTGGACCGGCCACTGGCCGAGATCTCGCCCATCGAGCGCTCGGTGCTGTGGATCGGCTGCTACGAGCTGATGCACTGTCCCGATGTGCCCTGGCGTGTGGTCCTCAACGAGTGCGTGGAGTTGGCCAAAGAGTTCGGCGGCACCGACGGCCACAAGTACGTCAACGGCGTGCTCAACCGCCTCGCGCCGCGCCTGCGCGCTGCCGAAGTGGGCGCCGATCGAAATCCGGCCTGAGCCCGCCCATGGACCCGGTTGCACCGTCCGCACTGCGTATCTCCGACCGCGCCCACCGGATTGCGCCCTTTTACGTGCTGGAGGTGGCCAAAGCAGCCTCCGCGCTGGCCCAACAGGCCAGCAGCGCTGACGCGCCGGTGGTGTTTCTCAACATCGGTGAGCCCGACTTCAGCGCCCCGCCCTTGGTGCAAGAAGCCGCCACGCGCGCCATCCGCGCCGGCCACACCCAGTACACCCCGGCCACCGGGGTGGGCGCCCTGCGGGAGCGCATCAGCGGCTGGTACGCCAGCCGCTTTGGTGTGCAGGTCCCAGCCGACCGCATCGTGGTCACCGCGGGTGCATCCGCCGCTTTGCACCTGGCCTGCATGACCTTGATCGACCACGGCGACGAGGTGCTGGTGCCCGACCCGAGCTACCCCTGCAACCGGCAATTTGTCAGCGCTGCGGGGGGCGTGGCGGTGCCGATGCCCGCCGGCCCAGCGCAGCGCTTCCAGCCCAGCGCGGCCCAGGTGCAAGCGCACTGGGGTGAGCGTACACGCGGCGTGTTGCTGGCCTCGCCGTCCAATCCCACCGGCACCTCCATCGATCCCGATGAGCTGCGCCGCATCCATGCGGTGGTGCGCGCGCGCGGCGGTATCACCATCGTGGACGAGATTTATGTGGCTCTGGGCTTTGATGCACGGTTTGGCCAGACGGCGCTGGCCATCGACGAGCACATCATCAGCATCAACAGCTTTAGCAAGTACTTCAACATGACCGGCTGGCGCCTGGGCTGGATGGTGGTACCCGAGGTGCTGGTGCCGGTGGTCGAGCGCTTGGCACAGAACCTGTTTATTTGCCCCAGCAGCATTGCCCAGCACGCCGCCCTGGCCTGCTTTGAGCCCGAGAGCTTGGCGGTCTACGAAGCACGCCGCGCGGAGTTCAAGGCCCGCCGCGACTACTTCATTCCCGCACTCAATGCCATGGGTTTGCGCGTTCCGGTGGTGCCCGACGGCGCGTTTTACGCCTGGGCTGACTGCAGCGCCGCGTGCGCCAAACTGGGCCTCAAAGACAGCTGGGACTTCGGCTTTGAGGTGCTGCAACGCGCCCACGTGGCCATCACACCGGGGCGCGACTTTGGCAGCGCCGAGACGGCACACTATGTGCGTTTCTCCACCGCAAGTTCTATGGAACAGCTGCAGACTGCCGTGGCGCGATTGGGCGCGCTGCTGGCCTGAGCTTGGGCCGCTCCACCCGACAACACAACTCCGTACCTGCTATGAACCAAGACATGTCGATTCTTCACCTGGTACTCCACGCCAGCCTGGTGGTCCAAGGCGTGATGCTGCTGCTGCTGGTGATGTCCGTGGCCAGCTGGGCCGCCATTTTTCGCAAACTGTTTGCGCTCTCTAAAGTCAAGGCGCGCAACGAGGAGTTTGAGCGCGAGTTCTGGTCGGGCGCCACCCTCAACGAGTTGTTCAACACCGCCACCAAGCGCGCCAGCCAGGGCGGCCCGATGGAACGGATATTTGCCAGCGGCATGCGTGAGTACCAAAAGCTGCGGGAGCGGCGCATCACCGACGCTGGCACGCTCATGGACGGTGCCCGGCGGGCCATGCGCGCCAGCTTCCAGCGCGAAATGGATGCCGCCGAGTCCAACCTGTCGTTCCTGGCCTCGGTGGGCTCGGTATCGCCGTTTGTGGGCTTGTTTGGCACCATCTGGGGCATCATGCACGCCTTCAACGGCCTGGCCGCTTTGGAGCAGGTCACCTTGGCCACGGTGGCACCGGGCATCGCCGAGGCGCTGGTGGCCACCGCCATCGGCCTGTTCGCAGCGATTCCGGCGGTGGTGGCTTACAACCGCTTTGCCCGCGACCTGGACCGCATCGCCATCCAGCAAGAGACCTTCATCGAAGAGTTCAGCAACATCTTGCAGCGCAACGTCAGTGCGCAAGCCGCGTCGGCCCCCCGCTAGCGCGCCACCGGAGACCGACACATGCCTGCAGTCCAGCACCGCGGCCGTGGCCGCCGCGCCATCAACGAAATCAACATGGTGCCCTTCATCGACGTGATGCTGGTGCTGCTCATCATCTTCATGGTCACCGCGCCACTCATCACACCCAGCCTGATTCAACTGCCCAGCGTGGGCAAGGCCGAGCGCGCGCCCGACCGGGTCATTCAGGTGCTGGTGGGCAAAGAAGGCGAGCTCGATCTCAAAACCAAAGACCAAACCATCCGCGTCAACCTCGACGCCTTGGCCGCTGCCGTGTTGCGCGCGCAAGCTAGCAAAGACGCCACGGCAGCTGGCGGCAGCGGTTCGTCGAACGCACAAAGCGCCGCTGCAACCGGTGCAAACAACGCGGCAGCACCCAGCGACACAGCGGTGGTGATCAGCGCCGACAAAGGCACCCGCTACGAAAACGTGGTGCGGGTGATGGACACCCTGCAACGCGCAGGCGTAACCCGCGTGGGCCTGTCGGTGCAGATGGTCAACTAGGTACCGGTGCCCCTGCCTGCCATGGCCTACACACGGGAACACTTGGAGTTTGCGCCACCGCCGGCGCCTGGGATGTTGCGCGCGCTGGTGCTGGCGGTACTGGCGCACGGCGTGCTGTTGGGGGTGCTGGCCAGCGGCATTGCCTGGAAGCGCGAGGCACCACCGGCCACCGTGGCGGCCGAGCTGTGGTCGGCACTGCCCCAAGAGGCGGCCGCACCTGCGCCCCCGGACCCTGCGCCAGAGGTGCCGGTGGATGCGCCTCCACCACTGCCTGCGCCCCCTGCGCCCACGCCGCCCGTTCCCAAGCCAGCACCGCCGGTCGAGCCACCCCGGCCGGTCGAAAAGCCGCAACCCGATCCACGCATCGCGCTAGAGAAGGAGCAGGCCCGCCAGCGCGAAGAGCGGCAAGCCCAGGAAGCCCAACGCCAAAACCAGTTGGCCAAGGAAAAGCGTGAAGCACAGCAGCGCGAGAAGGCGCAACGTGAAAAAGAGCAGCGGGACAAGGAACAGCGCGCCAAGGAACAACGCGAGCAAGCCCGCCGCGACGCGGCCAAGCAAAAAGCCAAGGAACTGGCAGAGCGCAAGAAGCTCGAAGAAATGCGCCAGCAAAACATCCAGCGCATGACCGGCTTGGCCGGTGCAGGCGGCACTGGCAGTTCGGCTACCAGCAGCGCCTTGCGTGCGTCTGCGCCGTCGGCCAGCTACGTTGCCCGCGTCGTGGCCCGCATCAAGCCCAACGTGGTCTACACCGAAACGGTGGTGGGCAACCCGACCACCGAAATTGAGATCTTTACCGCGGCCGACGGCAGCATCACCAGCCGCAAGGTGGTCAAGTCCAGCGGCAACCCCGACTGGGACACCGCCGCGCTCAACGCCATCGACAAAACCGCCGTGCTGCCGCGTGACGAAAACAACCGCGTACCGCCGTCAATGCTGATCGTGTTCTCGCCGCGGACCCTGGTGGGGCCTTAGTCGTAGGCGATGGTGGCCTGGCCTTGGTCGGCCTGCGCGCGCCAACCGGCCAATGCCGCATCGCTGGGGAAAAAGCGGGCGCTGTCGTCCAAGGCAATTACCGCCTGGGCACCTTGCACACCGTCTTCGCCGCGCTCCACCTGGCGCTGCAGGTGCAGGCGAACGCCCAAGCCGCGCACCAGCTCGCCTTGCTCGGTCAGCTCGCGCTGCGCTGGAAACTCCTGCAGCAAGCGCGCCACATCGGGGGGGCGGCCGTTGACGGCCACCCGCAGGTACTTGCCAAAGCGGCAGCGCGCCTGCTCCAGACTCCACAACTGCTGCACCGTGAACTGCATGCCACCCGAGAACCGGTCGGGTTGGGCCTTGCCGAGCACCACCACCAGCTCGTCGTCCTTGAGGCGGCCCTTGTGCTCGTTGATCAGCTTCTCGTCGGCCCGCGCCTCGATGGTGGCCGAGGTGTCATCGAGCTTGAACAGCGCCAGCTTGCCGCGCTGCCCATTGATGATGCGCAAGTCCCCCACAATGCCCGCCAGCAACTGCGGCTCGCGCGTGTCTTGCAGCTCTTCGATGGGCCGCTTCACAAACTTGCGTACCTCGGTGGCCACCTCGTCAAACAAATGGCCTGAAAGGTAAAAACCCACGGCCGTTTTTTCTTGGGTCAGGCGCTCTTTCACGCTCCAGGGCAAGGCCTCCACCAGGTCGGGCTCTTGGGTGCTGGAGCCGTGGCTGTCGGAGTCGCCCATATCAAACAAACCGACCTGGTTGGCGTTGGCGGCAGCGGCAGTGGCGAAGTCAAACGCCCGGTCGATGGAGGCCACCAAGGCTGCGCGGTTGCGCTGCAAGGTGTCGAATGCACCTGCCTTGATCAGCGCCTCGACGCAGCGCTTGTTGAGGCGGCTGCGCTCCACCCGGCAGCAAAAGTCAAACAAGCTGGTAAATGGGCCCGACTGTGCGCTCGGCCCACGCCCCTCACGCGCAGCAACGATGGCCTCAATCGCCTGCTGGCCGGTGCCCTTGATGGCGCCCAGCCCGTAGCGGATCTGGGTGTCGGAGATGGGCTCGAAGCGGTGAACACCCCGGTTGATATCGGGTGGCTCGAAGCGCAGGCCCATGCTCTGCGCATCTTCGAAAAGCACCTTGAGCTTGTC
>JBIIZY010000125.1:0-8798 GCA_044346035.1 Rhodoferax sp. | reverse complement strand
CTCGATGGCATCAGTTTGCAGGTAGGTGCCGGCGAGGTGGTGGGTATTGCCGGCGTGTCTGGCAACGGTCAAAAAGAACTGCTCTACGCTTTGTCGGGCGAGGACTGCCGCGCGCCCAAGGGCAGCATCCAAATGGACGGTGTGGACGTCTCCGCCCTCCACCCTGGGGCACGGCGCAAGCTGGGCTTGCACTTTGTGCCCGAGGAGCGGTTGGGGCGTGGTGCGGTACCCACGCTCAGCCTAGCGCACAACCTGCTGCTGACCCGCACCGGCGCCATTTCGCACCCCCGCTTCGCCGGTGGCTGGATCCGGGTGCGCGCCCTGGAGGCGCACGCCCAACGCATCATCGATACCTTTCGCGTCAAGGCCGGTGGCCCGGGCGCGGCGGCCCGCTCGCTTTCCGGGGGCAACTTGCAAAAGTTCATCGTGGGGCGTGAGATGGACGCCAAGCCCCGGCTGTTCATTGTTTCGCAGCCAACCTGGGGCGTCGACGTGGGTGCGGCTGCACAAATTCGGGGCGAAGTTTTGGCGCTGCGCGAGGCCGGTTGTGCGGTGCTATTGGTCAGCGAAGAGTTGGACGAGCTGTTCGAACTCAGCGACCGGCTGCACGTAATTGCACGCGGCAGGCTGTCGCCTTCGATTGCGGTGGCGCAGGCCAGCGTGGAAAAAATCGGCGAATGGATGAGTGGCCTGTGGGACCGGCCAGACACCCCGGCAGCGGCGCCCACGCCCGCAGAGGTGCAGCATGCTTAAGCTCGAAGCCCGCCCGCAACCCTCCCGGTTTTGGAGCTACGGTTCGCCCTTGCTGGCGCTGGTATGCACCGTGGTGATTGGCGTCATTCTTTTCGCGGCCTTGGGCAAAGACCCGGTGCGCGGTTTGCAGGTCTTCTTTTGGGAGCCAATTCGCAGTGGCTATGCCTTGGGTGAACTGGTGGTCAAGGCCACCCCGCTGCTGCTCATTGCGCTGGGGCTGGCGGTGTGTTACCGCTCCAACGTGTGGAACATTGGCGCCGAAGGCCAGTACCTGGTGGGCGCCATTGCGGCCAGCGGTATCGCGCTCACGGCCGATGCCGCCACGGGCGCTTGGATCGTTGCCCCCATTTTGTTGGCCGGTGTCCTGGGTGGCATGGTCTGGGCTGGCGTGGCGGCACTGCTGCGCGACAAGTTCAACACCAATGAGATTTTGGTCAGCCTGATGCTGGTGTACGTGGCAGTCCAGCTCTTGGGCTACCTGGTGTACGGCCCGTGGAAAGACCCCGCTGGCTACAACTTTCCGCAAAGCAAAACCTTCGAGGCGGCCACCCGCATCCCGCGCCTGTTCGAGGGTTCCCGGGTGTCGATTGGGGTGCTGATTGCCTTGGTCGGTGTCGTCGGCCTGTGGGTGTTTTTGTTCCGTACCCGCGCGGGTTTTGCCCAGCAGGTCGGTGGCCTGGCCCCGGCGGCGGCGCGCTATGCGGGTTTCTCGTCGCGCCGCGCGCTGTGGACTGCGTTTTTGGTGTCGGGTGGCATGGCCGGTTTGGCCGGGGCGCTGGAGGTGGCGGGGCCCATAGGGCAACTCACGCCGTATGTGCCCGCAGGCTACGGGTTTGCCGCCATCATCGTGGCCTATGTGGGGCGTTTGCACCCGGTGGGCATGGTGTTTTCGGCCTTGCTAATGAGCATGTTCTACATCGGTGGCGAAATGGCGCAGTCGCGCATGGGGCTGCCCAAATCCATTACCGGGGTGTTCCAAGGCTTGCTGTTGTTTAGCCTGTTGGCTTGCGACACCCTGGTGAACTACCGCTTCAAATGGACCCGCACGCTGGCCAAACCTGCGGTGGGGAACGCATGATGGAATCGTACGCACTGCTGCTGGCCGCCACCCTCAACGCGGGCACCGTGTTGGCGATTGCGTCGCTGGGCCTGTTGATCAATGAGAAGGCCGGTATTGTCAACCTGGGGGCGGAGGGCATGATGCTGTGCGCCGCCATCGCCGGCTTTGCTACGGTGGTGGGCACGGGCAGCGATACGGCCGGTTTTGTGGCGGGCGTGCTGGCCGGCGCGGGCTTGGCCGCTGTGTTTGGCGTGCTGGTGATTTGGCTTAACACCAACCAGTACGCCACCGGCTTGGCGCTGAGTTTGTTTGGCGCAGGGTTCTCGGCGTTTGCTGGAATTCGCTACGTGCAAGAAAAAATGCCCGAGCGGCACAACTTTGCGGTGCCTTGGTTGTCCGACATTCCCTTGCTCGGCCCGGCGCTGTTTCGGCACCACCCGCTGGTGTATCTCACCTTGGTGTTTGCACTGGCCTTGATTTGGTTTTTGTACCGCACCCGCGGCGGGCTGATTTTGCGCAGCGTGGGCGAGAGCCCCGAGTCCGCGCATGCGCTGGGTTACCCGGTGCGCTGGATTCGCTTGGGGGCGGTCGTGGCCGGCGGTGCGCTGTGCGGCCTCGCCGGTGCCTACATCTCCATCATCTACACGCCGCTGTGGGTGGAGGGCATGGTGGCGGGCAACGGCTGGATTGCGCTGGCGCTGACCACCTTTGCCACCTGGCGCCCGGCACGGGTATTGCTTGGGGCCTATTTGTTCGGTGGGGTGACCATGCTGCAGTTCCATTTGCAGGGCATGGGCGTCAATGTACCGAGCCAGTTGCTCAGCAGCCTGCCGTACCTGTCGACTATCGTGGTGCTGGCCTTGATATCGCGAAACCCCCGTTGGATTCGTATTAACATGCCAGCCTCGATAGGCAAACCGTTCTATCCGGGCTCCTGAGTTCTTCTCACGTAACTTCTCGTTTCAACAAGGAATTGACATGACAGATTTGCAAAAGCGCTCGCTGCTCAAGGTTGCAGCAGTGTCTGCGGTGCTGGGTGCAGCATTGGTGGGCTGTGGCAAGAAAGAAGAACCGGCAGCACCCGCTGCGGCCGCGTCGGCACCCAAGGCCGAGCCGCTCAAAATCGCTTTTGCCTACGTCGGCCCGGTGGGCGATGGTGGTTGGACCTTCGCGCACGACACCGCACGCAAGGCGCTCGAGAAAGAATTCGGCGACAAGATCGTCACCTCCTACGTGGAAAACGTGCCCGAGTCGGCCGATGCAGAGCGTGTCATCCGCGACATGGCCACCCAGGGCAACAAACTCATTTTCGGCACAACCTTTGGTTACATGGAAACCATGGCCAAGTTGGCGCCCGAATTCAAGGACGTGAAGTTTGAGCACGGCACCGGCTACAAAACCGCCGAGAACCTGCGCACCTACGACAGCCGCACCTACGAAGGCGCGTACATGGCGGGTGTGATCGCTGGCAAGATGACCAAGTCCAACACCTTGGGCGTGGTGGCCTCGGTGCCAATCCCAGAAGTCATCCGCAACATCAACAGTTTCACCATGGGTGCCCAAAGCAGCAATCCCAAGGTCAAGACCAAGGTGGTCTGGGTGAACCAGTGGTTCAATCCGCCAGAGGAAACCAAGGCTGCCACCAGCTTGATCAACAGCGGCGCCGATGTGCTGTTCCAAAACACCGATTCCGCTGCGGTTTTGAAGACTGCCGAAGAAAAGGGCAAGCGCGCCTTCGGTTGGGACTCCGATATGACCGCCTACGGCCCCAAGGCCCACTTGGGCTCGGCCATCATCAACTGGGCGCCTTACTACATCAAGACCACCCGTGAAGTGCTGGATGGCACCTGGACCACTGGCAGCAGCTGGTGGGGTGTGAAAGAAGGCGCAATCGACTTGGTGTCCATTGCCGAAGACGTGCCCGCGGAAACCAAGGCCCGTGTCGATGAAATCAAGAAAGGTTTGGCCGCTGGCACGTATGCCATCTGGAAAGGCCCGATCGTTGACAACACCGGCAAAGAGCAACTGGCCAAGGATGTGGTGGCCGATGACAAGTTCCTCAGCGGCGTGATGTTCTACGTCAAGGGCGTGGAAGGGAAAGTCCCCGGCGGCAAGTAAGCCCCCGGAGACATACTCCAGTAAAGGCCGCTTCACAGCGGCCTTTTTCGTTCAAGCGACCCCAACAACAAAGTCAGACATGGCCGAGTGCAAGCAAGCCTGCCCAGAACGGTTCGTCCAGGCGGACGCCAGTCCGTCGGTGGAGGCGCGGCTGTGGCACCCGGTTGCGCAGGCGCAGGATGTGGGTGCCGCGCCGCTGGGAGTGCAGTTGCTTGGGCGCGCGGTCGTGCTGTGGCGGGACCGAAGCAAAGCCGTTCACGCCTGGGCCGACCAGTGCCCCCACCGCGGCGCCAAGTTCTCCTTGGGACAGGTGTACGACGGCCACCTGGAGTGCCCCTACCACGGCTGGCAGTTTGACGCTTCTGGTCAATGCACCAAGGTGCCTGCAGTGCCCGACTTCGTGCCCCCGCCCAGCCACCGGGCGCAGGTGTTTGAAGCGCAAGAGCGTTATGGATTGGTGTGGGTGCGCATGGCTGCGGGAGACGCGGACGCTGCCCATGCCGGTGTGCCCCTTTTTGAGGCCGAACACGACGGGCGGCTGCGCAAACTCAACTGCGGACCCTACGATGTCTTGACCAGCGCGCCGCGCATCGTGGAAAACTTTTTGGACATGGCCCACTTCGGCTTTGTGCACGCGGGCTGGTTGGGCAGCCGCCAGCACACCGGCGTGGCCGATTACACGGTGGCTGGCACACCCACGGGCTTGGTGGCCACGGGGTGCAAGGCCTGGCAGCCGCACAGCAACCTGCATTCGACCGCACCGGCGCAGGTCGAGTACCGCTACGAAGTGACGGCACCTTACGCCGCTTTGCTAAGCAAAGTGCCCGATGCGGCGAGCACCGCCTTGGCGGGCTACCGGGAGTCGATCGCCTTGTTCATCTGCCCGGTGACGCAACACAGCAGCCGGGTATGGTTTCGCCTGGCGGTGGCAGACTTCACCTCGCCTGACACGCACCTGCAAGCGTTTCAACACACCATCTTCCTGCAAGACCAACCGGTGTTGGAGTCGCAGCACCCCAAGTGCCTCCCGCTGGATGGGCGCAGCGAGCTGCACACCGCGGCGGACCGGGCTTCCAGCGCGTACCGCCGGTTTTTGCAGCGCAGTGGAATTCGATTTGGTGTGCTAGGACACAGCGGCGAACCACCGACCTGCCCCCCATAGCAGCTACATGGCAGCCCCCAGGCACTTGCACAACAACCACATACAGCTCCCAGCGCAACCCAACACTCCAACCCACCAAGAGCACGCACCATGGCACCTGCAATCAAACCTATCGCCCCCGAGCGCCTGCCCGCACTGCTGCGTGCCATGCCCAAGGCCGAGCTGCACATCCACATCGAAGGTTCGCTCGAACCCGAGCAGATGTTCGCGCTGGGCCAGCGCAACGGCGTGCCTTTGGCCCACCCCAGCGTGCAGGCGCTTCGGGAAGCCTATGTCTTTGACAACTTGCAAGACTTTCTGGACATCTACCACGCTGGCACCCTGGTGCTGAGAACCGAGCAGGACTTTTACGACATGGCTTGCGCGTACTTTGCGCGGGCGCAGGCCGACAACGTGACCCATGCCGAGCTGTTTTTTGACACCCAAACCCACACCGGCCACGGCCTGAGTGCGGCCACCGTCATCCGCGGTTTGCACCGGGCCTGCGTGGACGCTCCGGCGCGTTTTGGCATGACCGCGTCGCTCATCCTGTGCTTCTTGCGGCACCTGAGCGAAGAGGAGGCTTTTGCTTGCCTAGAAGAAGCCTTGCCCCTGCGCGACATGCTGGTCGGCATTGGGCTGGCCAGCAGCGAGGTGGGGCACCCGCCGGAGAAGTTTGCCAAGGTGTTTGCGCGGGCCCGCGCGCTGGGCTTTCGCTTGGTGGCCCATGCGGGCGAGGAGGGGCCACCCGCTTACATCTGGAGTGCGCTCGATGTGCTCAAGGTCGAGCGCATCGACCACGGCGTGCAGGCCACCCACGATGCGGCACTCATGCGCCGTCTGGTGCAAGACAAGGTGCCACTGACCGTGTGCCCACTGTCCAACCTGAAGTTGCGGGTGTTTCCAAGCCTGGCGCAGCACAACCTGGGGCGCATGCTGGAAGCCGGTGTGGTGGCCACCGTGCACTCGGACGACCCGGCGTACTTTGGTGGCTACATCAACGACAACTTCACCCAAACTTTTGCCGCCCTGGGGCTGGGCGCCCACCATGCGTACCAGCTTGCGCGCAACAGCTTTGAGGCCAGCTTTATCGAGCCCTCGGCGCGTGCGCGCCACATTGCGAACCTGGACGCGGTGTTTGAGTCGTTTGCGTAACTGCGCTCAATGCGCCATTGACTTGCCGTGGGGCAGGCTGCTCAGGCGCTTGAACATGCGTCTGCAGTAGCCCTGAATCGTCAGGCACTTGTTGATCTCGTCCACCGGCAGCGGGCCGGACACCACCACGATGCTGTTGGCCTGCGCCAAGTCACCGCTGGAGCGCAGGCGCCGACGGGTGTGTTGCGCCCAGGAGTGGATGCGTGTCGGGCTGCCGTGTTCATGCAGCTTGCCCGTGTTTACATCGAAAGCAATAGCCACGGTATCCGTGCGCAGGCGCAGCCGGTGCTCGCCGGTGATGACGCTGGCTGGCGTGCTCAGGTCGTACAGGTTGTAGGCGCCGCCTTTGAGTTGGTACTGGAGTGACATGGTCGGTAGGGCTGAAGCAGGGATGGGCAGATTTTTCTGGAAGGGGCCTTTGGCGAAAGCCCAAAAAGCCAGCCAAACGCGTGCTTCTTTGGGTACTACGCCCGCTGCGTCTGGGGGGTGGTTCTCTGCATGGCGCAGTGCGTGCTGCGCCGGAGGTGGCACGTACGCCAGGCACGACACGGGCGGCGGCTAAAATCGGCGCCGCCTTGGGTGTTCCGACCGGGCGCAGTGCAGCAACACCCGGAACCATGTCGAGGACCACCATGTACAAAAACCTCACGGCTGCGCAGCGCGCCGCGCGTGTCTGCCGTTCCCCGGTACCCCAGGGCACGGCATGAGCTACCAAGTCAAAGAAATCTTTTACACCCTGCAAGGCGAAGGGGCCAATGCGGGCCGCCCGGCCGTGTTCTGTCGCTTTGCGGGTTGCAACCTGTGGTCGGGTCGCGAAGCAGACCGCAGCAGCGCGGTTTGCCAGTTTTGCGACACCGACTTCGTGGGCACCGACGGCACGCAAGGCGGTAGGTACGACAGCGCAGCACAGTTGGCGCAGAGCATCGCCGCGCAGTGGCCCAGTGGCGGCGCGGATCACCGCTTTGTGGTGCTGACCGGCGGCGAGCCTTTGTTGCAAGTGGACGCCGCGCTGGTTGATGCGTTGCATGCGCAGCGGTTCCACATCGCGCTGGAGACCAACGGCAGTCTGGCGGCGCCCGCAGGGATTGACTGGATCTGTGTCAGCCCCAAGGCCGGTGCGCTCTGGGTGCAACGCAGCGGCCACGAACTCAAGGTGGTGTGGCCGCAGCCGGGCTTGGACTTGGATGCGCTAGAGGCCGCTGATTTTCAGCACCGCTACCTGCAACCCATGGACAACCTGCTGCGCACTGCCAACACCGAGCGCTGCGTGGCCTTGTGCCTGCAACGCCCGGCCTGGCGGCTCTCACTCCAAACCCACAAAATCACAGGCATCCGATGACCACAGTCGCTGCGCCACCCGCTGGCGCCCACTTCGAGATCACCCAGACCTTCTTTTTTGATGCTGCGCACACCTTGCAGCGCGAGATTGAAGCCGAAGGCAGCCGCCGTATCCATGGCCACACCTACTATGCCGAGGTGACGCTGGCGGGCACGCCGCAGCCCGATAGTGGCATGGTGGTCGATCTCGGTCGGGTGCGCATGGCCATTGCCGATTTGCGCCCCCAACTCGACCACCAATTGCTTGACGAGGTGCCCGGCCTGGGCCCCGCCACCTTGGAGAACCTGGCCGCCTTTGTTTGGCGCGGCATGGAAGCGCGCCTGCCCCAGGTGGTGCAGGTGCGCGTCTGGCGCGAGGCGCTGGGCGACGGTTGCACGCTGCGCCGCAGCCCGCAGCCATGAGGGCTTACCGCGCATCTTTGCTGTGGTTTGCGCCGCACAGCGAAGGCCCGGCACGCGCCCGTTTTGAAGAAGACGGCTTGCTGGTGGTGGGCGCTGACGTGCGCGGCGTGCAGGTGGTGCACGCCATAGGCGACTGGCGCAGCGTGCGTGCCCAGCACCCGGAGGTGACAGTAGAGCACCTGCCTGGACGCATCATCGCGCCGGGCTTTGTGGACTTGCACGTGCATTTTCCGCAGACCGATGTCATCGGTTCACCTGCAGCGGGCTTGTTGCCCTGGCTGGAGAACTACACGTTTCCAGAAGAAATGCGTTTCGCCTCGGCCGCATACAGCGCACAGGCGGCGGCCTTTTTCATTGACGAGCTGCTGCGCAATGGCGTTACCACCGCGTTGGCGTTTGCAACTTCGCACAGCACGTCGGTCGATGCGCTGTTTTCGCAGGCGCAAGCCCGTCGCATGCGCATGCTCACCGGCCTGTGCCTGATGGACCGGCATGCGCCTGCCGCGCTGCTTAACCGCGCCGGGCCAGCCAGCACCGATGCCACCGAGCAAAGCCTGTTGGACAGCGAGGCACTGATTCAGCGCTGGCACGGCACCGACCGCCTGGGCTACGCCATCACGCCGCGTTTTGCGCCCACCAGCACCGACGCCCAGTTGCGTGGTGCGGGGGAGTTGGCGCGGCGCTATCCGCAGGTGTGGATTCAATCGCATGTGGCCGAGAACACCGACGAGATCGCCTGGGCGCGGTCCCTGTTTCCCGGCTCGCGCAGCTACCTGTCCACCTACGCCGACTTCGGCCTGATGCGCGCGCGCGCCGTCTATGCCCATTGCA
>JBIIZY010000124.1:0-8816 GCA_044346035.1 Rhodoferax sp. | reverse complement strand
CGGGCAGTAAGGTCTTCTTGGAACTCACGCTGCTTGCGCTGGAACTCGCGGTTCTGGTCAGCGAATTCGCGCTGGCGCGCAGCGCGCTGGCTCTCGGTCAGCGTGGGGGCTTCACGCTCAAAGCGTTCGCTGAGTCCTTTGAGTGAGGCCTGCATATCGGCGAGGTCTTTTTGGCGCTTGGAGAACTCCTGCTCCAACTTGGCCGTCGCGGCCTTGGCCGGCGCAGACTCGGAGGTAATGCGCTGGGTGTTAACCACAGCAATCCGGGACTCTTGCGCGAGCGCTGCGCCTGCCAGCAGCGCCAGCAACAAACCCAAGCCCCAACGCAGGTGAAGTAGCTTCATCAGAAGGAAGTTCCAATTTGAAATTGCAAAGACTGTAGTTTATCGCCTTCAAACTGGGTGATGGGTCGCGCCACCGCCAAACGCAAGGGCCCCACCGGAGAAACCCAACTTAAGCCCACGCCGTATGAACTACGCATTGCGCCAAACTGAATCTGCTCGCCCGGACCAAACACGCTACCGACATCCACGAAACCGTACCAACGCAAGGTACGGTCGTTACCGGCGCCAGGAATCGGCGAAAGCACCTCCGCATTGAGGGTGAATTTTTTCGAGCCACCCGTGGCCGTCAGGCCCGACTGGCGCTGGGCCTCGGTGGTCAAGGAGCCCTGCTCAAACCCGCGAACCGAACCCAAGCCACCAGAGTAGTAGTTTTTGAACACCGGGTAGGTCAGTCCGTTGGTTCCCTTACCAACCGACAACTCGGTGTTGAAAGCCAACGTGGTGCGCTTGGACAGCGGGAGGTACTGCTGGAACTGGGCGGTTCCGCGCACGTAGCGCAAATCGCCACCCACACTCCATTCACCGTTTCCACGAAGCACCCGTCCGGTGCTGGGCACCAACGCACTGTCGCGGGTGTCACGTGCCCAGCCCAAAGACAGGGGCAAGGCATCGGTCACACTGCCAAACTCATTGGCGAAATCTTGGTACACAGTTGGCAAAAACGTGCCAGTCAGTATCTCGGTGCGGTCCACGCCCACCCCAAAAAACACCGTATCGGTGTCGGTAAACGGCACACCATAGCGCAAGCCCGCGCCGGTGGTGCGAATGGAGTAACTGTCGATGTCGGAGTACGGCTTGGAGGTGCGTTGGTACAGGTCGATGGTGCGCGAAACGCCGTCTTCGGTGATGTAGGGGTTGGTGGTGTTAAACACCAAGGTTCGGTTGTACTTGCTGGTGTTGACCTCTACGCCCAAGGAACTGCCTGACCCAAACGCGTTGTCTTGTCGAAAACCAAAGGTCAGGCCCAGACCCTCGCCACTGGAGAAGCCCGCGCCCAAGCTCAAGCTGCCAGTGGGTTTTTCAGCGACGGTGATGGTGATGTCCACCTGGTCGGGGGAGCCTGGCACCTCTTGCATGTCCAGCGAAACCTCTTTGAAGTAGCCCAGACGGTCCACCCGGTTGCGCGACTGGCGAATCTTCTCTCCGTCGTACCACGCCGCTTCGAGCTGGCGGAACTCGCGACGGATCACCTCGTCGCGGGTGCGGTCGTTGCCCGCCACATTGATGCGCCGCACATAGGCACGCCGCGAGGGGTCGCCCACCAGCGTGATTTCCACCCGGTTGGTGGCGCGGTCGATGTCGGTTCGGGCTTCCACACGGGCGAACGCAAAACCGAAGTTTCCGTAGTAATCGGTAAACGCCTTGGTGGTTTGCGCCACCTGGTCGACGTTGTATGCCTCACCTGCCTTGATGGCGATCAGCGACTGGAACTCTGCTTCCTTGTCCAGGTAATTTCCAGCCAGCTTGATTTTGGACACTACGAAGCGCTCACCCTCGGTCACATTGATGGTGATGCCAATGCTTTGCTTGTCCGGCGCGATGGCCACTTGCGTGGACTCAACCCTGAACTCCAGATAGCCACGGGTGAGGTAGTAAGAGCGCAGGGTCTCAATATCGGCATTCAACTTGGGGCGCGCGTACCGGTTGGACTTGGTGTACCAACTCAGCCAACTTCCGGTGTTGAGATCAAACAAGCCGAGCAGCGTCGACTCCGGGAAGGCTTTTGCGCCCACGATGCGGATGTCGGTGATGGTGGCTGGCTCGCCTTCGCTCACAGCGAAGCTCAAGTTGACCTGGTTGCGCTCGATGGGCGTGACCGTGGTGACCACCTCGGTGGCGTACATGCTGCGGTTGATGTACTGGCGCTTGAGCTCCTGCTCGGCACGGTCCACCAGCGCCTTGTCGTAGGGGCGACCGTCAGCCAAACCGATATCCTTGAGTGCCTTAACCAAAACATCCCTGTCAAACTCACGGGTTCCGGAAAACTCCACACCGGCGACTACTGGACGCTCTTCCACCACCACAATCAAGGCGCCATCCTTGACATCGATGCGTACATCCTTGAACAGACCCAAAGCAAAAAGCGACCGAATCGAAGCCGCTGCTTTGTCGTCGCTGTAGGTGTCACCAATGCGCACCGGAATGGACGCGAACACGGTGCCAGCCTCAACCCGCTGCAAGCCTTCCACACGGATATCGCGCACCACAAAAGGCTCCAAAGCAAGCGCTAGTTGGCAGAAAAAAACCGCCGCGACGGCGACCAGGATGTGGCGTTGCTTGGGAAAAATATGGAACATGGTGGGTGTGCAGGTGGTGGGCAAATCGCTATCAGCCTGGAGCTTGCTAGAAGATCAAACGGTGAATATCGTTGAACAAGGCCACCGACATCATCACCATCAATGCGGCCAAGCCCATACGCTGTAGGCGAGACATCCAAGCCTCGGAAATCTCTCGGCCAGTCAGACCCTCCCAAAGATAATACATCAGGTGTCCACCGTCTAAAACAGGCAGCGGTAGCAAGTTCAACACGCCCAAGCTGACACTAATCAAAGCCAGAAAAACCAGGTACTGGGTTAGGCCCAGCGCAGCCGAGCGGCCTGCATAGTCGGCAATCGTGATCGGGCCACTGAGGTTTTTCAGCGACGCCTCACCGATCACCATTTTCCCCAGCATCGCCAGCGTCAAGGCCGACACTTCCCAGGTCTTTTCCACGGCCTTGACCACGCCTTCCAGCGGACCAGAACGCACCACAACGGTTGCCGGCTGGTCACCGATGATGGCGCCAATGCGGCCTATGCGCTCACCCGCATCGGAGTCCAGGCGCGGCGTGACGACAAGTGTTTGCTCTGTGCCATCGCGCAGAATCCGCCAAGACTGCGCACGCGGCGCTGCAACGCGACCGGATTCCCGAATCAGCGCCCGCAACTGTGCAGCATCCACAATGACCACTTGGTCTACCGCAAGCACCAAATCGCCGTCGATCAAACCCGCTTCTTCTGCTGCAGTGCCAGAGCGCACGTTACCGACCCGTGCTGGCGCGAACGGCCCGGTGATCCCGATGGCCCTAAACAGACTGGCGTCTGCCTGCCCCGCCTGGAAGTCACCGAACCTCAGTACTGCCTCTGCATCCGATGCACGCTGTGCGTGCGAATACTGCAAGTACAAGTCCCGCGAGCCCAGGGCCGCACGGGTGAGCCACCAGCGCAAGTCCTCAAAGGAAGCCACGTCCACCATGTCGTCGGGGGCGAAGCCAACGGCATCCACGTGCTCGCCGCCACGCAAACCGGCCTGCGCAGCAATGGAACCAGGTACCGGCTGCGCCAGCCGGGCCTCGGGCTCGACCATGCCCAGCCAGTGCACTGCGCTGTACAAAACCACTGCCAACACCAGATTTGCCAAGGGCCCGGCGGCCACAATCGCAAACCGATTGCGCAACGGCTGGGTGTTAAACGCCAGCGCCAGCTCCTGCGGCGGGACCGGGGCCTCGCGCGCATCGAGCATCTTGACGTAGCCACCCAGCGGCACTGCGGCCAACACAAACTGGGTTCCGGTCTTGGGCGAGGTCCATTGCCACAACGCCGGACCAAAGCCTACGGAAAACCGCAGCACTTTGACGCCGCACAGCCGCGCCATCTGGAAGTGTCCCCATTCGTGGATCGCCACCAAAAGGGCAATCGCAACCAGAAATGCAAGAAGGGTGGTCATGGCGCAGGCTGGCGGCGCAAGGGCTTGATGGACAAGGGCTTAACGGGCAAGGCGCTCAACCACCGTGCGCGCCAGGGCGCGTGCCGATTGGTCTAGCGCCACCAGATCGGCAACCGAAGTGGGCGCAGCGAATACTGCGCGCTCCAGGGTCTCCAGATTGACGCTGTGAATGTGGTCAAAGCGAATGCGCCCACCCAAGAACGCTTCAACTCCCACCTCATTGGCCGCATTGAGCACGGCCGGCGCGCCAGGCGCGGCAGCAAGCGACTGCCAAGCCAAGGCCAGACCAGGGTAGCGGGCGCGGTGTTCGCTGGTTTGGTAGCTCTCAAATGTCAGGGCCGACAGCGCAGAAAAGTCGATGGCATCGGCACCCGAGCGCACCCGCTCGGGCCAGGCCAGTCCGTACGCGATGGGCCCCTTCATGTCGGGCGTACCCAGTTGCGCCACGACCGAATGGTCTACGTACTGCACCATGGAATGGACCACGCTTTGCGGGTGGATAACGACGTGGATTTTTTCGGGCGGCATCCCGAACAGGTAGTGCGCCTCGATCACCTCCAGCGCCTTGTTCATCATGGTCGCCGAGTCCACAGAGATCTTGCGCCCCATGGTCCAGTTGGGGTGCGCGCAGGCCTCTTGGGGTGTCACCGTGTCCAAGGTGGACGGGTCGCGGCGGCGGAAGGGTCCGCCGGAGGCCGTAAGAATGAGCTTGTCAACCAAGTCGGGCCAGTGCGTGCGGTCGTGCGGCAGGGACTGAAAGATCGCTGAGTGCTCGCTGTCAATAGGCAACAGCGTGGCGCCACCCCGTGCCACCGCGCCCATGAATAAATCTCCGCCCACCACCAAGGCCTCTTTGTTGGCCAGTAGCAAACGCTTGCCCGACAGAGCGGCCGCCATGCACGGCTCCAAGCCCGCGGCACCCACGATGGCAGCCATGACCACATCCACCCGCGCATCGCAGGCAAGGTCACGAATTGCGGCGGCACCACCGAGCACTTGCGTGCGCAAGCCCAGCGCCTTCACGCGTGCTGCCAAGTCTCGACTGTGCTCCAGGCTGTCCATGACCACAAACTGCGGTTGGTGCTTGACACACTGCGCGAGCATGCGCTCCACGTTGGTTGCCGCTGTGAGCGCAAACACCGAAAAACGGTCCGGGTGCAAATCGACAACCTCGAGGGTGCTCACGCCAATGGATCCGGTGGAGCCCAGAATGAGTAGGTTTTTCACACAACCCCCAATGTCACGATCATCATTGCCAAGGGCAGTGTGGGCACCAAGGCATCCAGCCGGTCCAACACGCCACCGTGTCCGGGCAGCAAAGCGCTGCTGTCCTTGACACCCGCAAGGCGCTTGAAGAGGGACTCCACCAAGTCACCGACCACGCTCATCAACGTGAGAAACAAGACGCCAAGAATCAAAAAGCCGGTACCCACCACCGCCAATCTGGCGTACAGGCTGGCCGAATCTACTGCGAAGTAGGCCTCAGCCCTGGCCCAGACCATGGCGACGAAGACCACACACACAGTGCCGCCGATTGCGCCTTCCCAGGTTTTTCCCGGGCTGATACCCGGCGCCAAACGGCGGGAAAACCACCGTCCACCCCACCGCCTACCAAAAAAGTACGCGCCGATGTCTGCGATCCACACCAAACCCAACACGGAAAAAAGAAAGTTCACGCCAATGCTGCGCGCTTGCATCATGGCGGCCCAGGCGACCAGCAATGCGAGCAAGCCGCCTGCCAAACGAAGCACCAGCGGAACACCAGTCCAGCGCGCCTGGCCAAAACGCAACAGCCAGGCCCCAACCAATACCCATGCAGCACCTGCCACCGACCACACGCCCGCAAGTGAACCATGGAGCGCGCCAGAAAACCACACCAGCAGGCCCACCACCGCAAACAGCAATCCGTGGCCCACGGCCAAGGGCGCTTGGCAGCCGTTGAGTCTGGCCCACTCCCAGGCAGCGCACGAAATCAAAAGCAGCGTCAACAGCGCCAAGGGTGTTTGGGCATGCAACAGCACAGCAGGCAGAAAGACAGCTAGCAGCAATACTGCGGTGATAACTCTGTGTTTGAGCATGGCGGCAGCGCCTAGCCGGACCGATCGGCGGCGTCGGAAACTTGGTCCGACGTTAAACCAAAGCGCCGCTCACGCGCACGGTAGGTCTCGATGGCAGCGTCAAGCAGCTCCGCGTCGAAATCGGGCCACAAGGCTTCGGAGAAAACCAGTTCGCTGTAGGCGGCCTGCCACAGCAAAAAATTACTGAGCCGCATCTCGCCGCCGGTGCGAATGATCAAGTCCGGGTCGCCGCAATGTGCAGTAGACAGGGTTTGCGCCAAGCTCTCTTCGGTGATGGGCTCGCGCGCGGCCGCCAGCTTGGCCGCAGCTTGGGCAATGTCCCAACGCCCACCGTAGTTAAAGCACACATTGAGCAACAACGCGGTGTTGGAGCGGGTGTGGGATTCAGCGTCTAGCAATGCGAGCTGCACCCGCTCCGAGAGGAACTCGCGTGCGCCCACAAACTGCAGCCGCACACCCTCCTTTTGCAGCTTGGGAACTTCCTTGGCGAGCACCATGGCCAGCAAGGTCATCAAGCCCGAGACCTCATCGGCTGGGCGCTTCCAGTTCTCGGAAGAAAAAGCAAATACCGTAAGCACCTTAACCTGGCGCGACACACAAGCCGTTACCACCCGCCGCAGCGCTTCCACACCTTGGTGGTGACCGGCAGTCCGGGGTAGAAATCGTTTGGACGCCCAGCGGCCGTTGCCATCCATCACGATTGCGATGTGGCGCGGCCCAGCAGCGCTGGAGCCAAAGGGTGTGGCGGTCAATGCGCGTGCCTCAGCATCACACCGCCATGATGTCTTGTTCTTTGGCTGCAACCAGTCGATCGACCTCTGCAATGAAGCGGTCGGTAATCTTCTGGATATCGGCCTCGGAGCGCTTTTGCTCGTCCTCGGAGGCGAGCTTGTCTTTCACTAGCTTCTTGACCGCATCGTTGGCATCTCGCCGCACGTTGCGGATGGCCACCTTGGCGCTCTCGCCTTCATTGCGAACGACTTTGGTCAGCTCGCGGCGACGCTCCTCGGACATGGCTGGCATGGGCACTCGAATCAAATCGCCCATGCTCGATGGGTTCAGCCCAAGGTCGCTGTCACGAATGGCTTTTTCGATCTTCGCGCCCATGCCCTTCTCCCACGGCTGAATGCCGATGGTTCGCGCATCGAGCAAAGAGAGATTGGCCACTTGGGAGATTGGCAACATGGAGCCGTAGTAATCCACGTTAACGGTGTCCAACAACGCGGGGTTGGCCCGGCCGGTGCGCACCTTGGTCAAGTTGCTGGAAAAGGAAGCGATCGATTGCTCCATCTTCGCTTCCAGCGTTGCCTTCACATCGTTGATAGCCATAGTCTTGCCTCCGTTGAGCGCGCGCGGCGGTTCACAAAACACAAAGGGTCACACATGGACCAAGGTCCCCTCATCTTCCCCGAACACCACCCGCTTGAGTGCGCCCAACTTGAAGATGGAAAACACCTTGATAGGCAGCTTTTGGTCGCGGCACAGTGCAAACGCGGCCGCGTCCATGATTCCAAGGTTACGCGACATGGCCTCGTCAAAGCTCAGGCTGCTGTAGCGCTTGGCATCGGGGTCTTTTTTGGGATCGGCGCTGTACACGCCGTCCACCTTGGTCGCCTTCAGAACAATTTCGGCCCCGATCTCCGCGCCGCGCAACGCGGCCGCGGTGTCGGTCGTGAAAAACGGATTGCCGGTACCTGCAGCAAAAATGACGACCTTTCCCTCTTCAAGGTACTGCAGCGCCTTGGGGCGCACATAGGGCTCCACCACTTGCTCGATCCCGATGGCGGACATCACACGGGCGGTCAAGCCCGCCTTGTTCATCGTGTCGCCGAGTGCCAGGGCGTTCATCACCGTGGCCAGCATACCCATGTAATCCGCAGTCGCGCGGTCCATGCCGACAGAGCCGCCGGCGACGCCGCGGAAGATGTTGCCGCCACCAATCACCACCGCGACTTCAACGCCCAGCCGGGTCACTTCAGCAACCTCATCGACCATGCGCACAATGGTGTCGCGGTTGATGCCAAACTGGTCATTGCCCATTAGCGCCTCGCCAGAGAGCTTTAGCAAAATGCGCTTGTAAACCGGTTTGTTTTTTTGCGTGTCCTTTTGCATGGGAATTTCCTCCGAGGGGCAATCAATCACAAGAGGCCGGCCCCGCCGACCCCCACGCCAGCCTAGGCCGACTGCTTGGCAGCGGCGACTTGCGCGGCCACCTCGGCTGCAAAATCGTCGGCCTTCTTTTCGATGCCTTCACCGACCACGTAGAGCGTAAACCTCTTCACCGTGGTGCTGCAGGCCTTGAGCATCTGCTCGACGGTCTGCTTGTCGTTCTTGACAAAAGGCTGGTTGAACAGCGAAACCTCTTTAAGGTACTTCTGTACGCCACCTTCAATGCGCTTGGCGACAATTTCAGGTGACTGAACCGGCTTGCCTGCGGCAGTGGCCACTGCTGCATCTTCTGCCGCTTTGGCTGCCGCAACCGAACGCTCCCGCTCCACCAAATCTTGGGGCACATCGCTGCTTTGCAGCGCCACAGGCTTCATGGCAGCCACGTGCATTGCGACGTCTTTGGCTGCCACGTCATCGCCCTCAAACTCGACCACCACACCGATGCGGGTTCCGTGCAGATAGGACGCCAGTTTGGCGCCACCCGCGAAACGCTTGAAGCGGCGCAGCGACATGTTTTCGC
>JBIIZY010000263.1:0-2621 GCA_044346035.1 Rhodoferax sp. | reverse complement strand
AGGTCGATTGCCAGGTCGGTGGAGAAGTACCGACGGAACGCTGCAAACATCAAAAATCCTCTCGGGCATGTACGCGGCTTCGCCGGTGCAGCACCGTGTTTTGTCGTTAAAAATCGGGTTTTCTGGCCTCAAAAGCGGCGTTTTCCGCCCGGCCAGTCAAAGGCAGGATAATAACCGATCGCCTGTGAATAACCGGTTGATTCCCGCGTCGCAGGCACCCACTTTCCCAATGTTTTCAATCCATTTTTCATGGCACTGACCTCCAGCGACATCGACCGCGTGGCCCACCTGGCCAGGCTCCAGCTTGCACCCGAAGAGCGCGCGCGCATGCTGGCGCAAATCAACGGCTTTTTTGACATCGTCGAGCAAATGCGCGCGGTTGACACCACCGGCATCGAGCCGCTGGCGCACCCGGTTGCGGCCATCGGCGAGATTGCGCTGCGCCTGCGTGACGATGTGGTCAGCGAGTCCAACCAGCGCGAAGCCAACCAACGCAGCGCACCCGCCGTCGAGCGCGGGCTGTTTCTGGTGCCCAAGGTCATTGAGTAAGCCATGGCACACCCCTCCTCTTTGTCGCACGTGGCGCTGCACGACCTCAGCGTGAAAGAACTGGTGCACGCGCTGCGCGCCAAGCAGGTGTCTGCCGTTGAACTGGCGCAGCACTTTCTGGACCGCGCGGCAGCGCATGCCCAGCTGGGCGCTTTTGTGGATGTGCAAATCGCAGTCACGCTGGCACAAGCCGCCAGCGCCGATGCACGCATCGCACAAGGCAGTGCTGGCCCGCTCGAAGGCGTGCCCATTGCCCACAAAGACATCTTCGTTACCAAAGACTTTTGCACCACCGCAGGCTCGCGCATGCTCGCTGGCTACCGCTCGCCGTTTGATGCCACCGTGGTGGCGCGTTTGGCGCAGGCTGGTATGGTGACTTTGGGCAAGCTCAACTGCGATGAGTTCGCCATGGGCTCTAGCAACGAGAACACCGCCACCGCAGCTGTCGGCCACAACAGTGTGCAGCAGGTGCGCAACCCCTGGAACACCGAGCGCATTCCCGGCGGCTCCTCCGGCGGCAGCGCGGCTGCCGTGGCTGCGCGCACCACGCCCGCCGCCACGGGCACGGACACCGGCGGCTCCATCCGCCAACCCGCAGCGTTTTGCGGCATCACCGGCATCAAACCCACCTACGGCCGCGCCTCGCGCTACGGCATGGTCGCCTTTGCCAGCAGCCTCGACCAAGCCGGGCCCATGGCGCGCAGCGCAGAAGACTGCGCGCTGCTGCTGTCGGCCCTGTGCGGCCCCGACCCAGACCGTGACGCGACCTCGCTGGACCTGCCAGCCGAAGACTTTGCGCTGCGCCTCAACGACCCGCTGGACGGCCTGCGCATCGGCGTTCCGCAAGAGTTTTTTGGCGAGGGCCTGGCCGACGATGTGCGCGCTGCAGTACACACCGCCTTGGGCCAATACGAAAAACTGGGGGCCACACTGGTGCCCATTCGCTTGCCGCGCACCGAGCTGTCCATTCCGGTGTACTACACCATTGCGCCCGCCGAGGCATCGAGCAACCTCAGCCGCTTTGATGGCGTCAAGTTTGGCCACCGCGCAGCCCACTACACCGACCTAGCCGACATGTACCGACAAACCCGCGCCCAAGGTTTTGGCGATGAGGTCAAGCGCCGCATCATGATCGGCACCTATGTGCTGTCGCACGGCTACTACGATGCCTACTACCTGCAGGCGCAAAAAATCCGCCGCATGATTGCCGACGATTTCCAAAACGCCTTCAAAGAATGCGATGTGATTGCCGGCCCGGTCGCACCCACCGTGGCCTGGAAGATCGGCGAAAAATCCGACGACCCCGTGGCCAACTACCTCGCCGACATCTTTACACTCCCCGCCTCCCTGGCCGGCTTGCCCGGCTTGAGCCTGCCGGTCGGCTTTGCCCGTGCAGCCGCCGATGCCGGCCTGCCCATTGGCATGCAGCTCATTGGCAACTACTTTCAAGAGGCGCGGCTCCTGAACGTGGCGCACCGCTTCCAGCAAGCAACCGATTTCCACGCCGCCAAACCGGCAGGATTCTGACCATGGCAGACACCACACCCAGCCTTTTGGACCGCCCGGACGCCCCGCTGGTGGGCGGCTACGAAGTCATCATCGGCTTTGAGACCCACGCGCAGCTGTCAACCGCGTCCAAGATTTTTTCGCGCGCCTCCACCGCTTTTGGAGCCGAGCCCAACACCCAAGCCTGCGCGGTCGACCTGGCCTTGCCCGGCACCTTGCCGGTGATGAACAAGGGCGCGGTTGAACGCGCAATCGCCTTTGGCCTGGCCATTGGCGCGCACATTGCGCCGCGCAGTGTGTTTGCCCGCAAAAACTACTTCTACCCCGACCTGCCCAAGGGCTACCAGATCAGCCAGTTCGAAATTCCGGTGGTCCAAGGCGGCGTGGTCGAGTTCTTTTTGAACGAAAAGAAAATGGCCGTGCGCTTGGTGCGCGCCCACCTGGAAGAAGACGCGGGCAAGTCGCTGCACGAAGACTTTGTAGGGCAGACCGGCATCGACCTCAACCGCGCTGGCACGCCGCTTTTGGAAATCGTCACCCAGCCCGACATGCGCTCGTCCGCCGAG
>JBIIZY010000123.1:0-8887 GCA_044346035.1 Rhodoferax sp. | reverse complement strand
CCCGCTGCGTGGGCGCCAGCACCCGCGCCATGCCGTGCAGCACCCGCTCGCTGCGCTGGTTGGTGACCTGGCAGTCCAGCTCCACGCTTTTCTTTTCGTCGTTTTTGGACACCACGGTGACGGTGATCGTCAGCGTGTCGCCCACCCGCACCGGGCGGCTGAAGTGCAACACCTGTTCCAGGTAAATGGTGCCCGGCCCCGGAAACACGGTGCCCAAGAGCGCCGAGATGAGTGCGCCACCCCACATGCCGTGGGCGATGACGCCGTGAAACAGGGTGGCGTCTGCATAGGTGGGATCCAGGTGCGCGGGGTTGGTGTCGCCCGAAACGGCGGCAAAAGCGCGGATGTCTTCGAGCGTGAGGGTACGCACCGTGCGGGCGCTTTGGCCCAGGCTGATTTCGTCAAACGTGGTGTTGTCGGTGTACTGGGGGTCGGCTACGGTTTGCATGGGGAGCTTCTGGTAAATGGCGTTGCAGTGGCGAACGGGAGCGCCGCAGGGCTAGCCCACGGCGTGGCAGCCCGCGTCTACATAAATGGTTTGCCCGGTCATGCCCGAGGACGCTTTGCTGCACAAGAAAGACGTGAGACCACCCACCTCCTCCAAGGTGACCAAGCGGCCCAGCGGCGCCTGGGTGCGGGCGCTTTGCATCAGGCCGTCAAAGTCCTCAATACCCGAGGCAGCGCGGGTGGGAATCGGCCCGGGCGAAACCGCATGGACCCGGATGCCTCGCGGCCCCAGTTCCAGGGCCATGTAGCGCACCAAGGACTCCAGCGCCGCCTTGACCGGCCCCATGAGGCCGTAGTGCGCAATCGCCTCGGCCGCGCCGTGGTAACTCATGGTGACCAAGCTGCCACCCTGCGGCATGTGCGGCACGCACAAGCGCGCCAGCGCCGCAAAGGAGTGGCAGGACACCTGCATCGCCCGGGTAAAACCAGCAGCCGAGCTGTCCACCACCGGGCCGTGCAGGTCGTCCAAGGGCGCCCAGGCGATGGAGTGCACCACAAAGTCGATCTGGCCCAAGTGCGCTGCAGCTTGGGCCACCAAGGCCTCCAAGTCGCCGGGTGTTTCTACATTGCAAGCCAGCAGCGGCGCACCGATGGAATCCGCCAGCGGCTGCACATAGCCGCGCGCTTTTTCGTTGAGGCAGGAGAGCACCAGCTGCGCGCCGTTCTGGTGCATTTCGCGGGCGCACCCCCAAGCGATGCTGTGGTCGTTGGCCACCCCCACCACCAGACCGCGTAGTCCGGCCAGCGGCCCTGCTGAAAGCTTGGAATCTGCCATAGCACCTCGGTGATTGATCGTGAACGGTCATTCTAGGGTGGGGCTTGTGCCGCAGTGTGACCTCACGCTGCGCTGCAGCATAGATATCGCCAAGACTTGACTTGGCTCAAGAAAAACGGGGCGAAGTGCGAAGTGCGTGATTTGGTGTGGGGCACGCGGTGGACTGGGCAGGCCCGGCGGAGCGCGGATCAGCCCAGCGCGCCTTAGGCGCGCACAAACAGCGTGGTCAGTGGCTCGGAGCCGACCTGGCGGCTCCAGTGGCCGTGCAAAGTGGGATCGAAAGTTGCGCCTTCGGGCAGCAGATCGGCGGAGTAAAAGTGCTCGCCCGGCTTGAAGGTCCGCGAGGGCCCACCGTGGGTTCCAATCTCCATCTGCCCTTGCAGAATAAAGCACCACTGGGTGTGGCCCGAGAAATGGAAGCTGCTGCGAAAGCCCACCGGGCTGGTGCGCAGCTGGTAGCCACCTGAGGCAAACACCGCAGAGAGCATGGATTGCGGCGTGCCGCCATCCAGCGGAATCTGTTCTTCGCGAAAACGGGCACGGCCGTCGGTGTCGGTGAATAAAACCACTTTGGTGAATGTCAGCATGGCGGGGATTATTCACCAGCGTCGGGCAAAATCCGGGCGATGCGAATCCTCCACACCATGCTACGCGTTGGCAACCTCCAGCGCTCCATCGACTTCTACACCCAGGTACTGGGCATGCAGTTGCTGCGCACCTCCGACAACCCCGAGTACCGCTACACGCTGGCGTTTTTGGGCTTTGAAGCCAACCCGGCGCAGGCCGAAATTGAGCTCACCTACAACTGGGGTGTGGAGCAATACGAGTTGGGCACCGCCTACGGTCACATCGCCTTGGGTGTGGACGACGCCTACGCTGCCTGCCAAAAAATCAGGGCGTCTGGTGGCAATGTCACCCGCGGAGCCGGCCCGGTCAAAGGCGGCAGCACCGTTATCGCATTTGTTACCGACCCGGACGGGTACAAGATTGAGTTGATACAGACCAATACGCGGGGGTAGCACCACGCGTTTCGTGCGTCCCCAAGCGGCCCCGCCAAAGCGCTGGCCTGCCACCAACTGTGGCGCTGCTTTCAAGTTCCTTTCACCAAACCCTCGCGCATACCCCATTGCCACGGGGTACGCACAGACGGCACCATGCAATTCATGCAAGTGCTACTCGTTGAAGACGACCTCGACCTGGTGGATGCCCTGGGCCGGGTGTTGGCTTCGCGCGGCTTTGGCCTGGTGTGCTGCGCCGACGGCAAGGAGGCGCTGGCGTGGCTGCGAAAACGCCAGTTCGATGTAGCCGTGTTGGATTTGAGCCTGCCCGGCCTCGATGGGCTGGAGGTGCTGCAGCGGCTGCGCGACCAGGGGCAGCGCTTGCCGGTGCTGGTGGTGACAGCGCGCGGCTCGGTAGACGACCGGGTGCGCGGCCTCACCCTGGGCGCCGATGACTACCTCACCAAACCCTTCGACACCGAGGAGCTGGTAGCCCGCATCTTGGCCCTGGTACGCCGCAGCCAAGGGGTGGAGGAGTTTCGCTGCGGCCAATTGCAATTGCATGCGACCACGGGTGTGCTGATGCGCGCGGGCCGGCCCTTTGATATCGCGCCGCGCGAAGCAGCCATGCTGCGCGCCCTGATTACCCGGCCCAAGCAACCAGTTTCCAAAGACGATTTGTGCCGCGTGGTGTTTGGCGATGACGCCAGTCAACAAGGCGACGCCATGGACTTGCTGGCACACCGCTTGCGCAAGCGCCTGGCTGGCACTGGCGCGGCGCTGCTGACCATGCGCGGCATTGGGTACCTCATGGTGGACGCGAGCGACCCCGGCACCCAAGCCTCGGCGTAAACACCAACACAACATGCGCCCAGCCCAAGCTACGCCGACCGACGCCCGCCCCGCGCCGTCCATGCACATTCGACTGTTCGCGCTGCTGGTGTGCTGCGTGGCAGGAGGCACAACCCTGGGCCTGCTGTGGGCGCGATGGGCCAACACAGCCCTGGGCGGCCACATCTTGGGCATGCTAGCCTTGTTGGCGCTGTGCGCCTTGCCGCTGTGGTGGGCCGCTGGCCGCTGCTTGGCACCGGTACAGCAACTGGCGGACACGGTGGCCGCACGCAAGCCGCACGAAACCGCGCCACTGACCCACGCGCCTGCCGCGGAGCTGACGCCCGTAGTGCGTGCACTCAATGTGCAGTGGCAGCAGCAGCAAGACGCACTGGACCAACAGCAGCGCTTTCTGGCCGAGGCCTCGCACCAGCTGCGCACACCGCTTGCGGTGCTAAAAATCCAGCTGCAAGGCGCGCTCTCGGGTGAGTTGGAGGCCGCCGACGCCTTGCCCAAAATGCTGCGCACCGTAGACCGCGCATCGCACCTGGCCAACCAGCTTCTGTCCAAGGCCAAGGTGGAGCAAAAGATGCACAACGCGCAGTGGAGCGCGGTCGACCTCAAGCAGGTGGCCAGCGATGTGCTGGTCGAGTTCTCGCCGCTGATCGCGCGCAAGCAGCTCGACGTGGCGCTGGACGCGGTACCCGTGCAGCTGCACACCGACGCCTGGATGGTGGGCGAGCTCTTGCGCAACTTGCTGGCCAATGCGATTCGACAAAGCGAACCCGGGGGCAGCCTGGGCGTGGTCCTGCGCTACCTGCCGCAGGAGCTTGAACTGCTGGTCTGGGACAACGCTGGCGGCATGGACGAGGCGCTGCGCGAACGCCTGTTCCAGCCCTTCGAGTCCGCCAGCGGCGGCACCGGCGTGGGCTTGGGCCTGTCGATTTGCAAGCAGATAGCAGTTTCGATACAGGCCAGCCTGGACCTGTACAACCGCATCCAAAACCACACGGTGGTAGGCGTGGACGCGGTGGTGCGCTGGAAGCTCCCCGCATGAGCCACGACGTGCACATCCGCGGCGTGGAAAAAACCTATGCCAACGGCTCTCGGGCCTTGCATGGTGTGCATCTGCGCCTGCCGCAGCGGCGCTTGACTACGCTGCTGGGCCCCTCTGGCTGCGGCAAGACCACGCTGCTGCGCCTGGTGGCAGGGCTCGAAAAGCCCGACTGCGGCTCCATCTCTTTCGGTGCCACCGACGTCACCACCCAAGGCGCTGCACAGCGCGACATCAGCCTGGTGTTTCAGAACTACGCCTTGTTTCCCTACCTCAGTGTGCAAGACAACGTGCGCTATGGGCTGCGCCAGCAGGGTCTGTCTGCCGCCAGCCAGCAAGAGCGCAGCGCCCAGGCATTGGCACTGGTCGGTCTGGGTGGACTGGAGCAGCGCATGCCGCACGAGCTGTCCGGCGGCCAGCAGCAGCGCACCGCGCTGGCGCGCGCCTTGGCCTTGCAGCCCAGCGTGGTGCTACTTGACGAGCCGCTCTCCAACATCGACACCAACCTGCGCCGCAGCATCCGGGAAGACATTCGGCAACTGCAACAGCGCCTCGGGCTCACCGTGTTGTACGTCACCCACGACCACGCCGAGGCCATGTCGGTCAGCGACCTGGTGGTGGTGATGCGCGAGGGACGCGTGGTGCAGACTGGCTCGCCGCGCGATATCTACCAGCAACCGCAATCTGAGTTTCTGGCCGGCTTCATGGGCGATGCAACCGTGTTTGACGCCACCGTAGACGAGGTCGGCACCATCCACCTGGGCCCGCTGGCGCTGCCGGCCGTTTCCCACGGTGTGGACAGCTCGGGCCTGAACCTACGCCATGGCGCAGTGCGCATCGTGGTGCGGCCCGAGGCCTGGCGGCTGGCACCTGCTTGCGCCAGCGGCTTGGCCGGCAAGGTGCTGCACAGCGCTTACTTGGGCCGTGCCACCGAGGTGCGGGTGCAAACCGCCTTGGGCGATTTGCTGGCACTCACCCCATCATCCGGCCCGGTCCATGCGCCGGGCGCCCCGGTCAGTGTTTTTTTGTCCCGGCAGGGGGTCAGCATCTTGCTGCCCGCACTGCAATCTAGCCCCCCCGACCCCATGGTCGAAAACTCCAGGAGACTTTCATGAAGAAGACAGTTTTGTTTGGCGCTGCCTACGTGGCGCTGGCCCACGGCGCAGCATATGCGCAGCAGGCCGAGGTCAACATCATTTGCTCGGGCCAGGCGCCTTGGTGCAGCATGGTTGCGGTGACCTTCGAGAAGAGCCAGGGGATCAAGGTCAACATGACGCTCAAGGGTTCTGGCGAAGCCATCGCCCAGTTGGTAGCAGAAAGAGCCAACCCCAAGACCGACGTGTTCTTTGGCGGCACCGGCGACCCGCACCTGGTTGCGGCCGAGCAAAACCTCACCCTCGAGTACAAGTCGCCCCTGCTGCCCAAGCTCTACGACTGGGCCCAGCGCCAGGCCGCGCAGTCTGGCTACAAGACCGTGGGCATTTACTCGGGCCCGCTGGGTTTTGGCTACAACACCGAACTGCTGGCCAAGAAAAAACTGCCCGTGCCCCAAACCTGGGCCGACCTCATCAAGCCCATTTACAAAGGCGAAATCCAGTCGGCCAACCCCTCTTCGAGCGGTACTGCGTACACCATGATTGCCACCTTGGTGCAACTTATGGGCGAAGACAAGGCGTTCGCCTACCTGGCCGAACTGCACAAGAACATCTCCACCTACCAGCGTTCGGGCGTGGGCCCCATCAAGGCGGTGGCACGTGGCGAGGCCGCCGTGTCGATCAGCTTTGTGCATGACGGCCCCGGCGAAAAAGCGCAAGGCTTTCCGCTGGAAACCATCACGCCCACCGACGGCACGGGTGCGGAAATTGGCTCCATGTCCATCGTGCGCGGTGCGCGCAACCTGGAGGCTGCCAAGAAGTTTTACGACTGGGCTTTGACGCCGGGGGCGCAAGCGCTGGGTGCGGCCACCCTGCAATTCCAGTTGCCATCCAACCGTGAGACCAAGGTGGACCCGCGCGTGCCGGACTTCCGCAAAATCAAGATGATTGATTACGACTACGCCAAGTACGGCCAGGCCGCCGAGCGTCGGCGCCTGATCCAGCGCTGGGAGCGCGAAGTCAACGGCCAAGCGCGCTAGGCGCCCGCCCCTCCCCTGCACACCCGCCGCCTTGCGCGGCGGGGCCAGGGCCTGTCTTTTTTGCCACCCCACTGTGTGATTACATGAACGCTTATCTGCACTGGCGCCTGCGCCGCGCCATTGTTTTCTGGACCTGCTTGGGCACGGCCGCTTTCACGCTGCTGCCTTGGTATTTTTTGCAGCGCGGCGGCCTGCTTGACGCTTTGCCCGATGTCTGGGGCTCGGCGGCCCACGCCAGCGCCTGGGTTCAAAGCGTGGCGCACGGACGCCCCTGGCTGGCCAGTGGCCTGGTCGGCTTGTGGCTGGCTGGCACCGCCGCCTTGTGCAACACACCCAGGCGCCAGGGTCAACTGCTGGTTGCAGGTGCGGCAGTAGGGCTGCTGGGGCTGGCCGCAAGCGGCTTTGCCATTGGCATGGTGGGCTGGTCTTGGGACTGGCTCAACACCGCATTCGGTCCCACCAGCGTGCAGCAAGCCGGCATGGGCTGGGGCGCTGTGCTCACGGTGTTTTGCCTGCTCGCGCTGCTGGCACTGGGCATCGCGCGGCTGGGCGGCTTCAAAGGCGACGCGTTTGTGGCCGGTGCCGTGCTGGGCTGCACTGCTTTGCTAGCGCTGTTTGTGGTGTACCCGGTGACCAAGTCCTTGGCTGGCAGCGTGCTGTCCGAAGAAGGCATGTTTTCTTTGGGCGCGCTGTGGGACCGCATTGCGACACCGCGCGTCTGGGGTTTGGGCTGCGTCACCGGGCAGGGGCGCTGCGGCGTAGCCTGGAACACGCTGGGGCTGGCCTTGCTCACCGCGTTTGGCACCACGGTGCTGGGCACCCTGATCGCCCTGTGGGCCGAGCGCGAGGCCAAGCGGTTGGCCAAACCGCTCAACATCTTGGCACTGCTGCCCATCATCACGCCACCCTTTGTGGTGGGCCTGGGACTGATTTTGTTATTCGGACGGGCCGGTCTGTTCAACCAGTTTTTGGAGTGGGCCTTTGGCATTGAACCCACACGCTGGTTCTATGGATTTTTTGGGGTCTGGCTGGCGCAGATGTTTGCGTTTACGCCCATTGCTTTTCTGATCATGCGCGGAGTGGTGCAAGGTGTCAGCCCGTCCATGGAAGAGGCCTCGCAAACCCTGCGCGCCAACCGCATGCAAACCTTCTGGACGGTGACACTGCCCCTGCTCAAGCCGGGCCTGGCCAATGCGTTCTTGGTGGGCTTTATCGAAAGCATGGCCGACTTTGGCAACCCCATCGTGGTGGGCGGGCAGTTCTCTGTGTTGTCCACCGAAATCTTCTTTGCCATCGTCGGCTCCTCGCTGGACCCGGGCATGGCGGCGGCCTTGTCGCTGGTGCTCACTGCGTTTGCGTTGGCGGTGTTCTTTATCCAGCGCGGCGTGCTGGGCCGGGGCAGCTTTACCACCGTGGCCGGCAAGGGCGACGCGGGCTTGCCCATGGCGCTGCCGCCGGCGGTGCGTCGGCTGTGCGTGGGCGTGGCCGGGCCGTGGTTGCTGTTCACGCTGGTGGTGTACATGTTCGCTTTCGCCGGGGGGTTTGTGCAAACCTGGGGCCGCGACTACACGCTCACCCTCAACCACTTCCGCACCGCCTTTGATGTGCAGTGGGGCGACTACGGTATGGTGTGGGCGGGCTCAGCGTGGGACTCGCTCTTTACCACCCTGAGCCTGGCCGCCATGGCAGCGCCCTTGTGCGCCAGCATTGGTCTAATGATTGCGTGGCTGTTGGCGCGTGCTGACTTTCGGGGCAAGGCCAGCTTCGAGTTTGCGGCGCTGCTGACCTTCGCGGTGCCCGGCACGGTGCTGGGTGTGAGCTACATCTTGGCCTTCAATGTGCCACCGGTCGAGCTCACCGGCACCGGCCTCATCATCGTGCTGTGCTTCGTGTTCAGAAACCTGCCGGTGGGGGTGCGGGCAGGCACGGCCGCCTTCAAGCAGCTCGACCGCTCGCTCGACGAGGCCTCGCTGATGCTGCGCGCCAATACCCTGACCACGCTGCGCTTGGTGGTGCTGCCGCTGATCAAGCCCGCGCTGGTGGCGGCGCTCGTGTACTCGTTTGTGCGCTCCATCACGACGGTGTCAGCGGTCATCTTTTTGGTAACGGCGCAGTACGAGCTCTCCACCACCTACATCATCGGCCGCGTGGGCAATGGCGATTACGGCGTCGCGCTGGCCTACTGCACCGTGCTGATCGTGCTGATGTCGCTCAGCACCCTGGCGGTACAAGCGCTGGTGGGCGAGCGCAAGCTGGGTCGGCGCAAGGCCGCCGCCCAAGGCCTCCCAACCAATCCCCAGGCCCAGGCGCACTGACGCAGTACGGCCCTGCAAGAAAGAACCCTCCCATGACACACCCCACAGAACCCTCCTCTACCGGTCCTGCCGATGCGCAAGCAGGCATTCGATTCAAACAAGTCTCCAAACGCTACGGCGGCAAAGACAGCCCGCTGGTGGTCAAGCACATTGACTTCCATGTGCCCAAGGGCAGCCTGACCACCATCCTCGGGCCCTCGGGCTGCGGCAAGACCACCACGCTGCGCATGATTGCCGGCTTGGAAACACCCAGCGGCGGCCAGATTTTTATTG
>JBIIZY010000262.1:0-2629 GCA_044346035.1 Rhodoferax sp. | reverse complement strand
CACGCCCGCTGCACCGCGACACCCTGGCGGTGCGCGCTGCACTGGAGCGCAGCCAGTACGGCGAAAACTCCGAAGCCCTGTACCTCACCAGTGGCTACGTCCAGCCCAGCGCCGCCACCGCCGCTGCACGCTTCGCCGGTGACGAAGACGGCTTTACCTACGGCCGCTATGGCAACCCCACGGTGGCCAGTTTGGAGGCGCGCCTGGCCGCGATGGAGGGCACCGAAGCCTGCATGTCCACCGCTTCGGGCATGTCGGCCATTCTGATGATGTGCATGGGGCTGCTCAAGGCGGGTGACCATGTGGTGTGCTCGCAGTCGATGTTTGGCTCCACCATCAAGCTCATCGGTTCCGATTTGGCCAAGTTCGGCGTGGAGTCCAGCTTTGTGTCGCAAACCGATGCCACGGCCTGGGCAGCGGCGGTGCGGCCCACCACCCGCTTGCTGTTTTGTGAGACGCCGACCAACCCCTTGACCGAGGTGTGCGACATCCTGGCGCTGGCCGATATCGCCCACGGCGCAGGTGCGCTGCTGGCGGTGGACAACTGCTTTGCCACCCCCGCGCTGCAGCGCCCAGCCAGCTTGGGCGCAGACATCATCATGCATTCGGGCACCAAGTACTTGGATGGCCAAGGCCGCGTCATGGCCGGAGCGTTGTGCGCCAGCCAGGCCTTGGTCACCGAGAAGTTTTTGCCCGTGCTCAAGAGTGCGGGCATGACCTTGGCGCCCTTCAACGCATGGGTGGTGCTCAAGGGCCTGGAGACGCTGGATATCCGCATGCGCGCGCAGTCGGCGAATGCCTTGGCCTTGGGCCAGTGGCTGGAGCAATGCAGCGCGGTGCAGCGGGTGTACTACCCCGGCCTGCCCAGCCATCCGCAGCATGCGTTGGCCATGCGCCAGCAGTCGGGCTGCGGCGGTGCGGTGCTGTCCTTCGAGGTCCGCGCCGATGCGCCCGAGCAAGCGCGTGCGCGCGCTTTCCATGTGCTCGACAGTTTGCAAGTGCTCTCGCTGTGCACCAACCTGGGCGACACCAAAACCCTGGCCGCACACCCGGCCAGCACCTCGCACGGGCGCCTGACCGAGGCCCAGCGGCAGGCTGCGGGCGTGACCCAAGGCATGGTGCGCGTGGCCGTGGGACTTGAGCACATCGACGACATCATTGCCGACCTTGCTGGCGGCCTGGACACCCTTTGACATGACCCACACCCGCACCCGCACCCGATTTGCACCGTCGCCCACCGGCTTCATCCACCTGGGCAACATCCGCTCGGCGCTGTACCCCTGGGCGTTTGCCCGCTCCACCGGGGGTGACTTCATTCTGCGCATCGAAGACACCGACGTGGGGCGCTCCACCCAGGCCGCGGTGGACGTTATCTTGGAGGGCATGGCCTGGCTGGGCCTGACCCACGACGAAGGGCCGTTCTACCAAATGCAGCGCATGGACCGCTACAAAGAAGTCCTGCTCCAGCTGCAAGCAAAAGGCCTGGTCTACCCCTGCTACATGGGTGTGGCCGAGTTGGATGCACTGCGCGAGCGCCAAATGGCCGCCAAAGAAAAGCCACGCTACGACGGTACCTGGCGCCCTGCGCCCGGCAAGGTCTTGCCGCCAATCCCTTCCGGCGTGGCACCGGTGCTGCGCTTCATGACCCCGCAAGACGGCGTGGTGGCTTGGGACGACAAGGTCAAAGGTCGGGTTGAGTTCCAAAACAACGAGCTTGACGACCTGGTGATCGCGCGCCCCGCCCAAGCGGGCGAAGCGGTGGGCACGCCCACCTACAACTTCTGTGTGGTGGTCGACGACATCGACATGGCCATCACCCACGTCATCCGCGGCGACGACCATGTCAACAACACACCGCGCCAGATCCACATCTTTAGGGCGCTGGGCGCAGAGCCACCGGTCTATGCGCACCTGCCCACGGTGCTCAATGAGCAAGGCGAAAAGCTGAGCAAGCGCAACGGCGCCAAGCCCGTCACCCAGTACGCCAAAGAAGGCTTTTTGCCCGACGCCATGGTCAACTACTTGGCGCGCCTGGGCTGGAGCCACGGTGACGACGAGATCTTCAGCCGCGCGCAGTTTCTGGAGTGGTTCAGCCTGGACCACCTGGGCAAAAGCGCAGCGCAGTTTGACGACGCCAAACTGCGCTGGGTCAACGCCCAGCACCTCAAGGCCATGCCGGGCAGCGCCTTGGCGCCTTTGGTCGCAGCCCACCTGGCCGATCGTGCGCTGCCCACCGACGCACGCTTGCAGCCTTTGTGTGATTTGCTCAAAGACCGCTGCGACACCACGGTGGCCTTGGCAGATTGGGTCAGCCGCTTCTACACCGACGCCAGCCCTGACGCCGCCAGCCTGGCCCAGCACGTCACCAACGCGGTACGCCCCGCACTGCGCGCCTTGGCTCAGGCCCTGCAGGACTGCGCTTGGGACAAGGCCTCGATTGCCGCCGCGATCAAGCAAGTGCTGTTGGACACCGGCCTGAAGATGCCGCAGCTGGCCATGCCCGTGCGCCTCTTGGTGCTGGGCACGGTGCAGACGCCATCGCTGGACGCGGTGCTGGAGTTGCTGCCCCGAGAAAAAGTGCTGTCGCTTCTTTCGGGAGCGTAAAAAATGACGCTATACTCGCGGGCTT
>JBIIZY010000261.1:0-2651 GCA_044346035.1 Rhodoferax sp. | reverse complement strand
TCGGTGGTCGATGGGCCGCTATACTGCGGCCTCGCTTTTGCAAGGCACAGACGACCCGCGCGGGATTTTAGTCTTGCAGCAACCCTGTAACGGAGACGCCACCTTGAAGCACACGCGGGTTCTAGACGCCCTGGCAATTGCCGAGTCCGCGCAGCGGTGGGTACAAACCCACCCGCGCCGGACCATGGCAGTGGTGGCAGCCGTTCTATTCAGCGGCAGTGGGCTGACTTTCGCCCTTGCCACTTTGAGCCCGGATGCGGCCGATCTGCCTGTGCAATCGGTGGTGGAAACTGTGCTTGTCCCAGACCGCTCTGCAACACAAGTCGATCTGGATACGCAGGTACTCACGCTGTACCGCTCGGGCCTGAGCCGTGCCACTGACACGGCAGAAACCATGCTCCAGCGCTTGGGGGTGCAAGACCCGCAAGCCGCCGCCTTTTTGCGCACGGATGCCGACGCCCGCCAGTCGCTGCTGGGCCGCAGCGGGCGCAACCTGGCCGCGCAAGCGGATGAAGACAACCGGCTGCTGGCCCTCACAGCCCGCTGGAGTGCACAAGACGATGGCACCTTCAATCGCTTGAAAGTACAACGGTCCGCCACCGGCTTCACGTCCATCTTGGAAACGCTGCCCATGACAGCCTCGTCCAGGCTGGCCAGCGGCACCATCAGCACCTCCCTTTTTGCCAGCACCGACGAGGCCCGCATTCCTGATTCGGTGGCCGTGCAACTGGCTGACATTTTTTCTGGCGACATCGATTTTCACCGGGCCTTGCGAAAGGGCGACCGGTACTCGGTGGTCTATGAAACGCTGGAGGGCGATGGCGAACCATTGCGCGCCGGGCGCGTCCTGGCTGCCGAGTTCGTCAACAACGGCAAGGTCCACCAAGCCATGTGGTTCCAGACGCCACCAGCCGGTGGCACTGCCAGCGCCACCCCGAGCAACCGAGCCAAGGGTGGTTACTACACCTTGCAAGGCGAAAGCTTGCGCCGCGCCTACCTGGCATCGCCCCTGGAGTTTTCTCGGGTAAGCAGCGGCTTTCAAATGCGTTTTCACCCGATACTGAAAACATGGCGGGCGCACCTGGGTGTGGACTACGCCGCAGCCACCGGTACCCCGGTGCGCAGCGTTGGCGACGGCGTGGTGGAGTTCGCTGGCTGGCAAAACGGCTTTGGCAATGTGGTGATACTCAAACACCAACGTGGACACCAAACGCTGTACGCCCACCTTAGCAAAATCACGGTGCGCCGCGGCCAAAGTGTGGCGCAAGGCCAAAACATAGGTGCCGTGGGTGCAACAGGTTGGGCCACCGGCCCGCACTTGCATTTTGAGTTTCGCGTCAACGGTGTACACAAAGACCCACAAATCATCGCCCGCCAGAGCGAGTCGGTGCCCGTGAGCGCAGCACTCAGACCGCTGTTTGACCAATCGGCGCGGCAAGTCGGCGCGCAGCTGGCAGCGGCGGCGTACATGCAGTCCACCCGCTTCGAATAAAGCGCCAAAAAGGCAGGTCTGTGCCGCAGACGCTAGAGCTTTACATCGGCCTCATGTCGGGCACCTCGCTTGACGGCGTGGACGGCGTACTAGTGGATTTTTCTTGCGACCCGATCCGGGTGCTGCACCACACCACCTTGGCATTCCCCGAACTCCTCAAGGCGGAGTTCTTGGCGCTCAACACCAGCACCACCAACGAGTTGCACCGCGCAGCCTTGGCTGGTAACGCGCTGGTACGTTTGTATGCGCAAGTGGTCGCCGACCTGCTTGCCAGCAGTGGCAAGTCCGCCCACGACATCATCGCCATCGGTGCACACGGACAAACCGTACGCCACCGCCCCAGGGAGTTCGACGGCACCGGCTACACCCTTCAAATTAACCAGGCCGCACTGCTTGCTGAGCTGTGTGGCATCGACGTTGTGGCCGACTTCCGCAGCCGCGACCTGGCCGCTGGCGGCCAAGGCGCACCGCTGGTCCCACCATTCCACGCTGCCTATTTTGGAAAGCCCGAGGGCAATACGGCGGTTCTCAACATCGGTGGTATCGCCAATCTCACGGTTTTAAGCCCGCCAGGTGGTGGCGACTTGCAGGGTTTTGACTGCGGCCCCGGCAACGCCCTGCTCGACGCTTGGTGCGCCACTCACACCGGCATGGCGTACGATGACAACGGCCACTGGGGGGCTGGCGGACGCGTCCTACCAACGCTGCTTGCGCGCATGCTTGCCGAGCCTTTTTTTGATGCCGCCCCACCCAAAAGCACAGGGCGCGATCTGTTCAACCGCGCGTGGCTAGACCAGCACCTCGCGCAAACCGCAGAACCCTGGACCGCGCAAGACGTACAGGCCACGCTGACTGCATTGACCGCGCAGGTATGCGCTGGGAGCGTGTTGCGCTATGCGCCCAACTGCGGCACCTTGGTGGTGTGTGGCGGCGGGGCATTCAACGGGCAATTGATGCTGTATCTCGCAAACTTTTTAAGGCCTAGGCGCGTGCTCAGTTCGGCTGCGCTGGGGCTACCGCCGCTGCAAGTGGAAGCCACGGCATTTGCCTGGCTGGCGCGCCAAACTGTTTTGCGCAAACCGATTCCATTAGAAAGCGTTACGGGCGCACGAGGCGCCCGTATTCTTGGAGCAATCTACCCAGCCTGAGCGGGCTGACT
>JBIIZY010000260.1:0-2659 GCA_044346035.1 Rhodoferax sp. | reverse complement strand
AGCGCCTAAGCTTTGCGCCGCTGCAACAACCTCGCCACGCGCTGCGTTCCATGAAACCATTTCTTCGCAATCTCAAACCACACTGGCGCGCACTGTGCGCCGCGCTTTTGTTGTCGGCTGGTAACGCCCAGGCCCAGACCGGCTGGGAGGCGGTTACCGATGGCAGCATCGTGCTGTTTCGCCACGCCAACGCACCGGGCGTGGGCGACCCCGACAACTTTCGCCTCAACGACTGCAGCACGCAGCGCAACCTCGATGCGCTGGGCCGCGCGCAGTCGCGCCAGATCGGTGCGCAGTTTCGCCAACGCAGCATTGCGGTGGGGCAGGTGCTGACATCGCAGTGGTGCCGCACGCGCGAGACGGCACAGCTTGCGTTCCCTGGCATGCCGGTCGATGCGCCGGCCTTTAACTCGTTTTTTGCAGACCGCAGCAGCGGCGAACTACAAACCAAGCAGGCCCTGCACAAGCTCACACGCTGGCGCGGACCCGGCGTGCTGGTGGTGGTGACGCACCAAGTCAATATTGCAGCGCTGACGCAGATCTCGCCCAGCTCTGCCGAAGGCATTGTGGTGCGTCCCAAAGGCCAGGGGCTTGAGGTGCTGGGGTCGGTACGCTTGGAGTAGCCGTGCCGTGAATTAGGTGGCGTAGTCAGCGTGGCCGGCGCGAGCCGCATAACAGGCCCACATGGTTGGGCCGGCCCTTAGCGCAGGTGGCGTGTCACACCGACTCCAACAAGCCGTGCTTGCCCAGAAACAGCAGGAGCCCGTTGCTGTTGGCCACGCCGAGCTTGGAGAAGATGCTGGCACGGTGGGTCTCTACGGTGCGAAAGTCCAACGGCCGGCTGGGGTCACGCTGGCTGAGCTCTTGGGCGATGAGTTTGCTGGACTTTCCCCGTGCCAGCGGCTGCGCCACTTGGCGCTCGCGGGGGGTCAGGCGGGCCCACAGGTCCAGCGCGTCTTGGCGCGCGATGCGCTCCAGCGCGATGGCAACCGCACGCTCCTTGGCCTGTTGCATTACCTCGATCAAGCGGTCTTCGCTGCAAGGTTTTTCTAGCCAGCCCAAAGCGCCTTCCTGGATGGCCCGCACCGCCACCGGGATGTCGCCGTGGCCCGACAAAAACACCACCACCAAAGGGTTGCGCTGGTCTTGCAAAGCCTTGAACACATCGAGCCCGCTCATGCCCTGCATGCGCAAGTCCAGCACGGCCACACCAGCGTCTTCCACCCGGGCTTGCTCCAAAAAGGCTTCGCCCGAGGCAAAGGTCTGCACCGAGCAGTCACTCAAGCGCGACAGCAGCAGGCCACCCAAGGAGCGGCGCACTGCATCGTCGTCGTCAACCAGGTAGATATTGGGGCTTTGCGGGTTCATGGTGGGTAGCGCCAAGCGGTGAATCAGAGACCGGCAAATGTACCGAAAACGCCGCCCCGCCCCGCGCCAAGTTGGCCACGGTCAGGGTGCCGCGGTGGGCCTCGACGGTGGTGCGGCAAATATTGAGACCCAGCCCCAGTCCTTCCGCTTTGGTGGTGAAGAACGGCTCAAAGAGTTGCGCTTGCACCTCCGGTGCAATGCCCGAACCACGGTCGCTCACGCGCAGAAACACCATGCCCGCGTCCTGCCCGTTGCGGCCCACCCAACCGGTCTCCACGGTCACGCACTTGTCGGCAGCCGGCGTGTCGGCCATGGCCTGCAAAGCATTGACCACCAGATTGAGCAGCACCTGCTCCAGCAACAGCCGGTCGGCCAAGATGGTGGGCAGTCCAGGCTCGAGGCGGGTGTTCACCCGGGCGCCTTGCTGGCGGATCTCAGGGCCCAGCAGGCCCAGCACATTGGCCACGATGGCGTCGAGGGTGCAGGGCTGAAAACCCGGCGTCTGCTGCTTCACAAAGCCGCGGATGCGCGCCACGATGTCGGCCGCCCGCTGCGCCTGCGAGCGGATGTCGGCCAACGTTTGCGACAACAGCGCGGTGTCCTTGCGCTCGGCGTAGGCGCGTGCTGCGCCAGCAAAACTCACCATGGCCATCAGCGGCTGGCTGAGCTCGTGGGCCAGGGTGGATGCCATCTCGCCCATGCTGGCCAGGCGGCCGGTGCTTTGCATCTTGGCGGCCTGTACGCGCTGCTGCTCTTGGGCTTGCTTTTGCGCGGTGATGTCCACCACCGAGCTCATCCACCCGCTGTGCTTGCCCTGCGCATCGATCAAGGGCGCGGTGTAGACCATGGTGTACACATCGCGGCCGTCGCGGTGGCGGATGCGCGACTCAAAGCCGGTCAGCGCGGCCTTACCGCTGAGCACCACATCGCTGTCGTGCCAATGCTTGGCCAGCTCTTCGGGGTGCCAGTACGGGTAGGGTGGGGCACGGCCCAGCAGTTCCTCGGCGCTGTAGCCCACCATCTCGCACATGGCCGGGTTCACATAGATGATGCGGCCCTCCAGGTCACGCGCGCGCATGCCGACCAACAGCGAATCGCCCATGGCCTGCCGAAACGCATGGGCCTCGCGCAGCTCGGCGGTGCGCTCCTGGACCCGCAGCTCCAGCTCGTGGCGGGCGCTGCGCTGCTCGCGAAAACGCCGTTCGCGCTGCTGCCAAATGGTGGCACCCAACAACAGCACCGCCAGCACCAAGGCCGCCAGTGCGCTGCCAATCCAGCGCGCAGTCGATAC
>JBIIZY010000122.1:0-9039 GCA_044346035.1 Rhodoferax sp. | reverse complement strand
GCGGCGCCAGCGTCACCGTGCGCGCGCACCAGCGTGAGAATGCCTGCGTGTTGGAGGTGGAAGACAACGGCCCCGGCCTGAGCCCGCAGGACCTCACCCGCGTGTTCGAGCGCTTTTGGCGCGCCAGCGACCTGCCCGGCGGCTGTGGTCTGGGCTTGGCCATCGTGGCAGAGATCGCCCAGCGCCACGGTGGGCGCGCACAAGCCCATGGCCAGACGCCGCAGGGGTTGGTGTTGCGGTTGGTGTTGCCGCGGCCGGAGCCCTAGGGCATGTACGACCCCATCCAAGATGGCGTAGCCAGAAACGCGAATTCAGTCCGCTACTCGGTAGAAAAGCCACCAGCGCATCTTGCGGCCCTGGTGCACTGCTTCTGGGAACTGAAAACCGAAACGACACTGGCGCAGGACTTTGTGCTGCACGCCATGCCCGATGCTTGCGTGAACCTCCTGTTCAACCAGCAAGACACCCGCATCGCCGGTGTAACTGCTTTGCGTACCACGTACACCGAGCTGAACTTGGGATCCTCGTTTCACTATGTCGGCATCGAGCTGTTGCCTGGTGTGTGGCAAGGCGACCCGAACGAAATCAGCAACCAGTTTGTCGGCACGCCCTATGCGGGTGAGCTGCGGCTGCGAACTGCCGGCGAGCAGATGCTTGCGCTGGATTTTTCGACCAAGCAGGCTGTCATGGCGGACTTGGTGCAGTGGTGTATCAACACCAAACGGGTGGTAGCCAACCCGGTCACCGAAAAGATTCTTGCCCGGCTCGAAAGCATTCACAGCGTAGCGGACATGGCAGAGCTGGCTGGCCTGTCACCGCGCCAACTGCAGCGCACCCTGAAGCAATCCACAGGATTCTCCCCACACGACCTGCTCAAGGTGTTGCGCATTCAACAGTCTTTCAAACAGCACTACCTGGACTTGTACGCCGACCAGTCGCACTACATCCACTCCTTTCGCAAGGTGACCGGTTACACACCGGGGGCCTACCTGCACAAGTTTGGTGTCTGATTTACACAATACGCAGCTTCTACAGCTACCTAGACTGGCCGCCTGTTCAACCCCACAGGAGTGCCAAATGGCAAAGTCGAATGCAATTGCTTGGTTTGATATCTACGTCAGCGACATGGGCAGAGCCGTCGCGTTTTACGAGCGCGTGCTGCAAACCAGCCTCGAACCGATAGGCGACCCCACCGGCGAAACCCAGATGATGGGCTTTCCAACCGACATGGGGCTGTACGGCGCTGGTGGAGCTTTAGTGAAGTCCGCGTACGCACGGCCAGGCGCGGGTGGCAGCTTGGTGTACTTCGGTGTTCAAGACTGCGCAAACGAGGCCTCGCGGGTCGTAGCGGCAGGGGGCACGGTCATCCGGCCCAAGTTTTCCATTGGCGAGTTTGGTTGGGTTGCGCTGTGTGAGGACACGGAGGGCAATCCGTTTGGACTGAGTTCGATGCAGTAGGCTCAGCGGCGACTGGTTAAGCACTGGACGCACGTCAAGATCGAACCCCCAAAGACAACGCCTGCGCCGCATCTTGCAGCAGCGCACGGACCTCGGCCAAATCCGGGCCCACATGGCGGTCGATGCGGCGAATGTAGGGGCAGGTGAGCGCAGCCAAAGCAGTGTTGTCGGGGCCCAGCACCGGGTACGAGATATCGGTGACACCGAAGGACTGTGCACTGCTGCGCTGCAGGTAGCCCCGTTTGCGAATGGCCACCAAGGCGCGCTGCAAGGCGGCGGCGGTGATGGGCACTTCGCCATCGAGCGGCAGGTGTTCGGCCTGCATGCGCTGGTAACTCGCGCGGTCACTGAAAGCCAACAGTACCTGGCCTGAAGCAGTGTCGAGCAGTCCGACGCGGGCACCGCGCTGCAAGGAGAAACTCCAACCGCGCGGGCTGTTGACCTGCGCGCTGATGAGCACATTGCCCCGGTCGTACACGCCCATGTGACAGGACTGTTCGGCCTTGCGGGCGAAGTCATCCATCACCGGCAGCGCCTGGTTGATCAGCCGGCTCAACGGCGGGTGCATATGCGCCAGGGCAAAGAGCTTGAGGCTCAATGCATAGCGGTCACCCGAGGCGTTGCGCAGCACGTACTGGCGCACCACCAGGCGCTCAAGCATGCGGTAAATCTCGTTGGCGCTGCGGTCCATTTCCTTGACGATTTCGGCGCGGGTCAATCCCTGCGGCTGGCTGGCCAGCAGTTCCAAAATGTCAAGTCCTTTGTCCAGCGCGGGGGCGCGGTAGCGCGCGTCGGCCCCAGCCAGTGACACCGGTGCATCCAAATTCTTGGGGCGGCGCCCGCGCGGGCGGGCGGGCATGTCGGGGACCGAGGTGGAGTTGGAGGCGGAGCTAGGGGTAGTCAAAACGCGCAGCATGGCAAGGCAATCCTAGGGGAACTACTGAGTGCGCAAGCGCAAATCAACCGTAGTATTTGAATCACTTATGAATACTTTATTTATAAGTGAATAAATTTACCGGGGTTCCCAGCATGCGTCAAGGTCGCCTTCAGGGCAAAACCATTCTGATCACCGCCGCCGCGCAGGGCATTGGCCGGGCCAGCGCGCTGGCCTGCGCTGCCGAGGGCGCGCGGGTGATTGCCACCGACATCCAGCAGGCGGCGCTGGACGATTTGGCCCGGCAGTCGCCCGGCATCGAGGTGGCGCTGCTTGACGTGTGCAGTGACGCCGATGTGCAGCAGTTGGCGCAGCGCTTGGGTGCGCTGGACGCGTTGTTCAACTGCGCGGGCATGGTGGCCAACGGCAGCCTGCTGGACTGCAGCGAGGCCGACTGGGACCGCTCGTTTGAGCTCAATGTCAAAAGCATGTTTCGCATGACGCGGGCCTTTCTGCCGGGCATGCTGGCCAAGGCGCAAACGCCGGGCGTGGGCGTGTCGGTCATCAACATGGCGTCGATGGCGTCCAGCGTCAAAGGCTTCGTCAACCGCTGCGCCTATGGCGCAACCAAGGCGGCGGTGATCGGCCTGACCAAGTCGCTGGCCGCCGACTACGTCAAGCAGGGGCTGCGCGCCAACGCGCTGTGCCCTGGCACGGTGGACACGCCCTCGCTGCGCGGCCGCATCGCCAGCGCTGCCGACCCGGTGCAGGCCGAAAAAGATTTCATTGCGCGCCAACCGATGGGGCGGCTGGCGCTGGTGGATGACATCGCGCCCATGGTGGTGTACCTGGCCAGCGACGAGTCGCGTTTTGTCACCGGGCAGGCGCTGCTGGTCGACGGCGGCGTCACCATCTAATCGCCTACGGCACAGGCCGCCCACGGCACAGCCAAGCCATGACCGAGCCACTGGTATCGATCCGCGCGCTGAGCAAGTCGTTTCCCGGCGTGCGCGCGCTCGACGCGGTGCACTTTGAACTGCGCGCAGGCGAGGTGCATGCGCTCATGGGCGAGAACGGTGCGGGCAAGTCCACCCTCATGAAAATTCTGGCGGGCATCCACCGCAAAGACAGCGGCGAAATCTTGCTGGATGGCCAAGCGGTGGACATCGGCAGCCCGGCGCACGCGCAGTCACTGGCCATCGGCATCATCCACCAAGAGCTGTGCCTGATGCAGCACCTCAGCGTGGCGCAAAACATTTTTTTAGGGCGCGAGCCGCGCGGTCGCTTTGGGGTGTTTCTGGACGAGGCGCAACTCAACCAACAAGCCCAGGCGTTGATGCAGCGCATCCACCTCACGCTGGCACCACAGACCCTGGTGGGCGAACTCACGGTGGCGCACCAGCAAATGGTGGAGATTGCCAAGGCACTGTCCTTCCAGTCGCGCTTGCTCATCATGGACGAGCCCACTGCGGCGCTGACCCATGCAGAGATTGAAGACCTGTTTCAAATCATCCGGCAGCTCAAAAGCGAGGGCGTGGGCATCGTCTACATCTCGCACAAGATGGACGAAATTGCGCGCATTGCCGACCGCATTACCGTGATGCGCGATGGCCGCACCATCGACACCGTGCCTGCCAGCACCCCCATGGCGCAGGTGATCGCGATGATGGTGGGGCGGCCACTGGAGGCTGCCGAAAAAACCGTTCCCGACACCACAGCCAACCCCATCGTTTTGCAGGCGCGCAAGCTCTGCCGTGGCCGCGCCATTCGCGACGTGAGTTTCAGCGTGCGCCGGGGCGAAATTGTGGGCTTTGCTGGCCTGATGGGCGCAGGGCGCACCGAGGTGGCGCGCGCTGTGTTCGGCGCCGACCCGATCGACTCTGGCGAGGTGCTGCTGCACGGCAAGCCGCTGCGGCTGCGTTCACCGCAAGACGCGGTGCAAGCTGGCCTAGGCTACCTGTCCGAAGACCGCAAACACTTTGGCCTGGCCACCGGCATGGACGTTGCCGCCAACATCACCCTGCCCAGCCTGCGGCGCTGGCTGCGCTGGGGCCTGGTGCTCAACGAGCCAGCCATCCGTCGGATCTCGCAGGAGATGGTCGACACCCTGCGCATCAAGACACCGTCCATCGACCAAACCACCAAGCTCCTGTCTGGGGGCAACCAGCAAAAAGTGGTCATCGCCAAGTGGCTGGTGCAAAACTGCGACGTGCTGATTTTTGACGAACCCACCCGCGGCATCGACGTGGGTGCCAAGGCCGAGATTTACCAGTTGCTCAAGGACCTGGCAGCACAAGGGCGCGCCATCGTGGTCATCTCCTCCGAGTTGCCTGAGGTGCTGGCGGTGAGCCACCGCATCGTGGTGATGTGCGAAGGCCGCATCACCGGCGAGCTGCGCGGCGACGAAGCCACCCAAGAGTCCCTGATGGCCTTGGCCACCCGCCGCGAGGCCGCGCACAGCGACACCGCCAGCCCACCAGCCACTGCCTCAGCGACCTTGCACTAGGTCCAACGCCCTGCACCACCCCGCCACGCCCGCCCAACGCCGCCCAACGCCGCACCACCATGCCCACCACGCCCCCCAAGCCCAGCTGGACGCAACGCCTCACCGGTCCCCAGGCCCGCCAAAAGCTGCTGGCGTTTGCCAGCCTCTTGGTACTCATCGCTGTCTTCAGTGCGCTCAAGCCAGAGGCCTTCATGACGCGCGACAACATCATCGGCATCCTGCAAAGCACCACCGTCATCGGGGTGCTGGCCATTGCCAGCACCTTCATCATCATCACCTCCGGCATCGATCTCTCGGTGGGCGTGTTGATGACCTTCTGTGCGGTGATGGCCGGCGTGTTTCTGGTCAACCTGGGCATGCCGCTGCCGCTGGGCATCGTCTGCGCTTTGGCGATGGGCGCGCTCTCGGGCTGTCTGTCGGGGCTGGCCATCACGCGGCTGGGCGTACCGCCCTTCATTGCCACGCTGGGCATGATGATGTTGCTCAAGGGCCTGTCGCTCATCATCACTGACGCCCGCCCGATCTACTTCAGCGATGTGGAAGGCTTTGACCAAATCGCGCTGGGCTCATGGATTGGCGAAATCATCCCCGCGCTGCCCATTCCCAACGGCGTGCTCATCATGTTTTTGGTCGCCATCGTGTGCGCGCTGGTGCTCAACAAAACCGCGCTGGGCCGCTACACCTTTGCACTGGGCAGCAACGAGGAGGCGGTGCGGCTGTCGGGCGTGAATGTGGCGCGCTGGAAGGTCATCATCTACAGCTTCAGCGGCGCCATTTGCGGCGTAGCGGGGCTCTTGATTGCCTCGCGCCTGAACTCGGCCCAGCCCGCTCTGGGCCAGGGCTACGAATTGGACGCCATCGCCGCGGTGGTGATTGGCGGCACCTCGCTCAGCGGCGGGGTGGGCACAATTTTGGGAACGGTGATTGGCGCGTTCATCATGAGCGTGCTGATCAATGGCCTGCGCATCATGTCGGTGGCCCAAGAGTGGCAGATGGTGCTGACCGGGCTGATCATCATCTTGGCGGTCTACACCGACAACCTGCGCCGCAACAAAAAGTAAGGAGCACCGCCAACGACCACCGATGACCACCCACCAGCTTTCCCAACGCGCCGTGTGCGCACCTTCACCGTGTAGCAGCTTTAATTTTTTCAACAGGAGACAACCATGAACATGAGAAGAAATCTGCTGGCCCTCACCGCCAGCCTCGCCCTGGCCGGTTTTGCCAGCGTCGCTAGCGCGCAGGAAATCTACATCCCGCTGGTATCCAAAGGCTTTCAGCACCAGTTCTGGCAAGCCGTAAAACAGGGCGCTGACCAAGCTGGCAAGGACTTCAAGGTCAAGGTCACTTTCGAAGGCCCCGAGACCGAGCAGCAGGTGGACAAGCAAATCGACATGCTCGCCGCTGCACTGGCCAAAAAGCCGTCGGCCATCGGCTTTGCCGCGCTCGACAGCAAGGCCGCCATTCCTTTGCTCCGAAAAGCCCAAGCCGCCAAGATCCCGGTGATCGCGTTTGACTCGGGCGTAGCCAGCGACATCGTGCTGACGACCGCGCAGACCGACAGCAAAGCCGCGGCCGCGCTGGCAGCCGACATGATGGCCAAGAAAATCGGTGGCGAGGGCGAGGTGGCGGTGATCGGGCACGACCAAACCAGCACCACCGGCACCGACCGGCGCGACGGCTTTGTCAACCAGATCAAATCCAAGTACCCAAAGATCAAGGTGGTGGACATCCAGTACGGCGGTGGCGACCACCTGAAGTCAGCCGAAATTGCCAAGACGCTGATGCAGGCCCACCCCAAGCTCAAAGGCATTTTTGGCACCAACGAAGGCTCGGCCATCGGCGCGGGCAAGGGCATGAAGGAAGCCAAGAAAACCGGCGTGGTCATCATCGGTTTTGACTCGGGCAAGGCGCAAAAAGACATGATCAACGACGGCACCATTGCCGGCGCCATCACCCAAAACCCGGTGGGCATTGGCTACAAAACCGTGGAAGCCGCCGTGAAAGCGCTCAAGGGCGAGAAGCTGCCCAAGATCATCGACACCGGGTTCTACTACTACGACAAGAGCAACATGAAGGACCCCAAGATCGCAGCGGTTCTTTACGATTGATGCACCCTGGGTTCTGCTGTGTGGGCGTAGTGCGCCTGCTCAGCAGAACCCTTTTTTGTCTGCGTTTCACCTGAGGACACCATCTTGAAATTACTACGCTACGGACTGCGCGGCCAAGAACGGCCCGGCGTACTCGATGCGGCGGGGCGCGTGCGCGACCTCGCTGGCGTCATTGACGACATCAGTGGCTCCGCGCTGCTGCCCGAGAGCCTGGCGCGTTTGCGTAGCCTCAACATCGAAGCCCTGCCGCTGGTGGCGGGCACGCCGCAAAAAGACCTGCGCCTGGGCGCCTGCGTGGGCAACATCGGCAAGTTCATCTGCATTGGGCTCAACTACTCTGACCACGCCGCCGAGAGCGGCATGGCGGTCCCACCCGAGCCGGTGGTGTTCAACAAATGGACCAGCGCGGTGGTCGGCCCCGACGACGCGGTGGAAATTCCGCGCGGCTCCCAAAAGACCGACTGGGAAGTGGAGCTGGGCGTGGTCATTGGCAAGGGCGGGCGCTACATCGACGAGGCCGATGCGCTTTCGCATGTGGCGGGCTACTGCGTGGTCAACGATGTGTCCGAGCGCGAGTTCCAAATCGAGCGCAGCGGCACCTGGGACAAGGGCAAGGGCTGCGACACCTTTGGGCCCATTGGCCCCTGGCTGGTCACCGCCGACGAGGTGCCCAACCCGCAAGCCTTGGGCATGTGGCTGGAGGTGGACGGCAAGCGCTACCAGAACGGCAACACCGCCACCATGGTCTACCAGGTCGCCTTCTTGGTGAGCTACCTCAGCCGCTTCATGAGCCTGCAAAGCGGCGATGTCATTTCCACCGGCACGCCGCCGGGCGTGGGAATGGGGCAAAAGCCGCCCACCTACCTGCGCGCCGGCCAGACCATGCGCCTGGGCATCGACGGCCTGGGCATCCAAACGCAAACCACGGTGCAGGCCTAAGCCATGGCAAAAATCACTTCTCTGCGCGTGGTCGACGTGCGCTTTCCGACCTCGCAGCACCTCGATGGCTCGGACGCAATGAACCCCGACCCGGACTACTCCGCCGCCTACGTCATTTTGGGCACCGACGCCCCCGGTCTGGAAGGCCACGGCCTGACCTTCACCATCGGCCGTGGCAACGAAATCTGCTGCGCCGCCATCGAAGCCCTGCGCCCGCTGGTGGTGGGCCTGGACATGGATTGGGTGGCCGCCGACATGGGGCGCTTTTGGCGCCACATCACCTCCGACAGCCAGTTGCGCTGGATCGGGCCCGACAAGGGCGCCATCCATTTGGCGACCGGCGCGGTGGTCAATGCGGTGTGGGACCTGTGGGCCAAACAAGAGGGTGTGCCGGTGTGGAAGCTGGTGTCGCGCATGTCGCCCGAGGAGATCGTGCGGCTCATCGACTTTCGCTACATCACCGACTGCATCACCCCCGCGGAAGCATTGGCCCTGCTGCAAAAGCAAGCCGTTGGCAAAGAGGCGCGCTGGGCCACGCTGGAGCGCGAAGGCTACCCCTGCTACACCACGTCGGCGGGCTGGCTGGGCTATGGTGACGAGAAGCTGCGCCGCCTGTGCCAAGAGGCAGTGGACGCGGGTTTTAACCACGTCAAGATGAAGGTGGGCCGCGACAAGGCCGACGACATCCGCCGCCTGACCATCGCGCGCGAGGTGCTCGGGCCCCAGCGCCAACTGATGATTGACGCCAACCAGGTCTGGGAGGTGGACCAGGCGGTGCAGTGGGTCAACGACCTGGCATTTTGCAAACCCTGGTTCATCGAAGAACCCACCAGCCCAGACGACATTGAGGGCCACCGCACCATCCGCCAAGGCATTGCGCCGGTCAAGGTGGCCACCGGTGAGATGTGCCAAAACCGCATCATCTTCAAGCAGCTCATCATGCGCGGCGCCATCGACGTGGTGCAGATCGACGCCTGCCGTCTGGGCGGTGTCAACGAGATTCTGGCGGTCATGCTGATGGCCGCCAAGTACGGCTTGCCGGTGTGCCCGCATGCCGGTGGCGTGGGGCTGTGCGAGTACGTGCAGCACCTCTCGATGATCGACTACCTGTGCATCGCGGGCACCCGCGAAGGCCGGGTGATCGAGTACGT
>JBIIZY010000259.1:0-2677 GCA_044346035.1 Rhodoferax sp. | reverse complement strand
CGCTTTGGCACTTCGGCGAGGCCTGCATGAGCCTGGTCGTGCAACTGGACCGACTCAGCAGCCCACGCGGCACGCTGATCGAGGGGCTGCGCCTGCACGTGGAGGCCGCCCAGGTGCTGACCCTGATGGGACCCAGCGGCTGTGGCAAGTCCAGCGTGCTGGCTGCGGTGTGCGGCACGCTCGCACCGGGTATGGACTTCGCAGGCAGCGTGCTGCTGCACGGGCGACGCATTGACACACTGCCCACCCAGGCGCGTCGCGTGGGCCTGTTGCTGCAAGACGACCTGCTGTTTGCCCACCTGACGGTGCGCGAGAACCTGCTGTTTGCGCTGCCCGCCGGTGCCCGCCACGCACGCGAAGCCGCGGCGCAACAGGCCTTGGCCGATGTAGAAATGCAAGGCTTTGGCGATGCCGACCCGGCCACACTCTCGGGTGGCCAACGCGCCCGCGTCGCGCTGGCCCGCGCCCTGCTAGCGCGCCCCGAAGCGCTGTTGCTCGACGAGCCCTTTTCCAAGCTCGACGCCGACCTGCGCAGCCGCATGCGCGCTTTGGTGTTTGGGCTGGTTGCGCAGCGTGGCATTGCTGCCCTGCTGGTCACACACGACCACGCCGACGTGGCCGACCCACAGCGGCTGTGCGTACTGGGTGGCACACACCAATGACGCCAACATCACACCGGCGTGCGCCCGCCCGGCACACAGCCCCCCGGCTGGTAACTCGGGCCTGTTGACACGGTTTGTCCAAGGTGCGTTGCAGGGGTCAATCAAAGCGCCAAGCCGAAACCTGCGAAGCGCCAGCCGGGCCTGACCAAATTTTTTGCGCAGGCAAATCGCTGCCCGCGCCGCTGGCCACCATCAGCGGCAGCAAATGCTCTTCGCGCGGGTGCGACTCGCGCCCGGCCGGCGCCTGCGCCCACTGCGCAAGCTGTTGCTTGCGGTGGGCCAAGTTGCCCGCCAATGCGGCATCAAGCCAGGCATCGAAAGCCTGCGAATGCGCGCGCGCCACCGGGCTGTTGAAGTTGCGCAGGTTGTGGTAACTCATGCCACTGCCCACCACCAACACACCTTGCTCGCGCAAACCCCGCAGCGCCTCGCCCATGGCCACGTGCGCGGCCGGGTCCAAGTCCGACTGCAGCGACATGGCCAGCACCGGGATGTCGGCCTGCGCAAACATGACCTTGAGCGGAATGAACACGCCGTGGTCCCAGCCTCGGTCGGCGTCAACCCGCGCGGCGATACCCGCGTTCTTCAGGGCCGCTGCGGCCGCCTGCGCCAGCGCTGGAGCCGGCGGCGCGGGGTAGGTCAGCGCATAGGTCTCGGGCGGGAAGCCGTAGTAGTCGTAGATCAGGCTGGGCGATGCCGTGCCGCTGAAGCTGGGCACCTCGGCCTCCCAATGGGCCGTCACCACCAGCACCGCGCTGGGCCGTCCGGGCAGTGTTGCGTGCACACTGGCCAGAAACTCCCGCATGGGTTCAAACACCCGGTGCATCTCGCCTTCCATGAAAAAAGCCGGGCCACCGCCGTGCGGCAAGAAGAGTGAAGGCATGCGTGGGCTGGAATTCATAGTAAGAATCGCTCGGTTAGGATGACCAAGGGCATTGCAGTAGCAACGCCCGACCGCCCGATCTTAGTTTCTCCCCCTCACCCACCCATGCTGGACCGATTCGTCACCACCCTGATTCGCCCGCCCATCGAGGCCATGGCGCGCTTCTTGGTGCGGCGTGGCCTGCGTGCAGACCGCATCACCTTGGTCGGCTTTGGCATCGGCATGCTGGGCGCGGTGCTGATTGCCGCACAGGCCTATGTTGCGGCGCTGGCGTGCTTGCTGCTCTCGCGCCTGTGCGACGCGCTCGATGGCGCGGTGGCCCGCCAAACCCAGACCACCGACGCCGGTGGCTTTCTGGACATCGTGTTGGACTTTCTGTTTTATGCCAGCGTTCCGCTGGCGTTTGCGTGGGCCCAGCCGCAGGCCAATGCGCTGGCTGCGGCCACCCTGCTGGCAGCGTTTGTGGGCACCGGCGCGAGCTTTTTGGCGTTTGCGGCGCTGGCCGCCAAGCGTGGCCTGGTCAGCACCCACTTTCCCAACAAGTCGTTCTACTTTTTAGGTGGCCTGACCGAAGCCACCGAGACGCTGGCCTGCTTTGTGGCCATGTGCCTGTGGCCAGAACATTTTGCGGTCCTGGCCTACGGCTTTGCTGGGCTGTGCGCCATCACCATATTGACCCGCACCGTGTGGGGCTGGAGGAGCTTGTCATGAAGTTGTCTAAATTGGTGCTGCTGGCCGTTCTCGGGCTGGCGGCGCTGGTGTTTCTCCAGTTCGATCTGGCGCATTTCTTGAGCTTTGAGTACCTGCGAAGCAGCCAAGCCGACTTTGCAGCGCAGTACGCAGAATCGCCTTGGTTGGTGCGCGGTGCCTACTTTGTGTGCTACTTGTTGGTGGCGTCTTTGTCGCTGCCCGGAGCGGTGGTGCTGACGCTGGCCGGGGGGGCTGTTTTTGGGCTCGGCTGGGGCTTGCTGCTGGTGTCATTTGCCTCGTGCATGGGGGCAACCGTGTCGTTTTGGATGGCGCGTTTTTTGTTGCGCGACAGTGTGCAAGCGCGCTTTGGCGACCGGCTGGGCGAAATCAACCGCGGCATGGAGCGCGAAGGCGCCCTGTACCTGCTGACACTGCGCTTGAT
>JBIIZY010000121.1:0-9124 GCA_044346035.1 Rhodoferax sp. | reverse complement strand
GACGAGGAAATTAGAATGATCGAAAACAGGTTGAATAACCGACCCCGTAAGCGACTGGGATTCAAGACGCCCGCAGAGGTGTTTCACCAATCGCTATCCCGTGTTGCACTTCGTGCTTGAATCCGCCACAATCAAAGCATGCATTTGTCTGCTGTGCGTCAACGCTGAGATTACAAATTGTGTACCTTCTTCCGGGTATCTTTGGATGACTCTGACCACAGGGAATATTATAGTAAAGCATCATCCTTCGTTAAGCAGACCGTGAATTACTTTGGTTGACTACTGCGAGTGAATACATCTACTATAGAATTTCGGGGTGCCGCTGTACCTCAGGTTGGGGAAAGTGTGCTTGAACTACTCCTGTTTTACGCGGGATTGTCTGCTCAAATAGATGGTTCAGAGATATTAGGTATCAATGTGCTCAAGGTAGTTGAGATAACCCAGATGCCTGAACTCATGCCAATAGTTAATTCTCATCCGGTCATAATGGGTTTGGCAAACATCCGAGGGCAATTGATCCCGGTGCTCAATTTGCCTCGAATCCTGGGTAGCGAAGCGCGAAATGGTCAAAGCTTGTTACTGGTTGCACAGTTCTCTCGCAAAAGCTACGGTTTTGCGGTGAGTGGCGTTGACCAGATTGTGCAGGTGCCTTGGGATGCCATAGAACCCTCAGGGGGCATGCCGGGTCAGTACATCACAGGCTTTGCGCGCTCTGGAACCCCGCTGGGTGGCGCACGTATGGTCCAAGTGCTGGACGTGGAAGGTATTGTTCAAGATGTTTTTCCCGACCGCATTGATCGTTTCGGCTTGATGCCGAGGATACGCTCGGACCTTTTTAGGCCGAATGCTTTTGTCCTAGCCGCAGATGACTCCGCAGTCGCTCGGGCCATCACTTGTCAAGTGCTTGGCGAGTTGGGTATTCCGGTAGAGATGACGCGCAATGGCCGCGAGGCGTGGGAGCGGCTTTGCGCCCTGTACTTGCAAGTACAAATGGAAGGCGTGCGTCTGCAAGACCGGCTTGCTCTGGTCCTAACCGACCTTGAGATGCCACAAATGGATGGCATCGCACTTTGCCGGTCGATCAAGAGCGATACGCGTTTTGAGGGCATCCCCGTGTTGATTCACTCATCGCTTGCGGGTGTTGCGACTGAGGAGCAGGCTATTCGCTCTGGAGCAGACGGCTACCTCACGAAGTTCGTGCGTGAGGAGTTGGGTAGGAAAATCGTTTCCTTGTTGCCGGTGGAAGCGCCCCCTTCGACGCAGGTTGCGAGCTGAAATGCCGAGCGTACCGTTGAATCCTGTTGGGCACATCGCTCACGTTCGAGCGAGAAACTGCCCGGGCCCTGCTGTAAAGTAGCATGTGCAACCAGCACACCATCAAATGCGTGCGCTGGCAATAGCAACGATCCGGCGGTGAACCTGCCGGTTACGGCTGCCCCAAAAAACAAAATGATGATGACAAGCAAGCTTCAAGCAAACACGTTGGATCTCTACACCGGACGGCTGGTGCGCAACAGAAACATCACACATGTGCGCATAGCGATCATCCTATTCATCCTTCTCCTTACAAGCTACTCGATTCTTAACGTTTACGTTTGGCATCACCTCCAGTCGCTCGGTTTTTTGCAGTTGGGCATCGTGGGTGTTTGTCTCATTCCAGCACTGATTCTGAGCTACAGAACCAACGCAATTTGGCATTCAACGGTGTTGACTATGGTGGCTGCCTTGGCGTGTATGGTTACCTTGCTGGTACAGGGCGGTGCGGACGGTGTGGCGCTTTTTTGGGTGTACGCCCTGCCTTTCTTGGCGTTCTTTATCTGTGGTCGAACGGTCGCTTGGGTGTTCAGTGGCGCGCTGCTTGTCATAGTCGCTGCGTTCTGGCTGTGGATCCAGCCAACCTTTGGCTATGGCTATAGCTTTAGTACGGACGTAAAGGGCACGTTCTTTGTAACGCTGTGCTTTTACACGATGGTCGCTGCCACCATGACACGGCTGCACGGTGGCTTTCAACGCCAACTGCGTGAGTTGGTGAAGGAAACCGCCACCAAAGGCGAAGAGGTATTGGGCACCCTTGATTTTCTGGCCACGCACGATCGGCTGACGGGGCTGCCCAACAAGATCAGCCTGTTAAGCAAGCTCTCGGCTTCTCTTGTACAAGCCAGCGTGTTAGACCATCAAGTGGTTTTGTGTGTGATCCGAATTGAACGCTTGGTCGAACTTGAAAACGTGGTTGGCAGCAGCAGCTTTGACGCGGTGATGATGGCCATCGTTTCCGATCTTCAATCGCGGTGCAGCGAGGATGTTGTCTTGGCCAGGACCCGGCGAGACGAGTTCATGATGGCGTTTGTTGAGCGCGGTGAAGGTAAGGTGCCGGCAGCGTTGCAGCAACTCATCAGCGAAAGGCACTTGTCAATTAGTCAGCAGCAGTACGAGTTGCTCATTGAGTTGACGATCGGAATCGCATCTTTCCCATTGGATGCCACCGACGCCGATCAATTGATTACCCGGGCTGAACAAGCAATGCTCAGCGCGAGCAGAAGGCGTCTGCAACTTGCATTCTTTGACCCCGAAGAAGAACAAAAATTCAGATCACACCAGCTCATGTTTGGCAAGCTGCGCGAGGCCTTGCGGCTCCAACAATTAAGCGTTCACTACCAGCCACAGATCGCCATGGCAACAGGCCAAATTGTTGGCGCCGAGGCGCTCATGCGTTGGCGTGATTCCGCCGGCAGGATGATCCCACCCAATGAGTTCATCACGGTGGCCGAGGAGTCCGGGTTGATTTTTACCCTGACGGAGTGGCTCATTCAAACTGTGACCCGGGATTGCACCAATTGGTGGGGCGATGGAATCAAGGTCGGTGTCTCTATCAATCTTTCGCCGCGTTGCCTGTTGGCGCCCGACCTCATTTCCCAGCTTGCGGCGGCGCTTGGAACGGCGACGTTTTCGCCGCAACACCTCACGATAGAAATCACCGAAAACTGTGTTTTAGGTGCTCCAGAGCAGTCCATTGATGTATTGAACCAAATCAAGCGACTCGGTATCAAAGTTTCAATTGATGATTTTGGAACGGGCTACTCGTCCTTGGCTTATATGAAGAACATGCCACTCGATGAGTTGAAGATTGATCAGGTCTTCATCCGAAATCTGCTGACCAGCACTGATGACCAAGCCATCGTTTCCTCCACACTGGATTTGGCCCATAACTTTGGTCTGTCAGTTGTGGCTGAGGGTATTGAAGATGAGAACACCTTGAACTGGCTGCGCACCAAGGGTTGTGACGTTGGACAAGGCTATGCAGTGGGGCGGCCCATGCCGCTTAACGATTTTCTTCGGATTGCAGGCGCGGCTACCGTCCAAATGCAGGGATGACATGGTCGTTGATGTCGTGAACGCCCACCTCTCGGGCCGCGACCTCTAGTCCCCACGCTCAGTGCGGATTCGTAGCTGATTTAGGTGGTGCGCAGACCTGGCCTAACCACTCCGCCCGCTGCCGGCAATGTGGCTTTCGCTGGCGGTATCAAACCAACTGCTGTCAAAGTTGTATGCAAACGCACCACCGGCTAACTCAAGGTCGATTTCGGTAACTGCCACACGGATTGCACGAAGGGCGGTGTCCAAAGCTACAACGTACATTGCATTGATTTGCGCAGCCGTTGGCTTTGCAACTGCCGCGCCAACGATGCCTCCAGCGGCCACGGTTCGCCACCTATTTGCGCCGCCAGCAGCTGCGCGCACAGCGAAGCCAAACTCAAACCCCGCGAGCCCATGCCCACGCACATCCACACGCTGGGAGCGTTACAGGCCTCTACCGGGCCGACCAGCGGCAGCCGGTCCCAGGTGGCGCAGCGGGTGTTGTGCCAATGGACCAAGGTTTCCTGTGCGAAAGCCTGTACCAGCGCGTCCCCGCATTGCGGCAGCAGCTGCAGCAGCTTGTCCAGATTGGCCTGGTGCTGCTGCGCGGCGTCGGCACAGCGCGTTGGGTCGTTTTCGTACGTGGCCCCGGCGATCCACTGCGGGCCATCCGGGCCGTTCACCCAGGGGATGTAGCTGCCACGGCCGTTGACCGGGACGCTGGGCAGGCGGGGGCCAGGCACTTCGATTGCACAGGGTGGCAGCTGCGCACCGTCCGTGCGTTGCCCGTGGTCTGGATCGCGCGCGCCGGGCGCGTACTGGTCGCCGTGTTTTCCTGGGCTGCCGGGGCTTGCGGAGCTGCCGATGCTGCCCATGCTGACGCTGCCGTGCAGCTGCTGCAAGCGCACTAGCGCGTGGGCCAATGCGGCATCCACCTGCAAGGCCGGTGCGCTGGACTGCAGCAGCGCTTGGCAGCCGTGCGCATTGGCCAGCACCACCGCGTCGGCGTGACCAAGTTCTTGCGCCTTGGCATCGAGCAGCTGCCAGTGCGTGGTCTGGCGTTGCAGGCGGTGCACGACAGACTGCGGCACAAATCGAATCGACGGATGCGCCAGCCAAGCCCGCACCATGCTGGCTGGTTTGATCCAACCGGCCTGCGGGTGCCAGTGCGTGGCATGGGCGATCTCCCCGGTGCGGTCGCGCCGGTATTCGAGCACCCCGGTCTGGTCCCAATCGCGTCCGCGTTCTAGGTAGTGCCCGGCTTGGGCCAGCATCAGCCGGGTACCGCGGCGCAGCAACTGCGAGCGGGCGCCGTCGTCGGCGGAGACCAGGGGCGCCACCAAGCCTGCGGGCAGGCCCGATGCACCTTGGGCGGGCTCGGTGTGCTGGTCATACACGTCCACCAGCCAGCCGCGCTCGGCCAGCGCCCGCGCCACCGCTGCGCCCGCCAGGCCTGCGCCGACCACGGCGCATGTTCCAACCGGCAGCGCGGTGGGTTGAGGCTGCTGGCGTGTGTTGCGCCATCGCGGTGCGTACAACGCCAGCCGCTGGGCCGGCAGCTTGGGCACATCGGCGGCGCTGACCCAGTCCAAGCCGACCTCGCGCATGGCGTCTTGCGGCAGGCCCTGCGCATCTGGAAAGTGCAGCTGCGTGCCAGGCCGGCAACAGCGTGCCAAGGCTTTGAGCCACCAACGGTCCCAGTGGCTGCGGTCGCTTGCGGCCAGGATGTGGTCGGCGCGCAGTTGCAATTCGCCCAGCATGTGCAGCGGCGCACCGACGCACAGCGTAAGCGACACCTGCCGATCGGGCAGCACCATGCGGTGCAGGCCTGCGTCCAGTGTGTCGAAAGCCGCTGCACCCAGGACATGCTTGAGATTGCCCAAGTCTGCGGCGTTGGTATCCGGCGGCAGCAAGGCGACGTAATGCAGCCAACGTGGCCGCAAAGGGCTGTGCTGCCATGCGTGCAGCACCGCGCCAAAGCGGTCTGTGCCGAACTGGGCATCTAGCCCGGTACGTAACTCAGTGTCCAGGAGGGTGCTGCCAGGCAAGCCGGCCTTGGCCTGCCAGTCAGCCTGGAGCAACGCGACCGGCAGCGGGTCTGCGTCCAAGGGGGGCGGGGGCTCAGGCGGTGGGGGGAACGTAGCCTTGGGCGGCATCGGCGCCGCTGCCAAAGAAGTGGGCTTCCATCTGGCGGGCCAGGTACTGGCGGGCGCGGGCGTCGGCAAGGTTCAGGCGGTTCTCGTTGACCAGCATGGTTTGGTGCTTGAGCCAGGCCGCCCAGGCCTCTTGGCTGACGTTTTCCCAGATGCGTTTGCCCAACTCGCCGGGGTAGGGCGCGAAGTCCAGACCCTGTGCTTCTTTACCCAGCTTGATGCAATTGACCGTGCGTGCCATGAAAGCCCTCTGTTGAAAACAATGGCCGCGATCTTAGTCGCTTTGCCATATGCCTTGGCGTGCTGCATGCCAGCGGCACGGCGCAATAATCTTGTCTGCGTTGCAACGCAGCATGGCCCCCATTGGCGTGCTGCAGCCCACTCCCAACAGCCTCAAGAACTGACCCATGAACCTACTGACCGAAACCCTGGACTACGCCCCACGGCGCGTGTTTGCACTCATCAGCCTGCTGTGCGTGGCGATGCTGGGCTACGGCATGGTGTTGCAGCACGTGGTGGGGCTGGAGCCCTGCCCCATGTGCATCGTGCAGCGCTACGCCTTGGTGTTGCTGGCGCTGGTGGCTGCGCTGGCCGCCTGCGCGCGCCGCAGCGGATGGCACCGTGCCGGGGCGCTGCTCTTGGTGGTGTTTGGTTTGGCCGGGGCGGGGGTGGCGGCGCGGCAAAGCTGGCTGCAGTGGTACCCGCCGGAGGTGGCCTCCTGCGGGCGCGACCTGTGGGGCATGATCGACACCTTCCCGCTGGAGCGGGTCTTGCCCATGGTGTTTCGGGGCAGTGGCGACTGCAGCAAGATCGATTGGACCTTTTTGGGCGGCACGATTGCCAACTGGGCGTTCGCGTGGTTCATGGTGGTGGCCTTGCTGAGCGCCTGGATGTTGCTGCGTCAGATCCGGCGGGGGTGATGCAGTCACGGGCGGCGCCCGTACACCGCCGGCTTGCCGCGTAGAAGCGGCAGTGCGAGCAGTGGATGGCACAGCATGCCCACGGTCTCTCAAGGCTGCATGACTAGGCGCACGCCCACCAGGGTGTAGCGCGTTTGCGGCGAGTTCCAGTTGCGGTAGCTTGACCGGGTGTACAGCGCCCAGGTGTGCCAGGAGCCGCCACGGCGCACATACTCGCCGCCTTCGGTGGGGCCGGTGGGGTCGTTCACCGGCGACTTGGCGTAGTAGTCGGCCGCGTACAGGTCTTGCGTCCATTCCCACACGTTGCCGTGCATGTCGTACAAGCCCCAGGCGTTGGGTGCAAAACTGGCCACGGGTGCGGTGAAGGCAAAGCCGTCCGAGACCGGCAGCGCGTGCGCGGCAAACGCGCGCCAGTAGGGTTGTGCGGATTGGTCAAAGGTGTTGGCCACCTGGGCCAGCGACTGCGGCGCGTCGCCGCTGTGGTAGCGGGTGCGGGTGCCGGCGCGCGCGGCGTACTCCCACTGGGCCTCGGTGGGCAATTGGTAGCGCCGGCCTTCGCGTTGGCTGAGCCACTGCGCCAGGGCCTGCGCATCGTTCCAGGTGATGTTGACCACCGGGTGCGCGTCGGTCTGCGCAAAGCCGGGGTTGGCCCAGCTGTAGCGGGGGTCACGGCCCTCGAATGCATCGCCGCGCCGGGAGGTGGCTTGGTCGTACTGGGGGTTGTAGCCATAGCCGCCGGTGCCGTCCGCAATCGACTCGGGCACGTAGCCAGACTGCTGCACAAACTGGCGGAACTGCGCCACCGTGACCTCGGTGGCACCCATGTAAAAGTCGCGGGTGATGCGCACCTCGTGTACGGGCGTTTCGTCGCTGAGTTCGCGCAGGCGCTCTAGGCCCATGCCGGGGAAGTCTTTTTGCAGCGCCGCGATGGACTCGTCGCTGCCCATCCAAAACGCGCCTGCAGGCACGCGCACCATCGACATCCCTAGGGAATTGACCAGCACGGCTGGCCCACCTGCGCGTGCGCTCGGTGGCAGCGGCGCGCAGGCAATCAACAGCAAGGCCGCCAGCATGGCGCCGCCTGTGCGGCGCAAGCGGCCGGATGTGGCCGCTACAAGGGCGCTGCCAGTCTTGCCCCAGCGGGCAGTGCCGCCAATGCCGCCATTGCCCACATCGCCGCAGTCACCGCCCGTGCTGCCCCAAGTCATAGCCGCTTGAGCAAGACCTGGCTTCTGCGGTCCCAGTTGGTTTTGCGCTTGCGCGCTTCTGGCAGCCAGTCGGGTTCAACCTGCACAAAGCCGCGCTTGATGAACCAGTGCATGGTGCGCGTGGTCAGCACAAAAATGCTCTCCAGCCCGGCGGCGCGGGCGCGCTGCTCGATGCGCTTGAGCACCCGCTCGCCATCGCCCTGGCCTTGCACGTCGGGCGACACGGTGAGCGCCGCCATCTCGGCGGTTTTGGCCTCGGGGTAAGGGTAGAGCGCGGCGCAGGCGAAGATGACGCCGTCGTGCTCCAGGATGGTGTAGTTGCCCACGTCGCGCTCGATCTCGGTGCGGCTGCGTTTAACCAAGGTGCCGTCGCGCTCAAAAGGCTCAATCAGCTGCACGATGCCGCCTACGTCGTCCACCACCGCCTCGCGCAGGCTCTCCAGCTTTTCATCGACCACCATGGTGCCGATCCCGTCGTGCACATACACCTCCAGCAAGATCGCGCCGTCCACCGAAAACGGAATGATGTGGCTGCGCTCCACGCCGGCCTTGCAGGCGCGCACGCAGTGCTGCAGGTAAAACGGTACGTCCAACGGCCCGGTGGCAGGCGGTAGTTCGGCCAGCAAGCGCTCGGCGTCGGCCAGGGGCAGCTCGGTGTCGATGGGGTTGTCGTCGCCGGGCGGGTCGTTGGGGCGCGTGCGGATGCCGGGCACCTCGGTCAGAAAAATCAGCTTGTCGGCCTGTAGCGCGCTGGCCACCGAGGTGGCGACCTCTTCCATGTTCAGGTTAAACGCATCGCCCGTGGGCGAAAAACCAAACGGCGAGAGCAGCACCATGGCGCCCATGTCCAGCGTGCGGGTGATGCCCGCAATATCGACCTTGCGCACCAGCCCTGAGTGCTGGAAATCCACCCCGTCCACGATGCCCACCGGCCGTGCCGTAATGAAGTTGCCCGAGATGACGCGGATGGTGGAGTCCGCCATTGGCGTGTTGGGCAGCCCCTGGCTGAACGCCGCCTCGATTTCGTAGCGCAGCTGGCCAGCGGCTTCTTGTGCGCAGTCCAGCGCTATTTCGTCGGTGATGCGCATGCCGTGCGAGTAGCGCGGCGTGTGGCCCTTGGCGCGCAGTTGCTCGTTGACCTGGGGCCGAAAGCCGTGCACCAGCACCACCTTGACGCCCATGCTTTGGATCATTGCCAGGTCTTGCGCCAAGTGCGGCAGCTTGCCCGCCGCAATGGCTTCACCGGCGATGCCCACCACAAAGGTTTGGTTGCGAAACTTGTGGATGTAGGGCGCAACCGACCGGAACCAGGGCACGAATGTGAAGTTGAAAACAGAGGTCATGGTCGAGGTGCAAGGGGCGGGCTTGTGACCACCAGTGGGCAGGGATAATCGCCAATTCTCTACCAAGTGCGCCCCTTGCCAGCCAGCCCCATTCAAATCGATTTCCCCGACGCGCTCCCGGTATCCGGCAAGCGCCAGGAGATCAT
>JBIIZY010000120.1:0-9158 GCA_044346035.1 Rhodoferax sp. | reverse complement strand
CCGATTACGCGGGCCTGGAGTCGCATGCGCTGCACACCCTGCGCAGCAGCGGCTGGGCGCCCGACTACGTCAGCGTGCGCCGCCAGACCGACCTGCAAGCCCCTGCAACCCAAGACCCGCTGGTGGTACTGGCAGCGGCGCGCTTGGGCGAAACGCGATTGATCGACAACGTCGAGGTCTGAGCGTGCGGGCAGCGCCGCTGCGCACGGTCGCCGCGGACTTCGCACGCGCGGCGCCGCACTAATACGCAGCACGGGTTCAGGCGGGCGCCATCGAGTCCCAGGCTTTGCGCGCTTCGGCGGCATACATCAGCGCAGGTCCGCCGCCCATGTAGACGCATACGCCCAGCATCTCCTCAAACTCTTCGCGGGTGCATTGCAACTTGTGCAGGGCTTTCACGTGGAAGCCGATGCAGCCCGAGCAATGCTGGGTGATGCCAATGGCCAGCGCCATCAGCTCCTTGTGCTTGGCGCTGACGCTGCCCTCAGCCATGGCGGCGCGCGCCAGGCCGGTGAAGGCTTGCATGGTGTCGGGCTGCGACTTGCGCAGGCCTACCAAGCTCTCGTTGAGGTTCCGTACCAGGGTGGGGTGGTCGAATGTGCTCATGGTGTTGCTCCTGGTTGGTGCTGCAGATGCTTACAGCACGTTCAGCGGAATCTTGGCGTAGGCGATACCGTTGTCCTCTTTAGGGGGCAACTCACCGGCGCGGATGTTGATCTGCACGGCCGGCAAGATCAGCACCGGCATCTCCAAGGTGGCATCGCGCTTGGTGCGCATGGCCACAAACTCGGCCTCGGTAACGCCATCGTGCACGTGGATGTTGTTAGCGCGCTGCTCGGCCACCGTCGTCTCGAACTGCACGGGACGCCCGGCTGGCGGGTAGTCGTGGCACATGAACAAGCGGGTGCTCTCAGGCAGGCTCAGCAGCTTGCGCACTGAGGCGTAGAGCGCTTTGGCATCGCCACCTGGAAAGTCGCAGCGCGCCGTGCCCACGTCGGGCATGAACAGGGTGTCGCCCACAAACACCGCGTCACCAAACTGGTAGGCCATGCACGCCGGTGTGTGACCCGGGACGTAGTGCGCCTGGCCCTCTAGCGCGCCCACCGAGATAGTCTCGCCAGGCTGGATCAGGTGGTTGAACTGGGAGCCGTCGAGTTTGAACTCGGGCTCAAGGTTGAAGATGCCCTTGAACACTTTTTGAACCGCGGTAATGTGGTCGCCAATCGCCGTCTTGCCGCCGAGCTTGGATTGCAGGTAGGGCGCTGCGCTGAGGTGGTCGGCATGGGCGTGGGTCTCCAAAATCCACTCCACTTTCAGTTGGTTGGCTTCAACGTAGTCAACCACCTTGTCAGCCGAGGTGTGCTGGGTGCGTCCGGACTTGGGGTCGTAATCAAGCACCGAATCAATGATGGCGCAGGCGCTGCCGGGGCCCTGGTGGACCACGTAGGTCACGGTCCAGGTGGCGGGATCGAAGATGCCGTGGACTTGGGGCTGGGTTGCGGGGGCTTGCATAGTCACTCCTTTAATTAAGATTTTTATATTCTATTGACTAACAATATGTTTGTAAATAGAATTACGCAACTTTCACTCCCAAGCCTCCTCCATGACCACTGCGGAACTTGAACTCACCACCATGCAACAGGCCGCTGGCAGGGCCTGCCGCTTGCTTAAAGTGCTGGCCAACCCCGACCGGCTGTTGCTGCTGTGCCAGCTCAGCCAGGGCGAAAAGCGGGTCGGCGAACTCGAAGAGATTCTGGGCATCACGCAGCCCACCCTGTCGCAGCAGCTCACCGTGCTGCGCGACGAAGCGCTGGTGAGCACCCGGCGCGACGGCAAGAACATCTACTACAGCCTGAGCAGCCCGCAGGCTCTGGCTGTGATTCAGGTGATGTACCAACAATTTTGTGAACCCAACCAGGAGCAAACATGACCATCGATTGGCAACACTTCACCCCTTGGATGTCGCTGTCTGGCGGCGTTCTGCTGGGCATCGCTTCAGCGATGTTCATTTTGTTGAACGGGCGTATTCTGGGGATCAGCGGGATCGTCGGCGGCCTGCTGCCGCCACGCGCTGGCGACAGGGGCTGGCGTATCGCCTTTTTGGCCGGAATGGCGGCATCACCCTGGGTGTACCTCTGGCTGGCACCGCCTGACATGGTGCAAGCACCGCGCATCGACGCCAGCTTTGTGCTGATCGTGCTGGCCGGACTGCTGGTGGGCTTTGGCACACGCTTGGGTTCGGGCTGCACCAGTGGCCACGGGGTGTGCGGCCTGTCGCGCATGTCACCGCGCTCCTTGCTGGCGACGGTGAGCTTCATGGCAGCCGGTTTCGTTGTGGTATTCGTGGCACGCCACGTCTTTTTGGGAGCCTAAGCATGCAGCGCATCAGTGAATTTGCCGTCGGACTTTTGTTTGGCCTGGGCCTGATTCTTTCGGGCATGACCGACCCCGGCAAGGTGCTGGGTTTTCTGGACCTGTTTGGCGCGTGGGATCCGTCGCTGGCGCTGGTCATGGGCGGCGCCATCGCCGTGGGTGTGTTCGCCTTTGCCGTGGCCAAAAAGCGCACCACTGCCGTGCTCGGCGGTGCTTTGCGCCTGCCCACCTCCAACCAAATCGACCGGCGCCTGGTTCTGGGCTCACTGCTGTTTGGCGCGGGCTGGGGCTTGGCGGGCTTTTGCCCTGGTCCGGCTCTGGTGTCCATGGCCGCGGGCCAGGCCAAGGCGGCGGTGTTCGTGCTGGCAATGTTGCTCGGCATGGTGCTGTTTGAGCTGCTGATGCGCCACTGGGACAAGCCACCGCAGGTCCACCGCGCACCCCCCGCACCCACGCTCTAAACACCCGCAACGCAAACCACCTACGGAGACACCACCATGGACATCCAAGCGCTCACCCCCACCCTGTCGGTTGCCGGCCAGATTCTTGCCAGCGACATCCCTGCCATTGCCCAGGCTGGCTTCAAGTCGGTGATCTGCAACCGGCCCGATGGCGAGGGCGCCGACCAACCCGGCTTTGCAGAAATCGCCCAGGCCGCGCAGCAAGCAGGGCTTGAGGTCCGCTACCTTCCGGTCGAAACGGGCAAAGTGACCGAGGCACAGGGCAGCGCTTTTGGTCAATTGCTCGACGAGCTCCCCAAGCCCGTGTTCGCCTACTGCCGCTCGGGTATGCGCTGCACCACGCTGTGGCGGCTGTCTAACGCCGGTGGCGCAGGCCAGTCCTAAGCCAACCAGGGCGCCCATGCAACGTTCAAGCCGCTGGCTGCCCACCGTGCCCATGTGGACCTGGGCGCGCCAGTACAAGCGCGCCACGCTGGCCAGCGATCTGGTGGCGGCGCTGATCGTCACCGTCATGCTGATTCCCCAGAGCCTGGCCTATGCGATGTTGGCAGGCCTGCCGCCCGAGGTGGGCTTGTACGCCAGCGTGGCGCCGCTGGTGCTGTACGCGGTGTTGGGCACCAGCCGGGTGCTGGCCGTGGGGCCGGTGGCGGTGGTGTCGCTGATGACGGCGGCGGCCATTGGCGAACAGGCCGCTTTGGGTGTGCACAGCTACTGGGCCATTGCCATCACGCTGGCGTTCATGTCGGGCGTGATGCTGCTGCTCATGGGGTTTTTACGCTTGGGCTTTTTGGCCAACTTTTTGAGCCACCCGGTGATCTCCGGGTTCATCTCGGCCTCGGGGCTGCTGATTGCGGCCAGCCAACTCAAAACGCTGATGGGTGTGAAGGCCGAGGGCCACAACTTTGTGGAGCTGGTGGGCGCGCTGGTGGGGCAAATCAGCAACATCCACGCGCTGACCTTGGCGCTGGGCCTGGCGGCCACCGCCTTTCTGTTTTGGGTGCGCAAGGGCCTCAAGCCCCTTCTTCAGGGCTGGGGCCTGGGCGCCACCACGGCAGACATGACCGCCAAGGCCGGGCCCGTGGCAGCTATCGTGGTGACCACCGTGGCCACCTGGGCCTTGGGGTGGCACACGCAGGGACTGAAGATTGTGGGCACGGTGCCGCAAGGCCTGCCCCCACTAACCCTGCCCTTGTGGGACCTGGCCCTGTGGAAAGACTTGGCGCTGCCAGCTTTGCTGATCAGCGTCGTAGGCTTTGTCGAATCGGTATCCGTGGGGCAGACGCTGGCCGCCAAGCGGCGCCAGCGGATCGAACCTGATCAGGAGCTGGTGGCGCTGGGGGCCAGCAACGTCGGGGCCGCATTGACGGGTGGTTTTCCGGTAACCGGCGGGTTTGCGCGCTCGGTGGTGAACTTCGACGCGGGCGCGCAAACGCCAGCCGCTGGTGTGTTCACTGCGGTGGGCCTGCTGCTGGCCTCGCTGCTGCTTACCCCTGCGCTGTATTACCTTCCGCAGGCCACGCTGTCGGCCACCATCATCGTGGCGGTGCTGTCCTTGGTGGACCTGGACGTTCTGCGCAGAACCTGGGTCTACTCGCGTACCGATTTTGTGGCGGCACTCTCCACCTTGCTGGCCACCTTGGTGGTGGGCGTTGAGGTGGGCTTGGTGGTAGGCGTGGGCGTGTCGCTAGCGCTGTTTTTGTACCGCACCAGCCGACCCCACATTGCCGAGGTGGGGCTGGTGCCGGGCACCGAACACTTTCGCAACGTGCTGCGCCACGCGGTGCAAACCCGCCCGCAATTGGTGACGCTGCGCGTGGACGAAAGCCTGTACTTTGCCAACGCCCGCGCGCTCGAAGACCGGGTCAACGACGCGGTAGCCGAGCACCCCGAACTGGCGCACCTGGTGCTGCAATGCTCGGCCATCAACGACATCGACGCCAGCGCACTGGAAAGCCTGGAGGCCATTGAGCAGCGGCTGCGCGACGCCGGCATTGCGCTGCACTTAAGCGAAGTCAAAGGCCCGGTCATGGACCGGCTCAAGAAAACCCATTTTCTGGAACACCTGAGCGGCCAGGTGTTCCTGACCCAGTTTCAGGCGGTGCGCGCGCTCACCCCAAGTTTGGTTTGAGCGGTACAGCTTCGGCTTGGGTGGCGGCAAAGGCCAGGTAATCCTGCGCGGTCTGCTTGGGTGCTTCCACCATTGGGATGTGGCCCACACCGGGCATGCGGACGATGCGGTGGTTGACGAAGATCCGGGCCAGCGTCTCCACGGCGGCCGGGGGGACCACCTGGTCGAGCGTACCGGTGACGATGAGCGTCGGTGTGTCCAATCGCTCGACCCGCTGCTCCAAGGGCGTGGCACCGCGAATCGCATGAAAAATCTGGTGGTGCAGGGCGTAATCGGCTGCAGCCTGCACGCCCAGCGCATGGTGCACAGCCCAGGGGATGAACGGCACCTTGCCGAATACCAAGGCCATTTTTTGCGGATGCTCTTGCGGCGTTTCGGTGAGCAAGGCGAACTTGCCTGAGGCCAAAAAATCTTGGTACAGCGCCGACTGGGTCACTTCGTTGGTAGCAGCCGCATCGAGCAGCCACAGGCTGGCCACGGCCTGCGGGTGCAGGGCCGCGTACAAGGCCGCGATACCACCGCCCATGGAGTTGCCGCCCAGGTGAAAACGCGTCAGGCCCAGCGCACTGACAAAGGCATGCAAGTGCGCCACCTGCGCCTCGTAGCCGTAGTCGGCGCCGGGGTCGCGGCTGGAGTCACCAAAGCCAGGCAGGTCCGGGACGATCACGCGGTAGTGTGGTGTCAGGTAGTGGCCCACCGCGGTGAAGGCGTCTTTGTTGGCAGTGAATCCATGCACCAACACCAAGGGCGCTCCGCTGCCACCTTCCAGGTACGGAAACACCTGGCCCTGCGCCACGGTGCGGTGCACACGCAGGCCAGCAGCGCGCCGCCCCAGATCGCGCAGCCAGGCGAAGGTGCGCAGCGGCGCCAGGTAGTTGAGGAGCGCCGCGACCACCAAGGCCAACAGGACCACAGCAAGCAAAAGGTAAACCATAGGGGCTTGAATGTACCGCCACGGCAAGGCACATCGGGCAAGTGGTCGCGGCTTGATGGGCGCTGGGCGCTTTTGCGTCCCATCCAGCCCCGGGCGCCTTCAGGGCAAAGGCTGTGCGCGCAGGGACGCCGGTTAGCATACCCACCCGAGCCTGCCAGTACACCAGCACACCAGCACCCACCCCAGCCCGTACGCCACGTCATCGCGACCTGTATGCACCCTTCCCACCCGAGCCTCCAAACCCCAGACGCCTCACCGCAGAGGAACACGCCGCCGGTCTTTTGGGCACTCGTGCTGGCGTTCACTCTGCTGGCGCTGGTGCCCACGGTGTGGACCGAACTGGACTTGGCGGCGGCGAGCTTGTTTATGGGGTCTGCGCCCACCATTGCATCCTTGAAATGGGGCTGGGTTGAGACGATCAACGTCTGGGTGCCGTTTGCGTTTCGGGTGGCGCTGGGGCTGGCCTTGCTGGGCTGGCTGTGGGCGCGGCTGCATGCGCACAGAGCACGCTGGCGCATGCCGCTGGCCTTTGTGGTGCTTGCCGGTGTGGCCGGACCCGGCTTGGTGGTCAACCTGGTGTTCAAGGACCACTGGCAACGCGCCCGCCCCTACCAGGTGGAGGATTTCGGCGGCACCCAGAAGTTCACCCGCGCCGCGGTGATCACCGACCAGTGCAACAACAATTGCTCGTTTGTGAGCGGCCATGTGGCCTGCGGCGTGTTCCTTGCGTCTTTGGGTTTGGTACACCGCAGGCGGCAAATTGCCTGGGCAGTCGCTGGAACCGGCGCCGGACTGGCGGTTGCGTTTGCGCGCATGTCCGACAAGGCGCATTGGCTCAGCGATGTGTTGTGGGCCTTTCCGATCACACTGCTGACCAGCTGGCTGGTGTGGAAGGCCTTGCTGTGGGCCTATGCCAGGCCCTCGCGTACCGTCGGGTAGCGCAGCTTGAGCCGCAGCTCGCCCTTCAGGCGGGTGTTGTCCAGACGGCGCGATTCGCTCATAAAGCTCAACACCATCAGCGAGACATGCGCAGCCGCATCCACGCGGCGCACCCGGGGCGGCCGGGGCAATTGGTAGAGGTCGGCGGCGAGGTCGAAGTAGTCGCCCATTTTCAGGTCGGTGTCGTCGCTGGTGTTGTAGCTGCGCTGGGGCCGACCCCGCCACAGCGCGGCAACGCAGGCACGGGCCAGGTCGTCGGCATGGATGTGGTTGGTGTAAACATCGTCTTGCGGCACCAGCACCGGCGTGCCTTTGCGCAGGCGCTCTTGGGGTGTACCGCCCTCGCGGTCCTTGGCGTAAATGCCGGGAATGCGCAACACCGAGGTCCGCACGCCACTGGAACGCCCAAAAAACCGCAGGCTGCGCTCGGCATCCACCCGGCGCTGGGCGCGTGGCGTGCTGGGTTGCACGGCGCGCGTCTCGCCGACCCAGTCACCACCGCAATCGCCATACACACCGCTGGTGGAGCCATACACCAGTGCCGTAGGAAGACTGCGCCCGCGCAAGGCGCGCAGCAGGGCGGCGGTGCGGCCATCGGCCCAACCCTGGCCAGGCGGCGGCGCGAGGTGCAGCACATGGGTGGCCACACCAGCCAAGCGGTCCAAGGTGCGCGCGCGGTCCAGGTCGCCGACCAAGGGGAGCAAACCGTGCGCTCGCAGTTCGGCTAAGCGTTGCGGGCTCGATGTCAAGGCCAGCAGCTGGGTGCGGCCGCGCAGAATCGCCGCTGCGCGCAGGCCCACGTCGCCACAGCCGACGATCAACACGCGGGGGCGGCGAAAGCGTGCGGGCAGCGCACCAAGTGGGCTTTGGTTTGCGGGCAAAATCTAGTCCCCTTTCGTTCAGCCCCCAAGGATAACCACCCCATGACGGCCTCCGGCGCCAGCGCATCCTCCTACTCGGTCACTGTGCTGCCCAGCGAGCGCACGTTTTCGGTCCAGCACGACGAGGCGATCTTGCCAGCGGGCATACGCCAGGGCATCGGCCTGCCCTACGGCTGCAAGGACGGGGCCTGCGGTTCGTGCAAATGCAAGATGCTGTCGGGCACCGTGGTACACGGAGCGCACCAGCCCAAGGCCTTGAGCCCGCAAGAGGCGCAAGACGGCTACGTGTTGACCTGCTGCGCGGTGCCCACCAGCGATGTGGTGCTGGAGTCGCGCCAGGTGACGCAGGCCGGCGCCCTGCCCATCAAGCGCATGCCCACCCGGGTGCAGTCCATCACCAAAAAATCGCCTGATGTGGTGGTGATTCAGCTGCAAATGCCGGCCAACGACCCTTTCGTGTACCACGCTGGCCAGTACATCGAATTCATCCTGCGCGACGGTGCGCGGCGCAGCTATTCCATGGCCAATGCGCCGTCGCGCGGCGCAGCGCTGGAATTGCACATACGCCACATGCCCGGTGGCAAGTTCACCGACCATGTGTTTGGCACCATGAAGGAAAAAGAGATTTTGCGCATCGAAGGCCCGTTTGGTTCCTTCTACCTGCGCGATGCCGCAGATACCCCCATCGTGCTGCTGGCCTCGGGCACCGGGTTTGCACCCATCAAGGCCCTAATTGAGCACATGCAAGACCAAAAAATCAGCCGCCCCACGGTGCTGTACTGGGGAGGTAGGCGCCCGTCCGACCTGTACATGGACGACTGGGTGCAGGCCCAAGTCGCCCGCACACCCTGGCTGCGCTATGTGCCAGTGGTCTCCGATGCCTTGCCTGAGGACCAGTGGGCCGGGCGTACCGGCTGGGTGCACCAGGCCGTGCTGGCAGACCACCCGGACCTGCGCCACATGCAGGTGTACGCCTGCGGAGCGCCGGTGATGGTGGATGCAGCGCGGCGCGATTTTTGTGCGCTGGCAGGCCTGCCCGAAGACGCATTTTTTGCCGACGCGTTTACGTCCGAGGCCGACAAAGCAGTGGCCTGAGTCGGCGCCGCGCTAGCGACGAAGCGACGAAGCGACGAAGCGATGTAGCGACCTAGCGACCTAGCGACCTAGCGACCTAGCGACGTAGCGATGTAGCGACCTAGCTGTTCAGCGGCCGCGCACTTTCACTTCACTGAGCACCACGGCGCACACCACCATCGCGCCGCCAACAGCGGCTTGCATGGTGAGTCCTTCCGCGAGCCACCACCACGCAAACATGGCAGCAAACACCGGCTCCATGGCGTAGATCACCGCAGCTTGGTCGGCAGCCACGTGGCGCTGCGCCAGCGCTTGCAGGAACAGCATGCCAGCCGTGGCCACCACACCCAGGTAGGCCAAGCCCAGAA
>JBIIZY010000258.1:0-2714 GCA_044346035.1 Rhodoferax sp. | reverse complement strand
AAGCGGCGATGGAAGGCTACAAAGTGGTGACCATGGACTACGCCGCCGACAAGGCCGACATCTTTGTCTCAGCCACGGGCAACAAGAACGTCATCACCTTCAAGCACATGCAGGCGATGAAGGACCAGGCCATCGTCTGCAACATCGGTCACTTTGACAACGAAATTGATGTGGCGTCGCTGGAGAAGCTCAAGTGGGAAGAAATCAAACCGCAGGTGGACCATGTGATTTTCCCGGCCACCAAGGGCAAGGGCGCCAAGCCTGAGAAGCGCATCATCCTGTTGGCCAAGGGCCGCTTGGTGAACCTGGGCTGCGGCACCGGCCACCCCAGTTTTGTGATGTCGTCCAGCTTTGCCAACCAGACGATTGCGCAGATCGAGTTGTTCACCAAAGCCAAGGACTACAAAGCCGGCAAGGTCTACACCCTGCCCAAACACCTGGACGAAAAAGTGGCGCGTCTGCACCTGAAAAAGGTCGGCGCCATGTTGTCCGAGCTGACCGACGAACAGGCCGCCTACATTGGCGTGAGCAAGGCTGGCCCCTACAAGGCCAACACCTACCGCTACTAAGCCGCGCATGCGCATTGACCAACTGCTGGTGCAGCGGGGGCTGGCCAGTACGCGCTCGCAGGCCCAGCGCCTGATCGCCGACGGCGTCGAGTGGCAGCACAACGCGCAGTGGCGCCGGGTTGCCAAAAACGGTGATGAGGTGCCTGAGGACGCTCTGGTTCGGCTGCTCGACGACTCCGAGGCGCGTTACGTGTCGCGCGGTGGCCTCAAGCTGGAGGCCGCGCTTCGGGCGCTAGGTTTGTCGGTGCAGGGTTGGACGTGTTTGGACGTGGGGCAATCGACCGGTGGCTTTACCGACTGCCTGCTGCAAAGCGGCGCTGCCTTGGTGGTCGGTGTGGATGTGGGTAGCGCGCAGCTGCACCCCAGCCTGCGCAGCGATCCGCGGGTGCTGTGCGTGGAGGGGATCAATGCCCGCGCACTGACCGCCGATGATCTGGTGGAGGCCAGCGCAGGCCGCGCCGACTTCACGCCGGCCTTTGACTTGATCGTGGCCGACCTGTCGTTCATCTCGCAGACCTTGGTGCTGCCCGCAGTTGTCCCTTTGCTCAAGCCCGGCGGCAAGCTGCTGACCTTGGTCAAACCGCAGTTTGAATTGCAGCCCCCCCAAGTGGGCAAAGGCGGCATCGTCAAAGACGCCGCCCTGTACGCCACCGTGGAGACGCGCTTGCGAAACGCTTGCGCCGATCTGGGGCTGGACGTGACCGCGTGGTTGGATTCGCCCATTGCGGGCGGAGACGGAAACCGCGAGTTTTTGATGTGTGCCACACACGCTGGCTGAATCTGCTGCGCAGCCTGTGCGCTGTGCCGATTTCTATCAACAAGGTGCAACGACCATGTCGGGTTCCCGCACACCTATAAGCTTGGAATTTTTTCCGGCAAAAACTCCTGAGTCCGCGGCCAAGTTGCGCGCGGTACGCCACAACCTGTACCCGCTGCAACCGGCCTTTTGCTCGGTGACCTATGGCGCTGGCGGCAGCACGCAAGAGGGCACCTTCGCCACCTTGCGCGAGATGCTGTCGGAAGGAGCCCAGGCCGCATCGCACTTCTCCTGCATAGGCGCCACCCGAGACACCGTGCGTTCTCAACTGGGCCAGCTCCAGACCCTGGGGGTCAAGCGCATCGTGGCGCTGCGCGGCGACTTGCCCACGGGCTACGGCCCGGCGGGTGAGTTTCGTTATGCCAGTGATTTGGTTTCCTTCATCCGTGCGGAAACCGGGGACTACTTCTCGGTTGAGGTGGCGGCGTATCCCGAGATCCACCCGCAATCCGCCACGGCAGGCGCAGACTTGCAGGCCTTCGCCACCAAGGTGAAAGCCGGCGCGAACTCGGCCATCACCCAGTACTTTTTCAATTCCGACGCTTACTTCCGGTTCGTCGACGATGTGCAGGCCTTGGGTGTGGATGTGCCCATCGTTCCCGGCATCATGCCGATTACCAACAGCACGCAACTCATGCGGTTTTCGGACGCCTGTGGTGCCGAGATTCCCCGTTGGATCCGCCAGCGCCTGGAGGGCTACGGTGACGACATTGAGTCGATCAAGTCCTTTGGCCTGGACGTGGTGAGCGATCTGTGTGACCAGTTGCTATCGGTGGGCGTACCGGCACTGCACTTCTACACCATGAACCAGAGTGCGCCGGTTTTGGCCCTGTGCGATCGCCTGGGCCTCTCCATCCCGCGCACCGAGCCTAGCCTGCGGCTTCGAGCGTAGAGCTTGCGTGCTGGTCTTGCCCGAGCAGTTTGGCGAGTTGGGGCAGGGCCACTTGCAGTGCAGCCTTGAGCGTGTGCGGGGGGTTGATCACAAACATGCCGCTAGCAGGCAGGCCAGGCCGCACCACCTCACCAGCGCTGTCTTGCGTGAGTTTGCTGGACTTGACGGTCAGCGTGGCGCCCAGCCAGGGTTTGCCCATTTTGGCGGCCAAGGTTTTGAGTTTTTTCGGCACGTCATGCGCCTCGGGCCGGGGAATGATGGGGTACCAGACCACGTAGGTGCCAGTGGCAAAACGCTGCATCGCGTCGCTCACCATGGCCTGTACCCGTGCATAGTCACTTTTGACTTCGTAACTGGGGTCACACAAAACCAAGGCGCGGCGCGAGGGCGGTGGTAAAAACTTTTTGAGGCCTTCGAATCCGTCCTCGCGCAAGAC
>JBIIZY010000119.1:0-9169 GCA_044346035.1 Rhodoferax sp. | reverse complement strand
GCAGCACGGCGACGTGGGTGGACTTTGATTTCTTTGGCCACCAGCTCTCGCTGCACCTGGGCGAACCATTCAAAACCACCCGCACCGGCCAGGTTGGCGAACACCTGGTGCCCATGCCGCACTTCGGCGTGGTGCTGGCGCTGCCCGACTGGCAGGCGCTGGCCCAGCGGCTAAGCGACGCCGGGGTGGAGTTTGTGCTGCCACCCCACGTGCGCTTTGAGGGCGAGCCGGGCGAGCAGTGGACGCTGTTCGTGCTGGACCCATTTGGCAACCCGATCGAAGCCAAAGGCTTTCGTTCACTCGACACCGTGTACGCCGCACCATGAACTACACCTTTTGGTCTGCCACGATATTGCTCATCTTGATCACCGATCCGGTGGGCAACATCCCGATTTTTGCCAACGCCTTGCGCCATGTGCCACCGCAGCGCAGGCCCTGGGTGATCCTGCGCGAAATCTTGATTGCCTTTGTGCTGCTGCTGGCGTTCATGTTTGTGGGCGAAGGCTTTTTGCGTGTCATGAACCTGAGCGAACTGGCGCTACAAATCGGTGGCGGGGTGATTCTGTTTTTGATCGCCTTGCGTATGGTGTTCCCGCCGCCGGAGTCCAGCGACGCCGAGCAAATGACCGAGCCCCTGATCGTGCCTTTGGCCGTGCCCGCAGTGGCCGGCCCCAGCGCGCTGGCCACCGTCTTGCTGCTGGTGTCTCAGCAGCCAGCGCAGCGCATCGAGTGGATCGCCGCCCTGTGCGTGACCATGCTGGTCAGCGCGGTGGTGTTGGTCTCGGCGGAGCGCATCGAGCGCGTCATCGGGCGGCGCCCGCTGGTGGCGGTGGAGCGGCTGATGGGGCTGGTGCTGGTGTCCGTGGCCATCGAGATGCTGCTGCGCGGCATCAAGACCTTTGCGGTTCAGGTCGCCAACGCCTGAACGCCGCTGCGCCGATTACCCGCACTGCCCGCGCTGGCCGCTGGTGCAGCCACCACCTGCTGCTCGATCGCGCCAAAGACGCTTGCGCCCTGCGCGGTTTTCATGTCGATACGCACACGGTCCGACACGCGCAGGTACTGCGTGCTGGGGTGGCCGTCTAGCAAAGTCTCCATGGCGCGCTTGTCGGTGATGGCGCTGTAGCCCAGCGGCCAATGCGGCCGACCGCTTTTTTCTTGGCCGCGGTTGCGTACAGGGCCACTGCCAACGATGCTGCCTGCATGCACCGCCCGGGCGCTGGCCACAGCTGCCAGCAACTGCCCGAAGTGCCACGCCATGTCCGACCCGGCATCGCAGCGGCCTACCGTGCGCCCGTTCCAGGCGCACTCCAGCGCCAGATGCACACGCCCGCCCCGCCAGGCAGCACCCAGCTCGTCGGGCGTTACGGCCACGGGCCCAAACGCTGCCGACTGCACACTGGTCAGCGCAGCAGCGCCCACGCCTGCGCCCTGCGCTGCGCAACCCTGCAGGCTCAGCTCGTTGCACAGCATGAGCAAGCGCACGCCTTCTAGTGCCAAGTCGCTGTTGCAGCCCGCCGCAATGTCGCCCGTGACCACAGCCAGGCCGGCAGCAAAGTCCAGGGCCTGCGCCTCGCTGGCACACACGATGGGGGCCCGCGGCCCCAGCAAACCGTCACCCGCGCGCTGGAATACCAGGCACCCCCGCGGCGCGCCGGGCAGCGCCGCGCCACCCGCGTTGGCGTCATCGCTGCCGGTGCCAGACGCTGCGGTGTGGGGGGCGTAGGCAGCGGCCTGCACCCGCTGGTACGCGCGTGGCAGCGGTGCCATGCACTGGGCGGGATCGAAGGGAAAGGTGTGGCGGCCGCGCCCGGCGTTGAGGGTGTCGTACACGTCTTGCAACTGGGGCGCGAGGTAATTCCAGTCGTCGAGGACTTGCTGCAAGCGGTTGGCAATGTGGGTGGCGTACTGCGCGAGCGCCAGATCGCGCGACACGACGACCAGTTGGCCATCGCGTGAACCGTCTTGGTAGGTGGCAAGTTTCATGGCGGCATTTTCTCCGAAAGCCAGCGCGCGACCCGACACGGCACGTGCACCACAAGGTGCTCGGACATAATCCGCGCGAGGTGTTTACCGCATGCCGCACGCGCCAGAGTCCACGCAACCACCCCAAGACAGCAGTCGCCCACGGCGGGAGCGTTTGCTGTGGGTGACCGCGCTGGTGGCGCTGGGCCACTGGCTACTGCTAACCGGCTTGCCTGCGGCCAAGACGCTAGACCTTCCGAGCGCGCAAGCCCCCAACGCCCCGGTAATGTCTTTCACGGTACACACGCTGGCGCCGCCACTGCCCAACCCCAACCCCAACCCCAACCCAAGCGCCGGTGCCGGTGCCGGTGCCCGGCCAGCGGCACCGGCCCAAGCTGCACTGGCGGGCCCGCTTGGACCTGCCACCGCCACGCCACCGGCAACTACCACCCACAGCGCGGCAGAGACAAACCCCGCCAACGCAGCGACCGAAACACCACTGCAAAGCGGCGCGCTGGCAGACGCCAGTGGCGGCGTGCCTGCTGCGTACCGCGAACCGGCAAGCATGGGCGGTGAAACCGGTCTGGTGCTGGCTGCACTTGGCACCGACGCGGCAGGCGCCAGCGGCGCCCTGGGGGCACCCTACCGCTTTAGCTTTCCCGAACCGGTGCGCGTCGGGTACGACGTGCAGGGCCGCTCCGGATACACGTACACCGCCAGCGCCGAAATCGTCTGGCGACGCGAGGGTGGCAACTACCAAGCCGCTTTGCGGGTTAGCAAACTGGGCATCCCCTTGAGCGTGTGGACCAGCAAAGGCAGCCTCGGTCCCCAAGGCCTGGCGCCGCTGCGCTTTGGTGAAAAAAAGGGGCGCAACAGCGAGATTGCCGCGCATTTCCAACGCGACAAAGGCATTGTGTCGTTCAGCCGAAACGCGCCCAATGTGGCGCTTCAAGCCGCCGCCCAAGACCACCTGAGCACCTTTTTTCAGCTCTCCAGCATGGTGGCGGGTGAACCGGCACGCTTCACGCCGGGCACTGCCATTGGATTCCAGTCGGTCAATGCCTACGGCGCACAAGACTGGACCTTTCAGGTCGGCGCACTTGAAAACCTGGGCCTGCCCGCACCAGCTGCCAGCGGCATACGGCTCACGCGGGACCACAGCGCCGACTACGACACCAAGGTGGAAGTGTGGCTTGCGCCCACACTGGGCTACTTGCCCGTGCGCATTCGCCTGAGCCAAACCAATGGCGACTTTTTGGAGCTGGTTGCGCGCACCACGGAAATTCCCCAATAGCCCGTCAGGGCCGGACAAACCCTGTTAGGCTTGTCCGCAGAGAGTGAAAGCCCCATTGCCTTGCAACCGAGGACAACGACCTATGCACACCCTGTACGACTCTGAAACCTTTTCGGTCACCCACATGCTGGCCAACACGGAGTCTGAAGCGCAACACCCCTCTGGCGCGAGCAGAAGCGAGCACGGCGCCCGCAAGCGCCCGGTGCTGGCGCGCCACGGCTTTGAAATCGTAGACAAGCGCTCCGGCAAAGAGGTCTACCTCGATGGCTCGTGGGCCGAGCTGTTCCAGCAGCACATCGCCGCTTGGCAGATCAACACCCCCACCCAAGAAGAAGTCGAAGACACCTTGGAGCAATACGCCGGGCTGGCGCAAAACCCGGTGGTCATTCACTAGCTATCAACACACGGCGCCCGGGCCACCGAGCACGCGTCGCCCAAGCGACCGAGCACACGGCGCGCAAGCCGCCAGCGCTGCCTGCACCCTAGGCAAGCGTTGCGCTTTTTCCCATCGCCTCACCCATGCGAATGGCCCGCGTGGCATGCCATGCAGGGTCCAACTGCAGCATGCCGTGGGGAAACAGCATCACCACGGTAGAACCCAGCAAAAAACGGCCCATCTCTTGGCCTTTGTTCAGCACGACCTGGTCGGGCGCGTAGTGCCATTCACAGATTTGCGGGCTGCGCGGCGGGTTCACCACGCCGTGCCACACCGTCGCCATGCTGCCCACCACGGTGGCCCCCACCAGCGTGAGCACGAACGGCCCCTGCGCTGAGTCAAACATACACACCACCCGCTCGTTGCGCGCAAACAGGCCCGGCACGCCGCGCGCAGTGGTCGGGTTGACCGAAAACAAATCACCGGGCACGTACACCATGCGGCGCAGTACCCCGTCGCAGGGCATATGGATGCGGTGGTAGTCGCGTGGGCTTAGGTACAGGGTGGCAAAACTACCGTTGTGAAAAGCGGCGGCTGCGGCGGCGTCGCCGCCCAGCAGCGCGGTGGTGCTGTAGCGGTGGCCCTTGGCCTGAAAAATCTGATCGCGTTCGATCGCACCACACTGGCTGATGGCACCGTCCACGGGGCAGACGAAGTCCGCCGCTGCCAAGGGGCGCGCACCGGGCTTGAGCGCGCGGGTAAAAAACGCGTTGAAGGTGGGGTAGCTGGCGATGTCCGGGTCCAGGGCCTCGTCCATATTGACTTGGTAGCGCTTGACGAACCAACGCACCAAGGCTGTCGTTGCGCGCCCGCCGTGGGCTCCGGCCACCCAGCCGGCAAACACTGTGAGCGCGCGTTTGGGCAAGAAATACTGCGGCAGCACCGCGAGAGTGTCAGACATGGCGGCAGGCCTTGGGAGGGTGGGGAGACAAATGCGGTGGGCTGGCGCCAAAGCGCATGGCCAGCCGCGCGGGGCCGCGAATTATAGTGAGCGCATGAGCGCCGCCCGCATCCCACCCATCCAGTGCCTTCTGACCTTTGAGGCGCTGGCGCGGCTGCGCAGCGTGACGCTGGCCTCCGAGGAGTTGTGCGTCACACCCAGTGCCGTCAGCCACCGGGTTCGCCAACTAGAACAAACCATCGGCACCAAGCTGTTTGGCCGCGCCGACTTTTCGCTCACCGTGGAGGGCAGCGAGTACCTGGCCCATGTGCGCGAAGGCCTGGCCACCTTGCAAAAGTTCCCCAGCTCGGCGGCAGCGCCCGGCAAGCGCAAACTGCGGCTGGCGGTGACGCCCACCTTTGCGCGCTCCATCCTGATCCCGCGGCTGCGCCAATTCACCGAGGCCTACCCCGAGATCGACCTCACGCTGCAGGTGTCCATTCCGCTCTTGGATGTGGTGGCCGAAGACGCCGACCTGCTGGTGCGCTTTGGTGCGGGCCGGTACGCGGACCTGGAGTACGTCTGCCTGGCCAAAGACGAGGTCGCGCCCCTGGCCTCGCCCGCCTATGTGCGCGAGCACGGCCCGTTTGAGACCCCCGCCGACCTCGAGCGCGCATCCCTGCTGCGCAGCCCCCTGGAGCCGTGGCGCACCTGGTTTGCCGCCAGCGGTCTGGACTGGCCCGAACCCATCGATGGGTCGCAGTTCAACGACATCGGCTTGATGTGCGACGCCGCTGCTGCTGGCATGGGCATCGCGCTGGTGCGCCTGAAACTGGGCGCGCCCTGGCTGGACACCGGCGCCCTGGTGCGCCTGGGCAGCAGCGAAGCCATGCGCCGCAGCGTGCCCAGCCCGCACGCGCACTACCTGTGCTGGCGCACGGGTGCCATGGACCGCTGGGAGGTGGCTGCGTTTGCCGACTGGCTCAAAAAGGCCATGGGCTGAGGGCACCCCTGCGGCGCGGCCCGCGAAGCACGGCGCCATCGGGTTTCCAACTCCCACGTGTTTTCAATTGGCAGCGCAGTTTTATTCACGCCAGCACCTGCGCGCTTGCCGTAAAGTCAACGCACCCTGCGACGGAGCCCCACCATGAACGCCACCACCCGCGCCACCCACGAAGCACAGCAGCGTGCCACCCAGCAAGCCCGCGTGGTGCAGGCCTTGGGTGCCCACCTGCCCGCCCACGCCCTGCTCTACCAAGCCGAAGACACCACGCCCTACGAATGCGATGGCCTGACCGCCTACCGCGAGCGGCCACTGGTGGTGGCTTTGCCTGAGACCGAGGCGCAGGTGCAGGCGGTGCTGAAGACCTGCTATGCGCTCAAAGTGCCGGTGGTCGCGCGCGGTGCCGGCACCGGCCTGTCGGGCGGTGCCATGCCACACGCCATGGGCGTGACCTTGTCACTGGCCAAGTTCAACAAGATTCTCAAGGTGGACCCACTGGCCCGCACCGCGGTGGTGCAGTGCGGCGTGCGCAACCTGGCCATCAGCGAAGCGGCTGCGCCCTACGGCCTGTACTACGCCCCCGACCCCAGCAGCCAGATTGCCTGCACCATCGGCGGCAACGTGGCCGAGAACTCGGGCGGCGTGCACTGCCTCAAATACGGCCTCACCCTGCACAACGTCCAAAAGGTGCGCGGCTTCACGATGGAGGGCGAGCCCATCACCTTCGGCAGCGACGCGCTCGACAGCCCCGGCTACGACCTGCTCAGCGTGGTGGTGGGCAGCGAGGGCATGCTGGCAGTCACGCTGGAAGTGACCGTCAAGCTGGTGCCCAAGCCGCAGCTGGCGCGTTGCATCATGGCCAGCTTTGACGACATCCGCAAAGCCGGAGCGGCGGTGGCGGAGGTGATTGCCGCAGGCATCATTCCCGCAGGTTTGGAAATGATGGACAAGCCCATGACCGCTGCGGTCGAAGACTTTGTACACGCGGGCTACGACCTCAACGCCGAAGCCATTTTGCTGTGCGAGAGCGACGGCACCCCGGAAGAGGTGGAAGAAGAAATTGGCCGCATGAGCGCGGTGCTGACCGCAGCGGGCGCCACCCACATCGCGGTGAGCAACTCCGAGGCCGAGCGGCTGCGCTTTTGGAGTGGGCGCAAAAACGCCTTTCCGGCCTCCGGGCGCATCAGCCCCGACTACATGTGCATGGACTCCACCATTCCGCGCAAGCGCCTGGCTGACATCCTGCTGGCCATTGCCGAGATGGAGAAAAAGTACCAACTGCGCTGCGCCAATGTGTTCCATGCTGGCGACGGCAACTTGCACCCCCTCATCTTGTTCGATGCCAACGACCCCGACCAGCTGCGCCGCTGCGAGTTGTTTGGTGCCGAGATTTTGGAGACCAGCGTCGCCATGGGCGGCACCGTCACCGGCGAGCACGGCGTGGGCGTGGAAAAGCTCAACAGCATGTGCGTGCAGTTCAGCGCCGAAGAAAACGCCCAGATGTTCGCCCTCAAGGCCGCCTTCGACCCGCATGGCCTGCTCAACCCCGGCAAGGTCATTCCCACCCTGCAGCGCTGCGCAGAGTACGGCAAAGAGCTGGTGCGCGGCGGCAAACTCAAGCACCCGGACCTGCCGCGCTTCTAAGCGCCTCCACCATGCAAGCCCTGCGCGGCATCACGGTCTTGCTGGTGTTGCAATCGCTGGGCGAGTTGGCCTCGCGCGGATTGCATCTGCCTCTGCCAGGCCCCGTGGTGGGCATGCTGCTGTTGCTGATGGCACTGCGCGTTCCGTGGGTGCAGCAGTGTGTGGGCGCAGTGGCCGAATTTTTACTGGCGCACCTCTCCTTGCTGTTTGTGCCGGTGGGCGTGGGCGTCATGACCCACCTCGGATTGATCGGCCAGTACGGTGTGCGCATAGGTGTGGTGCTGGTGGTCTCCACCTGGGTCAGCCTGGCGGTCACGGCATGGGTGCTGCGCGCCTTGGTGCGCGACCAAGACAGTGCGCCACCATGAGCGAGTTTGTGCAACTGTGGGTGTACCTGTCGTCCACGCCTTTGTTTGGGCTGACAGCCACACTGGTGGTGTACTTGCTAGCGCAGGCCGTGTACGCGCGCGTGCAGCAAGCGCCCTGGGCCAACCCGGTGTTGTGGTCGGTGCTGGTGCTGGCGCTGGGCCTCACCGTGACCGGCACCGCCTACCCCAGCTACTTTTCCGGTGCGCAGTTCATCCACTTTTTGCTGGGGCCTGCGGTGGTGGCGTTGGCCTGGCCCCTGTGGCTGCGCCGGGCGCAACTGCGCCAGCGTTGGGGGCGCTTTGCAGTCGCATCGCTGGCCGGTGGCACGGCCGCCGTGGCGAGTGCCACCGCGCTCGCATGGGCACTGGGCCTGCCCCACGACGTGCTGCTGTCGCTGGTCCCCAAATCGGTCACTGCGCCCGTGGCCATGGGCGTGGCAGAGCAGATCGGCGGTATCCCCGCGCTGGCGGCAGTGTTTGCGGTGGTCACCGGCATGGTGGGGGCGCTCTCGGGCAAGTACCTTTTCGACGCCATGGGCATCGGACGCGACGCCTCCGGCTGGATGGCACGTGGCTTCGCATTGGGCACCGCGGCGCACGGGATCGGTGCTGCGCGGGCCCTGCAAGTACACCCCGACGCCGGGGCCTGGGCGGCTTTGGCCCTGGGCCTGCAGGTGCTGTTTGCATCGGTGCTGATTCCGCTGCTGGTGCGCTGGCTCTAGGCGCTGGCAACACCGCTGCACCACACCCACTGAATGGCACGCTGACTGGCCCACCGGCTGCCCAGTTATAAACCTAGCTTCTTGTCTGGATTAACCTGCTATGCGCTACACCATCTTGAACCTCGAAGAATCCAAAATCCGCGAGGTCGCCAACGCGGGCATCGGGCGCAGTGACGTACTGGCCTTCTGGTTTGGCGAGAGCGACGAGGTCACGCCCGACTTCATCCGCCAGGCGGCCATCGATTCGTTGAACCGGGGCGAAACCTTTTACGCCCACAACCTGGGCCTGCCCGAACTGCGCCAAGCGATTGCGCTGGAGATGTCGCGCAAACACCCGGCCCACGGCGGCGGCATGGGCAATTCAGGCAGCCGCAGCAACGCTGGTGGCGGTGCGCCGGTTGGCAGCCCGGCCCCAAGCGGCGCGGGCAGCACCCAGCCCATCGGCATGGACCGCATCGCGGTCACCGCGGGCGGCGTCAACGCGCTGATGCTGGCGGTGCAGGCGCTGGTGGACGCTGGCGACGAGGTGGTGGCCGTCACCCCGGTGTGGCCCAACCTCACGGCGCAGGCCCAGATCATGGGCGGCACGCTGCGCACCGTGGCGCTGGTGCCCAAGGACGGTGCCTGGACGCTGGACCTGCAAGCGCTGCTGGACGCCATCACCCCGCGCACCAAGCTGCTCATCGTCAACGCACCCAACAACCCCACCGGCTGGACGCTCACGTCCGAAGAACAGGTGAAGTTGACCCCATTTCACGGACACCTTATTGTTCTTGCAGAAGGAGTCCAAGATGCCCAATCCCAAGGCGCCGTACCCGGCACAATTTCGCGAGCAGATGGTCGATCTGGTGCGCGCA
>JBIIZY010000118.1:0-9171 GCA_044346035.1 Rhodoferax sp. | reverse complement strand
CCCCAGACCCACCGGAGACAACCATGCGTTTGAGAAAAACCTTCAAAACCCTCGTGGCGGCTGCCGCCACCGCGCTGTTCATGGGCCAGACCCATGCCCAGGAAATCGTCGTCTGGCACGACCTCGGAGAAAACGGCATCAAGTGGTTCCAGGCCATGGGTGCCGAGTTCGCCAAGCAGCGTCCGGGCGTGACCGTCAAGTCGGTCAGCTACCCCACCGACCAGTGGTTTGGCCGCTCGATTTCCGCGCTCAACACCAACACCGCGCCGGACCTGATCTACAACAACTACGAGCGTGTCATCCGCGTCTCGGACCAAACCAACAAGCTCATGGACCTGCGCCCGGTGCTGGCGTCGGTCTCTGACAAAGCCTTCCTAACGGATGACGACCTGCGCGTGGCCACCCAGGGCCAAAAGATGATCATCCTTCCGATTCAACGCGTGCAGATGGGCTTTGGGGTGCGCAAGAGCTGGCTCGACAAGGTCGGCGAAAAGTTCCCGACCACCTGGACCGACGTGCAGCGGGTCGCCGTGAAGTTCCGTGACAGCGACCCGGACGGCGACGGCAAGGCCAACACCTTTGGCATGGCGTTGCAAGCGGCCAAGCCGCGCGACCTGGTCCATATGATTGATTTGTTCACCTTTGGTTCGGGCTTGCGCCACACCTTGGTGGACCCCAGCGGCAAGGTCGTGATTGACGAGCCGGCTCGCGCCCGTGTGCTCGAAGAAGTGCTCAAGACCTTTACTGAATACCGCTACGTTGCACCGGACACCATCAACCACTCGTTTGGCGAGATGTACCAAGTCATTGAAGGCCAGCGGGCTGGCATGTTCCGGGTGGGCGACTGGAACGTCAAGAAGTGGGACGGGGCAGCGGTACTCAACGGGGACTTTCTCGTCGGCCCTTGGCCCGCTTTTGAGGGACGCAAGAATTCGGTGGTAATTGGCGGTATGCGCGGCGTGGCCGTGCCAGAGAATTCGCCCAACAAGGCCATCGCGGTTGAGTTTGCCAAGTTCATGCTGAGCAAGCCAGCGCAGCAGGCCTCGCTGGACAACGTGGGTTCGGCCGTTCGCAAGGACCTGGACCTGTCGGCCCTGTCCGAGCGCCAGCGCTACTTTGCTTTGGCCAACCACAGCCTGTCGGCCTACGATTTCCCGGAGTCCATCCACCCGTGGTACCCGGAACTTGAAGCCGCCTACCACCGCAAGTTGCTGGGCGCACTGGCCAAGCCACCTGCCAACTGGAAGGCCTTCATCTCGGAAACCGCAGGTGAAATGCGCGAACTGCAGGCCAAGCTTGCAGTGGCCAAAAAGTAGGCGCGCCGCTGCCCCATGGCCAGCGTCGAACTGCACCAGGTTACCAAGTCCTATGGCGGCAAGACCACCGTTGTCCACGGCATCGACCTAGAGGTCGCGCACGGCGAAATGGTGGTCTTCGTCGGGCCTTCGGGCTGCGGCAAGAGCACGCTGTTGCGCATGATCGCCGGCCTTGAAGGCATCAGCAGCGGCGAAGTGCGCATCGATGGCAGGCGCGTCAACGAGGTGGCGCCGCGCGACCGGGACATCGCCATGGTGTTCCAGGACTATGCGCTGTACCCCCACAAGACGCTGTACGACAACATGGCCTTTGGGCTGCGCTTGCGCAAAACGCCCGAGACGGAGATCCGTACGCGCGTCACGGACGCCGCCCGACTGCTGCGCATCGATCACATGCTGGAGCGCAAGCCCGCGGCACTGTCGGGCGGGCAGCGCCAGCGGGTCGCGATTGGACGCGCCATCGTGCGCCAACCCAAGGTGTTTTTGTTTGACGAACCGCTGTCCAACCTCGACGCGCAGTTGCGCACCGAGATGCGCAGCGAAATCAAGAAGCTGCACCAGCGGCTGGGTGCGACCATCATCTACGTCACCCACGACCAGGTGGAGGCCATGACGTTGGCCGACCGCATTGCGGTGTTGAGCGCAGGCAACAAGGTGCAGTACGCCACACCGCAGGACGTCTACAACACGCCGGCGGCGCTATTTGTCGCCGGCTTCACCGGCTCACCACCCATGAATCTGGTGCCCTGCCGCGTCGAAGCGGGCCATGCACGGCTCGGCGACGTGGCGGTGCCCCTACCACCGGACCTGGTACAGCGAGCCGGGGCAGCGCAATCGCACACTTTTGGCATTCGCCCAGAGAACATCAGCCTCGCGGACCAAGGCGGCGTGCCGGTGCCTGCGCGCGTGGTCATCACCGAACCACTGGGCGCCGAGACCTTGGTTACGTTTGCAGTTGGAACCTGCGAGTTGGTAGCGCGGTGCGGCGCGTCCTTTGGTGAGGCGCCGGGAAGCGAGCGCACCATCTACTTGGCAAGCGCAGCCATGCACCTGTTTGACAGCGCCTCGGGGCTGGCCGTGTGATGGCAGGCTTGGCGCTACACCCCCCACGCGCGCCAGCCATCGGCGTGTTCTGGCTGTTCGTGCTTCCCTTTGCGGCACTCACTGCCGTCTTCGGGGTGTGGCCCATTCTCCTGTCCATCCAGACCTCGTTCACCGAGTCCGCCAGTGCGCTCAAGCCCAACCCAACCTGGGTTGGTCTGGCCAACTACATCGCCATCTTTGCCGACCCGGTATTCGTGGCCTCGCTCTGGCGAACGCTGTTTTATACGCTGTTGGCGGTGACCAGCACCATCGTGCTTGCGCTCTTGTATGCGCTGCTGCTCAACTCGGCCCTGGTGGGAAGCTGGCGCACGTTTTTCAAGCTGGCGGTGTTCCTGCCAGTGGTGACCCCAGACATTGCAGGCTACGTGGTCTGGCGCTGGCTTTTCGATCAGAGCTTCGGGGCCATCAACATCGCCTTGGGTGCACTGCATCTGCCGACTTTCGGCGGACTGGCTTCGACCTCGACGGTGCTGCAGGCGGTGCTGCTGGCGGAACTGTGGCACCACCTTGGTTTTTATGTGATCGTCTTCCTCGCCAACCTGGCGCTGTGCGACAAGGCTCAAATGGAGGCAGCCGAGATTGACGGTGCCAGTGCGACGCAGAAGTTCTGGCATGTGGTGCTACCGCAGCTGCGCCCGGCCTTGCTGGTCAACAGCGTCTACGCCCTTATCCAGTACCTCAAGACCTTTACCGTGGTCGCGGTGATGACCAAGGGCGGTCCCAACGATTCGACCAATTTCCTGAGCTATTACGCCTACCAGCTGTTCGACCAGGGGCGCTACGGCGAAGCTACCGCGATGGCCAGCGTGCTCTTCGCCATCGTCATCGTGCTGGCAGCGGGCTTGATGCGGCTGCAAAGCCGCGAGGCGGGACACTGACATGCACAGCGCACCCTGGTGGCAAAAGACCCTGGCCTGGGCGGTGGCGGGCTTGGTGACCCTGGTCTGCCTGTACCCGTACTACTGGATGCTGGTCAGTGCCTTTCGCACCAGCCAAGCCATTCTGGCCTCACCCCTGCGCCCTTGGCCCGAGACGCTTTCGCTGGATGTTCTGCGCGAGATTGCCACCGTCGGCGGCACCCCGCTGTGGCGCTATGCACTCAACTCCCTGCTTATCACCAGCGCCTCCACCGTGCTGGGTGTTCTGGTGACCGCACTGGGCGCTTACGCGCTGGTGCGGCGACCGTCGTTTTGGGTGTTCCGGCTGCTGCGCGCAGGGTTCATGGTGACCATCATGTACCCCTACATGCTGCTGGTGATTCCGGTGTACATCGTCATGTTCAAGATGGGGCTTTTGGGCAGCTACACCGGCATCATTTTGTTTTTGGCGCTCGGGCCCATTCAGTTCTTCCTCTTCGAGCAATTTTTTCAAACGATTCCGAAGTCAGTTATGGAAGCCGCCGTGATTGACGGCGCCACCGAAGCGCAAATCCTGTTCTCCATCGTGCTGCCCATGGCCATGCCCGTGGTGGCGACCGCAACGATCATCACCTTCCTTCTGAACTGGGCGCAATGGCTGCCGGTGATGGTGGTCTCACGTTCACCCGATACCTACACCTTGCCGGTGGCGCTGATGAACCTCAACGGCGAACTCGGCGTGAATTTTCAGGGCATCATGGCCATGTCGGTGCTCATCACCATCCCGGTCACGCTCTTCTTTCTGATTGCCCAGCGACGCGTCATGTCCGGTATGACGGCCGGCGCCGTCAAGGGCTGAGCCTCGAATCCCACGTCCCGCCATGCCGCCATTGACTGCCGTCTCCCGCCCCGCACCCACCGACCTGGATCTGCAGACCCACATCTCTGAGGCCCGTGAACGCAGCTTGGCTTGGATCAACAGCATGCAAGCCAAGGGATACCCCAAGGGCGTGCTGCGCATCAGCGCCGCGCACGACCCGGCGCAGTGGCCGGGCATGCTGCTGCCTGGAACCTACAACGGCACCATCAACCGGGCGCTGCTGGGGGACTTGGAGCCCGACAGCACGCTGCACCAGCCCTTGCTGCAATGGCTGCTCGGGCAACGGCGGTCCGACGGTGTATTTCGCATACAAGGTATGCACGACGACGCCGTATTCAAAAAGCCGGATTTGGCAGAGACCTGGCGCTACATCGACTTCCACGTCACCAACTACAGCTTGGGCGCCATCGACTGCTTGGTGAGCGACCATCGGGCAGTGCTGGACTTCGTGCGTCCGATGTTGGAGCCGCTACAACTCAAGGCTTGGCTGTGCGAACGCGATCTGCGCGACCCTTGGCTGGAGGGCAACAACATTGTCAACCTGGGCAGCTTCTTGTTGCTCCTGGTGGCGCAAGGTGATGGCACCGACCAGGCTGCGGCGCGCGCCGCTCTGCAAACCTTATTTGATTGGCATGACCGGCTACAAGAGCCCAGCACCGGGTTCTGGGGTGTTGGGCAGCACGCGCATCCCGAGCGTCTGCTGCACGCCATGGCCGGCTCCATGCACAACTACCACCTGTGGTACGCCACGGGGCGCACACTGGCCTACCAAGACCGAGCGGTGAATTACTGCCTGACGCAAGCCCCTCGCATCCACAGCGCCTGCATTGACGTGGATTTGGTTGATCTGCTGGTGCACGCGTACTGGCAGATCGACCACCGTCGCGGCGAGATCCGCGATTGGCTTCGCAACCTCCTTGCGGAGCTGCTGGCGTTCCAGAACGCCGATGGCGGTTTTGCCGATGTGCGTGGCGGACCCAGTGTTCCGCCCCGACGCCAAGACGGCTGGGCCCGCGGCTACCAAGAGGTGCAAGGACTTTCAAACACCTTCGCCACTTGGTTCCGCTGGATCGCCATCGCCATGATCGCCGAATGCCTCTGGCCCGAATGGTCGCCCACCGGCAGCGGATGGGTCTTCCGGCGGATGGTAGGCATCGGCTACCGCCAAAGTCGCCCACTACAGGAGGCGCAGCCATGAACGCGCACACCTACAACGCAAACAACGACGCCAAGCACAACGCCGTCGATCCGTTCGCGCACCTCCACGACGAGGACTACGCGCTGTTGACCAACACACCTACCATCGGCGCGGACACGTTGGTCGACTGGAACACGCGAGCGCATCTGCCGCTCGATGGCCCCTGGCATTTCACGCTGGACCTGTTCGACGAAGGTTTACGCCAAAAGTGGTACCGGGACGCACCATTGCCCGCGCCGCAATGGCCCAAGCCACGCGATTACGATGCGGGCCAGGGACTGGTAATGGAGTTGCCCGCGTGTTGGACCACCGAGCGTGCGGAGTGGCGCTACTTTGAAGGTGCCGCCTGGTACACCCGCACCATCACCCATGTGCCTGATCCGTCCCACCCACGCACGCTGCTGTGCATCGGCGCTGCCAACTACCAGTCGCGCATCTTCCTCAATGGCGAGTTTCTTGGCACGCATAGGGGCGGCTCCACCCCATTTTGCGTTGAGCTCAGCGCCCACCTGCACGCCGGTGAAAACCGCCTGCAGATCCAAGTGGACAACCGGCGCGAACGCCAGCGGGTACCGATGCAGCACTTCGATTGGTTCAACCATGGCGGCATTTACCGCGAGGTGGCGCTGCTGCGACTGCCCGCGCTGTTCATCCGAGACGCCTCGGTCCAGCTCCAACCGGACGGCAGCTACCAACATCTGGTCGCTGATGTAACGCTGTCGGACGCGGTAGATGCTGATGTCGAGCTGCGCATTCCCGCGCTTGGCATCGCGCACACCGTGCGTACCCACGCGGGCCACGCCAAGGTGGTGTTGCACGCAAAGCCCAGGCTCTGGTCACCCGAGGACCCCTACCGCTACGCGGTGGAGTTCCGTCTGGGCAGCGACGTGGTTCGCGATCTCATCGGTTTTCGCGAAATCCGCACGGACGGACAACGCATCCTGCTCAATGGCCAAAGCATTTATCTCAAGGGCATTTGCGTCCACGAGGACGACGTAGTCCTAGGCAAGGTGTCCACCGAGCAAGATGTGCGAAGGCGCTTCGCCGACGCCCGCGCCTTGGGTTGCAATTTTCTGCGCCTGTCGCACTACCCCCACCACGGGCACGTATCCCGGATTGCGGACGAACTCGGCGTCCTGCTATGGGAAGAAATCCCGGTGTACTGGGCCATCGACTTTGCGAACCCCGCCACGCTAGACGACGCACGCAACCAATTGGCTGAACTGGTGCGCCGCGACCGCAACCGTGCATCCGTCATCCTGTGGGGCGTAGGCAACGAGAACGAGGACAGCGACGCACGTCTGGCGTTCATGCGCGAATTGGCCGATACCGCCCGTGCCCACGACGCCACCCGCCTGATCGCGGCAGCCTGCCTGATCAACCGACAGAAGTTCTGCATCGAGGACCGGTTGACCGAGCACATCGACGTGATCGGCATCAACGAGTACTTCGGCTGGTACGAGCCCGATTTTTCCGGCCTCGACCGTCTTTTGCATGCCTCAGCGCCCGACAAGCCCGTCTTGATCAGTGAAACCGGCGCCGATGCGCTGGCGGGTCACCACGGCCGCACCGACGAATTCTTCACCGAAGAGTGCCAGGCGCATGTGTTCGAACAGCAGATCGAACGGCTGTCCAAAGCGCCTTACATCTGCGGCATGACGCCCTGGCTGTTGTACGACTTCCGCTCCGAGCGGCGCCAGACGGTCTTCAACCAAGGTTTCAACCGCAAGGGTCTGATTGCAGAAGACAAAACCACACGCAAGCTAGCGTTTGACGTACTGGCTAATTTTTATCACCAGCACAAGCAAGCGCAGGAGCAACAAAGGCATCCATCCCACCCACCATGACCGCGGGGGCGGTGCGCGCTTGGCCGCTTGCGTCGCCAGGTTTTGGCGCAGGGCGGCGGCGCCAGAGCCGAACGATCAGTACGCAATCCGCAGGCGGCGGTACAGAAAGCCCAGCACGAACAGCGGGCCGATCAGCAAGAAGCGCACATCGTCAAAAAACGCTGGCTTCTTGCCCTCGATCTTGTGGCCGATGAACTGGCCAATCCATGCCAGCACGAACACCGCCACCGACACCGTCAGCAGGTGGGCTTGCGGCAAAGCGCTCAGCAGCGCCACCATGGCCGCCGACAGCAGCAGCATGCCGACTGCCAATGGCACCGAAAGCGCAAAGTAGTACACCAAAGAGCCCGCGACCAGCACCAGTGCGGCGATGGGAGACACGCTCCAGACCAGGCCCAGCAAAGAAAACATGATCACCGGCACACAAACGAAGTGGATCACCTCGTTGGTGGGGTGCTGGTGGCTCTCGGCGTAGGTGGCGATCAGGCTGTGGACGCGGTGTGTTGCGGTGTGGTTCATGGTGCTCATCCAAATGGCATTTTGGGCATGCCTTTCATGCCGCCCATGCGTTTCATCATTTTCATCATGCCACCGCCCTTCATCTTTTTCATCATGTCCTGCATTTGCTCAAACTCCTTGAGCATGCGGTTGACCTCTTGCACCTGCACGCCCGCACCGCTGGCAATGCGGCGCTTGCGGGTGGCCTTGATCAAGTCGGGCTTGCTGCGCTCCAGCGGGGTCATGCTGTGGATGATGCCTTCTTTGCGGCGGATGTCTTTTTCGGCCCGGTCCATATCGACCTGACCGGCCTTGGCTGCCATGGCTGCGGGCAGCTTGTCCATCAGGCTGGAGAGGCCACCCATTTGCTTCATTTGCTGAATTTGGGCGAGGAAGTCATTGAGGTCAAAGCTGGCACCGCCTTTGACTTTGGCCGCAAGCTTTTGCGCCGCTTCCATATTGACGCCAGCAGTGACCTGCTCCACCAAGGCCACGATGTCGCCCATGCCCAAAATGCGTCCCGCATGGCGCTCGGCATCGAAGACTTCCAAGCCGTCTAGCTTCTCGCTGGTACCTGCGAATTTGATGGGCGCGCCCGTGACTTGTCGCACCGACAACGCCGCGCCACCGCGGGAATCGCCATCGGTCTTGGTAAGGATGATGCCGGTCAGGGGCAACGCATCCTTGAAGGCCTTGGCGGTGTTGACCGCGTCCTGGCCTTGCATCGCATCCACCACAAACAAGGTTTCTACCGGGTTCAGGGCGGCGTGCAGGTTTTTGATTTCCAGCATCAGCGCTTCGTCCACCGCCAAGCGTCCGGCGGTGTCGACCAGGAGCACGTCAAAGAAGTGTTTGCGCGCGTAATCCAGCGCCGCCAGAGCGATGTCCACCGGCTTTTGGTCTGCACTGCTGGGAAACCACTCGGCACCGGCCTGCGCGGTGACGGTTTTGAGCTGCTCGATGGCGGCCGGGCGGTACACGTCACCCGAGACGGTGAGCACCTTTTTCTTGCGCTTGACGATCAGGTGCTTGGCGAGCTTGGCAGTGGTGGTGGTTTTGCCCGCGCCTTGCAAGCCCGCCATCAAAATGACTGCTGGGGGCTGGGCGGCCAGGTTGATGTCGGCCACGCCATCCCCCATGGTGGCAGCGAGTTCGCGGTTGACGATGCCGACCAGCATTTGGCCCGGCTGCAGTGCGCCCAAAACCTCTTCGCCCAGCGCCTTCTCTTTGACCCGCGCGATGAAATCGCGCACCACCGGCAGGGCCACATCGGCCTCCAACAGTGCCATGCGCACCTCGCGCAGCATGTCGGCCACATTGGTTTCTGTAATGCGCGCCTGCCCCCGCATTTCCTTGACGAGGCGGCTGAGTTTGTCGGTGAGTGCGGAGGCCATGGAAGCTTTCGGGCGGTTTGCGCCAAGGTGGGTTGCAAGCAGGGCACCCCACGCACGGCGAAAGGCTAAACTGTGCG
>JBIIZY010000257.1:0-2722 GCA_044346035.1 Rhodoferax sp. | reverse complement strand
TACGTCTGCCGGAATGAACGACCGAAGTCGTTACTTTTGCGGCAGAGCCGCATTCTGTGCAGCCGCCGCGGCCTTGACCGTGTCGGGATGCCAGGTGTTGATGTTGTAACGATCGCTGCTGATAAAAACCAGATGGATCGTTGCAGAGATGAAGGCAATCAACAGTCCGGTCAGAACGATTGCCTTGCGTGGATCGACCACACGCCAAATGCGCCACATAGGAATTTCCTTTCGTTAACTCAGTTGAGAGATCACGGTGTACACAGCAGACTTCACGCTGACCACAGTGGTCTTCGTGCCTTCTGCGCCAGGCAGCCACTTGCGCCAGTTCAGCGCCAGCAATTGCCCCACCACGGCAAGCGTCATGAAGATGCAAAAGATCACAACGAATATCACCCGGTAGCCATTGAGGTGGCTGTCGGAGACAAAGGACGGATCATTGACGTGTTGTTGGTTCATATACACCTCTAAGCGTGGTTCTTGTTAGAACCAGGGACGCCAAATCCACACCAAGCTGTGCGCAAAAAATGCGCCAGCCGCCCACAGCAGGTAACCCTGGATGTAGTACTTGTGGAACTCTTGCGCTTCTTCGTCTGTCAGCCCTGAAGGATTCGCTGATTCAGTCATCGTTAGCACCTCACTCAAAATGCCTTTCGGCGTTACGCCCTGCCTTTGCAGACATGGCCCTCATCGCCAGCGTGACGTGCACACCAGCGTCCTCATGCCCGGTTGCCCGGACATTTGTGCAGTCACTCACCAGCCGCAACGCGCAGTTCATGCGGTAGCTCCAGCGTGTGAATGTCCGAACAACTCTGCAAAGCGTTTGGCTTCTACGCCGGCACGCCCTGTCTCTCTTGCATCCCGTTCAGCGCGGTCGCGCATCTGTTTGGCCGCCGAAATGCGCACCAGCACCGGCTGCGCCTCCAACAACTCTTCCATGAGCGCGTGCGCTCCCGGCTCCCAGGCCAAGGTCTCGGTGCTGGCGGCGCGTCCCGGCGTGGCCTCGATGCGGTCCAGCTCGGTGCCCAAGGGCAGGATGTGAAACAGCGCATCAAACAAGGCGTTGCAAAACTCTTGGATGATGTAAGTCGCGCCGGCGTAGCCCATGAACGGCGTGCCGGTGTGGCGCCGGATGATGGGCAGCGGAAAGCTGGCCGGGATGAAGGTGGTTTTCATCATGCCGCCGCCACCGATCTCTGCCAGGTAGATGCGTTCGTTGTAGCTGCCGTACAGCACCAGCGGTGTCTTCTCGGCCACCAGGCGGCGCACTTCTGCGTTGTCGGTTTTGGCACCGGCCTTGCGGGCCACCGCGAAGTTGCAGGGCAGGCCCATTTCTTCTTCAAGAAAATGGCGGATGCCGCGGGTGTAGGTTTCGTTGGCCACCACACCAAAGTTGGCGGTGCCAAAAAAGTCTTGTGTGACCGAGCGCCACAGGTCCCAGATGGGCTTGATGGTGGTGTGCTTCTCGCGCTCGATAAAGGGCTCGGGGTCCAGGCCCAGCAATGCCCCGAGGGTGCGCAAGAACTTGGTGGTGCTGTGCAGGCCAATCGGTGCTTGCAGGTAGGGGCGCTCCAGCGCCTCGCACAGCAGGCGGCCAAACTCGCGGTACATGCAGATGTTGACATCGGCCTCCACCAGGCGCGACACATCGGCCAGGTGACTGCCCAGCGGAAAGACCATGTTGATTTCGGCCCCAATGCCTTGCACCAAACGGCGAATCTCGGCGAGGTCGCTGGGCGAATTGAAGGTGCCGTAGCTCGGGCCGATGATGTTGACGCGGGGCTTCTCGCCCGCTTTGCGTTCGGCCAGTGGTGTGCGTGCCGGCACATGGCGCAGGCCGTACTGTTGCCACAGCCAGTACATGGCGCGGTTGGCGCATTGCCACTGGTCTTCGTCAATGGTGCGCGGCAAAAAGCGCTGCAGGTTGGTGCCCTCGGGCGTGACACCGCCGCCAATCATCTCGGCAATCGAGCCGGTCACCACCACGGCGGGCAGGTCGGGGTCGAGCGCGGCGTGGGCGCGGCGCATGGCGCCTTCGGTACCCTCGCGTCCCAGTTGCTCTTCGGCCAATCCGGTGACCACGATGGGCAGCTCGTGCGGGGGCAGGGCGTCGGTGTAGTGCAGCACGGACGTGACCGGAAGGTTCTCGCACCCCACGGGGCCGTCGATGACGACTTGCAGGCCCTTGATGGCGGTGAACACATACACCGCTCCCCAGTACCCTCCAGCGCGATCGTGGTCGAGAACTAGCATCAGATCATCGCCTCTGCTTTGCGTTTTTTCAGCAGCTTCTCCAGCTGGCGCTTGGTTTCGGCTTTGAATTCGGGACGGTCTTGCGGCACGCCGTTGGCACCTTCCCAGACGCCCGCGCTGTGACCGCTACCGGCTTCGCCAAAAAAGTCTTTCATGGCGCTAAAGCGCGCCTTGTTGCCAATGGCTGCATTGATGACGGTGGCCAACGAGCCAGCGCCTGCCGGGCCCATGAGGGGACGTGCAGAAATCAGGTTGGTGAAGTACAGCGCCGGAATGCTCAGCTCTTTGGCGGCTTGCACCACCGGCGTGGTGCCAATGGCCAAGTCGGGCTGGTACTCGCGCACCGCCGACAGGTCGTCTTCCAGCGAGGCGCGGAACTGCACCTGCACACCGCGCGCTTCCAGCCATTCGCGGTCGGGGTCGCTCCAGGCGGTGCGGGGGCAGGCGCTGCCCACATAGCGCAGATCGG
>JBIIZY010000256.1:0-2728 GCA_044346035.1 Rhodoferax sp. | reverse complement strand
CGGTGGTCAAGCAAACTTTCGAGATGCTGGCCGACAGCGGTATGCGCCACCTCGCACCACATGCGCTCACCGCGCTCAACGGCAACTACATCAAGCCGACCAAGCGCGTGTTTGACAACGCCAAGGTGTCGGACCACTTTGCCATCATCCCCACGCTGCAAGCGCCCAGCGGCTTGTCGGAAGCCGAGCAGAAGGTGTACGACCTGGTGGTGCGCCGCTTTATGGCGGTGTTCTTCCCGAGCGCGGAATACCAGGTGACCACCCGTGTTACGACTGTTACCCCCAAGCTTGCCGCTGCGCGTGCTGCGCTGCCCCCCGAGGTGGCCAGTATTCCTAGGGGTGGCCCGTCGGAAAATTCATCCGCAAGCTACAGTTTCAAAACCGAAGGCAAGGTGCTGGTCAAGCCGGGCTGGCTCGCCATCTACGGCAAGGAAGCCGCCGACGAAGTGGCCGACGCCAAAGACGGCGACAAAGGCCAAAGCCTGGTGCCGGTGCAGCCCGGCGAAAAAGTGAAGACCGAATCGGTGGACGCCAAAGGCCTCAAAACCCGCCCACCCGCCCGCTACTCTGAAGCCACGTTGCTGGGCGCCATGGAAGGCGCAGGCAAAACCGTGGAAGACGACGAACTGCGCGAAGCCATGCAGGAAAAAGGCCTGGGCACACCGGCCACGCGCTCGTCCATCATCGAAGGCTTGATTGCCGAGAAGTACATGCTGCGCGAAGGCCGCGAGCTGATTCCTACCGCCAAGGCGTTTCAGCTGATGACGCTCCTGCGCGGCCTGGGTGTGGAGGAGCTGTCCAAAGCCGAACTCACCGGCGAATGGGAATACAAACTCGCGCAAATGGAGCAGGGCAAGCTGCGCCGCGAAACCTTCATGGCCGAGATTGCGGCCATGACCGAGCGCATGGTGAAAAAAGCCAAAGAGTACGACCGCGACACCATCCCCGGCGACTACGCCACGCTGGCCGCACCCTGCCCCAACTGCGGCGGCGTGGTGAAAGAAAACTACCGCCGCTACACCTGCACCGGCGCATCGGGCACCACTGAGGGCTGCGGCTTTTCGTTTGGCAAGTCGCCTGCGGGCCGCACCTTTGAGCACGCCGAAGTAGAGCAATTTTTGCGCGACAAGAAAATTGGACCGCTGGACGGCTTTCGCTCCAAGGCGGGCTGGCCCTTCACCGCCGAGATGGTCATCAAGTTCGATGACGAAACCAAGAACTACAAACTGGAGTTCGACTTCGGCGACGACAAGGCCGGTGAAGACAGTGGCGAGCTGATCGACTTTTCCGGCCAAGTTGCGCTGGGCGCCTGCCGCAAATGCGGTGCGTCCGTGTACGAACACGGCAAAAACTATGTGTGCGAAAAGTCGGTCCCCACGCACGCCCAGCCCACGCCGAGCTGCGACTTCAAGAGCGGCCAGGTCATCTTGCAGCAGCCCATAGAGCGCGCCCAGATGGGCAAGCTGCTGGAAACCGGCAAGACCGATTTGCTCGACAAGTTTGTCTCCATGCGCACCCGGCGCGCCTTCAAGGCCATGCTGGTGTGGGACGAAGCGGCGGGCAAGGTGAACTTTGAGTTCGCGCCCAGCAAGTTCCCGCCGCGCAAACCGGCGTACAAGGCTGTGGGCACAAGTACGACGGCCACAGCCTCCGCCAAAACGCCTGCAGCGAAGAAGGCTGCCAGCGCCCCAGCTGACAAAGCTGCCGTCAAAAAGGTGCCCAAGAAGGCCGCCAAGGCCACGCCCAACAAGACCGCACCTGCCAAGACCGCCAAGGCCACTGCCGCGAAGTCCGCTTCCGCCAAACCGAAAGCACCCCGCGCCACCACCGCCGCCAGCGGCAAGCTGCCCAGCGCCGCCTTGGCCGCAGTGATTGGTGCGGCGCCAGTGGCCCGCACCGAGGTGATCAAAAAGCTGTGGGACTACATCAAGGCCAACGGCCTGCAAGACGCCAGCAACAAGCGCGCCATCAACGCCGATGCCAAGCTGTTGCCGGTGTTTGGCAAGGCGCAGGTGACGATGTTTGAGCTTGCAGGCATTGCCGGCAAACACCTGAGCTAGGGGCCTGGCCATGCTGGTGGAGCGCATCTGGACAGGCAACGCCCTGCGCAACTACAACTACCTGGTGGCCTGCCCGGAGACAGGCGAAGCGCTCGCCATCGACCCGCTGGACGCCGCCCAGTGCCTGCACCGCGCCAAGGTACGCGGCTGGCACATCACCCAGCTGCTCAATACCCACGAGCACGCCGACCACACCGGCGGCAACGCTGCCGTGGTGGCCGCGACCGGCGCCAAGGTGATTGCACACCACAAGTCGGGCGGGCGCATCGCCCACGTGGACCGGGGCGTGCAAGCCGGTGACATCATCAAGGTTGGCAAAACCGTGGAGCTGGAATGCCTGGACACGCCGGGCCACACGCTGTGCCACATCTGCCTGCTGGCCCACACCGACGAGCCTGCGCTGTTCTCCGGTGACACGCTCTTCAATGCCGGTGCGGGCAACACCCACAACGGCGGCAATACCGAGCTGCTGTTCGAGACCTTTGACCAACAACTCTCGCGCCTGCCAGGCAACACAAGGCTGTTTGCCGGGCACGACTACCTGGTCAACAACCTGAAGTTCACCCTCTCGCGCGAACCCGACAACGCGCACGCGCAAGCCCTGCTGCAAACCGCAAGCAACCACGACGGCGACACCGCGCCCGTCACCACGCTGCAGCAGGAGAGGC
>JBIIZY010000117.1:0-9243 GCA_044346035.1 Rhodoferax sp. | reverse complement strand
TGCAGGCCGTGCTTCCACTCTGCCAGGGGTATTGGCGCGCGCTGCACGCCACCCCGCTTGGATTGCATCAGGACTTGCTCTGCGCTGCCACTGCTGCTGCGGCCGAGGCGGCTGCCTGGGCGTCGCCAAGGTAGTAATGCCGCAGGGGCTTGAGATCGGCATCAAGCTCGTAGACCAGCGGAATGCCGTTGGGAATGTTGAGTTCCACAATGTCTGCGGGCGCAATGTGGTCGAGGTACTTTATGAGCGCACGGATGGAATTTCCGTGGGCGGCGATCAGCACGCGCTTGCCAGCGCGCACGGCCGGTGCGACCGACTCGTGCCAGAACGGCAGCACCCGGGCCACCGTGTCTTGCAGGCATTCGGTCAACGGGAATTGGTCTGCGGACAGTTTGGCGTAACGCCGGTCGCCACGTTCGCAGCGGGGGTCGTCTGCAGCCAAGGCCGGTGGCGGAATGTCGTAGCTGCGCCGCCACAGCAGCACTTGTGCATCACCAAATTTCTGTGCCGTGTCCGCTTTGTTGAGTCCTTGCAGCGCCCCATAGTGCCGCTCGTTGAGGCGCCATGAATGCGCCACGGGAAGCCAAGTGCGGTCCATTGCATCAAGGCAGTGCCACAGTGTGTGGGTAGCGCGCTTGAGAACGCTGGTGAAGGCCAAATCAAAGTCGTAACCCCCGGCTTGCAGCAGCTGGCCCGCTGCCTTGGCTTGTGCGACCCCGGTTGGGGTGAGGCCCACATCGGTCCAACCCGTAAAGCGGTTTTCCAAATTCCAGGTCGACTCGCCGTGGCGCACGAGGACGATTTTGTACATGGTAGGTCTTCTTGTCAGAGGGTGATGTGCGCCGCGGCCCTGCGCCGATGCGGCGCGACATTCTAGAATGTCGCCCGGTTCACCCTGCCATCAGGCAGGCCTCAGCCAAATACCCAATCAAGGAAAACCGTGAAATTTATTGTCGACAACTGGATGCTCATTTCCATCGCCATGCTCTCCGGTGGCATGCTTTTGTGGCCCATCGTGCAGGGCGCGGCGGCCACGGGTCTCAGCCCTGCGTTGGCGGTGCAACTGATGAACCGCGAAAAGGCAGCGGTGGTCGATGTCAGCGAGTTCAGCGAGTTTGCTGCGGGCCACATCGTCGGTGCCAAAAATATCCCTGTGGGCGAACTGGAGACGAAGCTGGCTGCTGCGGTAAAAAACAAGGCGGTGCCGCTGCTGCTGGTCTGCCAAACCGGTGCGCGCTCCGGGCGGGCGGTGGGTATTGCCAAGAAGCTGGGTTTTACCCAGGTGCAAACCTTGGCAGGCGGACTGGTTGCTTGGCGTAGCGCCAGCCTGCCCACCGAGAAGGCTTGAGGGGCAGGCCATGCAAACCGTCAAAATGTTTAGCACTGCGTCCTGCCCTTACTGCATTCAAGCCAAACGCCTGCTTCAATCCAAAGGTGTCTCGCACATTGACGAGGTGCGGGTGGACCTGAACCCGACCGAGCGTACCCGCATGATGGAACTCACTGGCCGACGCACCGTGCCGCAGATATTCATCGGTGACACCCACGTGGGCGGTTGCGACGACTTGGTAGCGCTTGATGGCCGGGGCGGTCTGGTGCCGCTGCTGGCAGCGCGCTGAGATAATCGCGCCGACTGCGTTGTTTGGGCCCGCTTGCACCTCCGGCCAAGCGGGCTTTGTTTTACTCTGAAAGAAACCTCCCATGGCCGACCAAGATCCCGTATTCCAGATTCAGCGTGTGTACCTCAAAGAGGCGTCGCTGGAACAACCCAACTCCCCCGCCATTTTGTTGGAGCAAGACCAACCTTCGGTAGACATTCAGCTGGGCGTGGAGGCCACCCCGGTAGCCGAAGGCATTTTCGAGGTGTGCGTGACGGCAACGGTGCAAACCAAGGTCAAGGACCGCACTGTTTTTCTGGTCGAGGCGCGCCAAGCCGGTATTTTTGAGATTCGCAACCTGCCGCAAGAGCAACTGGGCCAAATCATGGGTATTGCTTGCCCGCAAATCGTGTACCCCTACCTGCGTGGCAACGTGGCCGATCTGATCCAGCGTGGTGGCTTTCCGCCAGTGCACCTGTCAGAAATCAATTTCCAGGCCATGTACGAGCAGCAGCAGGTGCAAGCCGCTGGCGAAGCGGGCGCCGCCTTGCCCCAGTAGTCCTGGCTGGCCGGTGTACGCAGCAGTGCACGCCGGCGCAACAGGTCGCAGCCCCATATTCCTATGAAGATCGCTGTTTTGGGTGCTGGTGCCTGGGGCACCGCTTTGGCGGTTCAGGCCAGCCACGGCGCTGCGGCGCACCGTGTGAGCTTGTGGGCGCGCGATGCAGCGCATGCGCAAAGCATGGCCAGCGACCGCGTAAACGCGCGCTACTTGCCGGGCTTGGTTTTCCCACAAGCCTTGCAGGTTGCGTCCGGCGGCGAGGCTTCCCTTCATGGCCTGTTGCGGGACCAAAACTTGGTTGTGTTGGCGGCGCCCATGTCCGGCTTGCGTGGGCTGCTGCAACAGATCAAAGACCTCACGTGTCCCGTGGCGTGGTTGTGCAAAGGCTTTGAGGTGCCGTCGGCGGAATTGGGCGGCTTGGGTCGCATGGGACACGAGGTCCAGCAATCGGTTGCGCCGGCGCTGCGTGCTGGTGTGCTCAGCGGGCCCAGCTTTGCACAGGAGGTGGCACTGGGACAACCCACGGCGCTGGTCGCCGCCAGCCAAGACGCCGGTGTGCGCGACAGCCTGGTGCAAGCCTTTCACGGACGCAGCCTGCGGGTGTATGCCAGCGACGATGTGGTGGGTGTAGAAGTCGGCGGCGCGGTGAAAAACGTGCTCGCAATTGCCACCGGTTTGTGTGATGGCTTGGCGCTGGGGCTCAACGCCCGCGCCGCGCTGATCACCCGCGGTTTGGCCGAGATGACGCGCCTGGGCATGGCGCTGGGTGCGCGGGCGCAGACGTTTACCGGGCTCAGCGGTCTGGGCGACCTGGTGCTCACCGCCACCGGCGATTTGTCGCGCAACCGCAAGGTGGGCCTGGCCCTGGCCCAGGGTGCCAGCTTGGAACAGGCGGTCGCCGCCCTGGGCCATGTGGCCGAGGGTGTGTACTGCGCCCGCACCGTGCTGCAGCGCGCCGAGGACCTGGGTGTCGACATGCCGCTTACCCGCTGCGTGGTGGCCTTGCTCGACGGTCGGCTGCAGCCCGCGCAGGCTGTGGCAGAGCTGATGGCACGCGACCCCAAAGCCGAGGTGCCGCCGGAGCCGTCTGTCGGCTAAGCCTGTCCGGCGGAAATTTTGGCCGCAATGTGCGCCAGCGCCGCTTCGACCTGGTCCACCAAGATTAGACACAAGTCGCCTGGTTGCAGCGTATCCATCGCAGCGTCGATCGCCAGAAACTCGCCGTAGATTTCCCGCGTGCTGGTGGCGCGCGGTGCATGCGCAAGACCTTGGCGTAGCAAGGCGATCACCTCCCCATGGCCGCGTCCGCGCTGGCATTGGTCTTCAAACAGCACCACCGCGTCAAACGCTTTGCCCAGCACTTCGGTGAGCTGGCGGATGTCTTCGTCGCGGCGGTCGCCAGCACCGCTGATGACCACGCTGCGACGGCGTGCCGGCATGGCCTCCACCGCCTGCACCAGCGCCAGCATGGCGTCCGGGTTGTGACCGTAGTCGGCAATCACCGTGGCGCCGTGGTACTGGAACAGGTTGAAGCGCCCGGCTGCGTTGTTGGCCTCGTTGGAAAAAGTGGCCAAAGCCTTCTCGATAGAGGACCACTCCACCCGCAGGGCCCACGCCGCTGCCACCGACGCAAGCACGTTTTCTACCTGGAACGCAATGCTTCCACCCAGGGTGATCGGCACGTTGGAGAGCGCAATGTGGTGGCGAAAACTGCCCTTGCTGGCGACGATGTGACCGTCTTGCACATACACCACGGCATGGCCTTGTGCTTGGTGCGTCGCCATGACCGGGTGCTGCGGATCGGCTGCAAAAAAAGTCACCAGGCCACGGGTCATGCTGGCCATGCGCGCAACCTTGGGATCCGCCGCATTGAGGACTGCCACGCCATGCGGCGCCACGTTTTGCACCACCACGCGCTTGAGGATGGCCAGCTCCTCGACGGTGGTGATGTAGTTCAGCCCCAGGTGGTCGCCGTTGCCGATGTTGGTTACCACCGCCACATCGCAGCGGTCGAAGGCCAACCCCTCGCGCAAGATGCCACCGCGCGCGGTCTCCAGCACCGCCACGTCCACATCAGGGTGCACCAGCACGCTGCGGGCACTCTTGGGGCCGCTGCAGTCGCCGGTGTCTACGCATTGGCCATTGACATACACACCGTCGGTGTTGGTCATGCCCACCCGCAGTCCGTGCTCGGCCATGATGTGGGACACCAGACGCACCGTGGTGGTCTTGCCGTTGGTGCCGGTGACGGCAACCACCGGGATGCGCCCGTCCTGCCCCGGCTTGAACAGCATGGACACAATGGCCTCGCCCACCGGGCGCGCCTTGCCGTAGGACGGCGCCAGGTGCATGCGCAAACCCGGCGCTGCGTTGACTTCGACCACGCCACCACCTTGCTCTTCCAATGGACGCAGAATGCTCTCGGTCACGATGTCCACGCCGCAGATGTCCAAGCCGACCATGTGCGCGGCATCGACCGCCCGCGCGGCCACCTCCGGGTGTACGTCATCCGTCACATCGGTGGCCGAGCCACCCGTAGACAGGTTGGCGTTGTTGCGCAAGTACACGCGGCACCCTTTGGGCGCCACCGACCCCGCGTCGAAACCCTGCGCAGCCAGGCAAGCCAGCGCAATGTCATCCAAGCTAATGCGGGTGAGCGAAGTGGCGTGTCCCGCGCCACGGCGCGGGTCTTGGTTGATGCGCTCGACCAACTCGGCCACGGAGTGCACACCGTCGCCCACGACCGTGGGTGGGTCGCGCCGCGCTGCTGCCACCAGGCGGTCGCCAACCACCAGCAAGCGAAAGTCGCTGCCAGGCATGTAGCGCTCCACCAGAACGCGTCTGCGGTACGCGGTCGCCGTGGCGTAGGCCTTCTGTAACTGCGCTTTGTCGGTGATGTTGACGGTTACACCCTTGCCTTGGTTGCCGTCCAGCGGCTTGACGACTACGGGCAAGCCAATCTCGCAGGCTGCCTCCCACGCGTCCTCAGCATCGCGCACCGTGCGACCGGCGGGCACGGGCACCCCGGCTGCGGCCAGCAGCTTTTTGGTGAGCTGTTTGTCTTGGGCGATGGCTTCGGCAATCGCGCTGGTGGCATCAATTTCTGCGGCCTGGATGCGCCGTTGTTTGCTGCCCCAGCCAAAGCGCACCATGCTGCCCTCGGTCATGCGGCTGTAGGGGATGCCGCGCGCCAGAGCCGCATCGACAATGCAGCGGGTGCTGGGCCCCAGGCGCACATCCTCATCCAATGTGCGCAGGCGTGTCAGCGCATCTTGCAAATCAAACTCGGTGCCGTGCAAGGCCGATTCACACAGCGCATGCGCCAGCTCCAGTGCCAGCCGGCCCACCGCCTCCTCGCTGTACTCCACCACCACTTGGTAGACCTTGGCATCCACCGTGGGCGTGGTGCAACTGAACGTGACCGGGCAGCCAGACTGTGCTTGCAAGCCAAGGGCACACAACTCCAGCGCGTGTGCCATCGACACGCCTTCGGACTGGCCCTTGGCCTGCAGGGGACCCAGCGCAGGGAAGCGCTCTCGCAGCCGTGCTTCAAGGCCGGGCATGCGATGGATAGCGTCCTCTGCGTCGTTGCAGGCCACCACGGCCTGAATGGCAGTGTGGTGGCTCCAGAGGTTGGGACCGCGCAACGCGCGGATTCGGGTCACGTCCATGGTGTGCTCAGTACGGTGTTTTTTTGGGGCTGGAGTCAAAGGTACGCAGGCCGGCACTGATGAACTCCAAAGGAACTTCCAGCGCCCACGCCGCCGCCACGGCTGCCATGACCATCTCCGGCTGGGCGGCCTTGGCAGGTTTGAGCATCGACATCGGCAAGCGCGCCAGCACCGCTTCGCCTTGCGCTAGCACGATGGCGCCGTCCTGCAAAAACACCACGCGACCGCCTGTTGCACGGTGGTCGGCCAAGGCCGGGAGCTCGGCTTGGAGCCCATAGAACATCACACTGCCGTCGCACAGTTCGGCCAGCGCTGCAGCCTGTGCATCGGCGGCGTTGAGCACGGCGCAGCCCGATGGCAGCACCACGTCGACTTGGGTGCGCGCAACCTTGAAGGTCTGCTCTGTGTCTTGTATGTCAAAGCCGCCAAGCGCCGGTTGCCAGGTCACGTCGGTGACCAAGCCCACGCTGCATTTGTCATAGGCCAAGCCCTCGCCCAGAATCTGTGCGCTGGGGTTCTCGATGACCGCAGCTTGCACTGCGCGGTTGATCAGTACGCGCTGGCCCGCCTCCCAGCGCGCGCAGTCACCGGCATCGACTTGGCGGGCGCCAAGGTACAGGCCTTCGCTGCAGGCCAAACCAACGCGCTTGCCGCTGATATGGATCAGCCACGCTAGCAGCCGCGCAACGCGGCCCGTTTTCTGGGTGCCCGTGATGCCGACGAGCGGGATGCGCCCGTCCTGCCCCTCGCCAAACAGGTGCGACACGATCGCTTGCCCCACCGGCTGTCCCTCGCCCTCGGCGGGGTGCAGGTGCGCCAGCAGCCCTGGGCTGGCATTGACCTCGACTACTGCGCCGCGCTGGGCTTGCAGTGGCTGCGCAATGTCTTGCAACACCATGTCGATGCCTGCGACGTCCAAACCCACGGCCCGCGCCGACAGGGTTGCTGCGTGCGCAATGCTGGGGTGGACCTTGTCGGTGACGTCGAAGGCGACGTTGCCGTTGCGCTGGATCAGCACCTTGCGGCCCTGCGCTGGCACGCTCTGCGGTGTCAGGCCCACGCGCTCAAGCTCCAGAATGATCTCGCCACTCTCACCGGGTTTGACTGGGTTGAGGGGAAACTTCTCGCCCTCGCCGCGGCGCGGGTCGGTGTTGATCTGCAATTGGGCCAACTGGTCGATGTTGGAGACGCCATCTCCTTCGACCCACAGCGCATCACCAGCGGCAGCGGCTACCACTTTGGAGCCCACCACCAGCAGGCGGTGTTCGTTGCCGTCGATGTGCCTTTCCACGATTACGCTGCTTCCGTTGCCCTTGCGGTGCGCCAGGTGGTAGGCCGCTTGCACCTCGGACTCGGTGCGCAAGTCCAGCGAAACGCCGCGACCGTGGTTGCCGTCGTAGGGCTTGACCACCACCGGAACCCCAATCGACTGGGCCGCCTCCCAAGCGGCCTCGGCACTGCGTACCAACTCGCCGCGGGGGACCGGCACGCCGCAAGCTTCGAGCAGGTTCTTCGTCAGGTCTTTGTCACAGGCGATCTCTTCGGCGATGGCCGAGGTCTGGTCGGTCTCCGCAGTCCAAATGCGCCGCTGCGCTGCGCCGTAGCCCAGCTGCACCAGGTTGCTCTCGCTCAAGCGAACGAAGGGAATGTTGCGGCTGACCGCTGCATCCACGATGTGGGCGGTACTGGGGCCTAGGCACAGGTCGTCAACCATCGCATGCAACTGCTCCACCGCGCCCGCCACACCGAACGCGGTGTTGTTGATGGCCGCCATCAACAGGTCGCGTCCCAGGTTGAGGGCGCAGCGTCCTACATCCTCTTGGCGCGTGCGAAATGCCACCTTGTACACACCGGGCGTTGCGGTGCTGCGCGCTTTACCAAAGCCGGTGCGCATGCCCGCGAGGTTTTGCAACTCCAGGGTGACATGTTCCAGAATATGCGCAGCCCAGGTGCCTTCTTGCAGGCGCTGCAAGAAACCGCCCCGCACCCCGGGGCTGCACCGGTGCTCGATCAGGCTGGGCAGCATGCCAACCAGGCGCTCGTACAAGCCGGGAATGGTGTTGGAGGGGTGCTGCTCCAGAGCGCCGATGTCCACCCAAGCTTCAATTACTGGCCGGTAGGTCCAGATGTTGGGGCCGCGCAGAGGCATGACCCGCAGTATTTCGATGTTTTTGAAGACTGGCATGGCAGCAATGAAGGTGGCGGTGCACCAACGCTGCACCAGACGCGGGCCTTATTCTCCCCCAGTCTGCCCAGCGGCCCACGGTCAGCCCCGGCCTTTTGTCGCGTACAGTGCGTGGCTGGCTCTTGAGCCGCCCACCGGGCGCCGGTGGCACCTAGCTGCCACCTTCTGAACGCGCGCTTTCCGGTTCCGATTGATTAGTGCAAGCCATGACCATCGAAGCTTCTGTTGTCACCCCCCGCGTAGGCGATCTCGCAGCCGCAGCCCAGCGGCAGCTTGCGCCGCAATTGCGTGCCGATGAGCAGGTGGTCGCTGCGATGCAGGTCGATTTGGATGGGCAACTGCACTTTTGTGCGGGTTGGCTGGTGGTCACCAACCAGCGCCTGCTCAGCCAGATTGGCGCGGGCGCGCAATGGTCCGACTGGGATTGTGTTGCTGGGTTGGTGCTCGAGCATTCGGACCACGCCGGCGTAGGCCGGCTCGCGTTGCAAGATGCCAACGGGCTGCTGCACACCTGGCGCTTTACCCTTGCCCACAACTTGCATGCGATTGCGTTGGTGCAGCAGTTTGTGGCCGTGCAGTCTGGCGTTGCCCGTGGCGCACCCACTGCCCCCATCCAAGAAAGCATCTGCCCCAGCTGCAAGGCGCCCTTGGCCCCGGACGACAGCGAATGCCCCGTGTGTACCCAGGTGGTGCACACACCACCGTCGACCTGGACGCTGTTTCGGCTGTGGCGCTTTGCCCGGCCGTACCGCGGCCAGTTGCTGTTGGGCTTTGTGCTCATGCTGCTGGGAACGGCGGCCAGCCAGGTGCCGCCTTACCTCACCATCCCGCTGGTTGACAAAGTGTTGATTCCCTACCAAAACGGCCAGCAGGTGGCGCTTGTCACCGTGCTTGGATACCTGTCGGGCTTGTTGGTGGCAGGCGTGTTGGCGTGGTTGCTGAGTTGGGCCAAAACCTACATCCTGGCGCTGGTCTCCGAGCGCATCGCCGCCGACTTGCGCACCACCGCCTACGAGCACTTGTTGCGGCTGTCGCTGGAGTACTTTGGCGGCAAGCGCACCGGCGATTTGCTCTCGCGTGTCGGCAGCGAGAGTGACCGAATTGCGGTGTACCTTTCCTTGCACCTAACCGACTTCGCCAGCGATGTGGTGATGATCGCGATGACCGCCGTGATCCTGTTTTCCATGAACCCGTACCTGGCCCTTATCACGCTGGTTCCCTTGCCAT
>JBIIZY010000255.1:0-2739 GCA_044346035.1 Rhodoferax sp. | reverse complement strand
CTGAGAACGCGGTCATGATGATGATGGGCAGACCGGGAAACTTGGCTTTAACTTTTTCCAGCAAGTCCAGGCCCGAGCCGCCCGGCATGCGGATGTCACTGACCATGACCTGCGGCAAGTCATCGTCGGATGCGGTGCCCAAGGCCGCCAACACATCGCGTGCGCTAGAAAAACTGCGTGTGGGCATGTGCTCACGCAGCAAGGCCTTCTCGAGCACAAAGCGTATGGATTGGTCATCGTCAACGATCCAGATGGGCTTCATGCTGTGCAGGTTCCAGGGTTGGGCATCACGGTAGCGGAATCAATATCTTGAAGTCGGTACGGCCGGGCACGCTGTCAACTTCAATCAAGCCGTGGTGCTGTTGCACAAAGGTCTGCGCCAAGGTGAGGCCCAGGCCAGACCCGCCTTCCCTCCCCGATACCAAGGGATAAAAGATGCGGTCCTTGATGGAGTCTGGCACGCCAGGTCCGTTGTCGATGACATGCAATTCCAATGCCAACCGGTAGCGCTGCTTGGCAAAGGTGACCTGGCGCGTGACCCGCGTGCGAAAGGTCAGCAATGCCGTGCCTTCTTGAATGTGCTCGCACAAAGCCTGCGCTGCGTTGTGGGCGATGTTGAGCACGGTTTGAATCATGTGTTCGCGGTCGCCGCGAAACTCGGGGATCGAGGTGTCGTAGTCGCGCACCACCCGCAAGCCCTTGGGGAACTCCGCCAAAATCAGCGAGCGCACCCGTTCGCAGACCTCGTGGATGTTGACATCGCCCACCGTGTGCGGCCGCCGGTGCGGCGCCAGCAGCCGGTCCACAAGGCTTTGCAGGCGGTCGGCCTCGTGGATGATGACCTGGGTGTACTCGGTCAGCTCGGGGGACGCCATCTCCAGCTCCAGCAACTGGGCTGCGCCACGGATGCCACCCAAGGGGTTTTTGATTTCGTGCGCCAGGTTGCGAATCAGCTCCTTGTTGGTTTGCGCCTGCTCGGCCAGCCGTTCCTCGCGGTCTTGCCGGGTTTGCTGTTCCAGCGGCACCATTTCCACAATGGTCTCGTCGGTGGTCTCGGTGCGGGTGATGATGACGTGCACCGGCAAGGCATCGTGGCCTGCGCGCTTGAGCCAGGCGTCGTAGCGCATGGCTGCGAACTCGTTTTCGCTGGCACCTTCCAGCGCGTTTTGCAGTTGGCTGCGCTCGGTAAACGCCTCTGCAAACTCCGAGCCCACGATGGCGCGGCGCGAGATACCCAAAGTGTCTTCCAGCGCTGCGTTGGAGAACACCACGCAGCCATGCGTATCCACCACCGCCACGAGGGTGGCCAGCAGATCAAAGGCCTGAAATCGCGCCAGCAGCTCTGGCGGTGGTGCAGACCGAAGTGGGGACGGGTTGTGCAGCGGGGTCAAGCCGCTCATTTTGCCGCAGGCACGGCGCTGCCAGAGGGCACGCGCCCGAGCTCGCGCCGAATGCCTTGGATGTCGGCCTCGGTGCGGTCAATGGCGGCTTTGAGTGCGGCCAAGCGGTCTAGGTACTTTTGGTGGTTTCGGGTCTCGGGACCCAGCTTTTCGGGCTCGCCGTTGTTGTATTCCTTGAGCAACTCCGCGCGCCGCGCCTCGGATCGCTTGAGTTCGTTATCAAGGATGGCGCGGGCCTCGGTATCGCGCTGACGCTGGGCCAAGGTAGCACCGATTGACTCGGGCTGCGCCGCCGCTGCGGGCGGCTTGGCAGCAGGCCGGGCTGCGGGAACCACGGTGATGTTGGCGCCAGAGATGAGCTTGCAGTTTTTGATCTGCGCATCGCTCACGGTATTGGTGTACTCATTGCCACACCGGTAGATACGTTCGCCTGCAGCCAGCACGGCACTGCAGCCCAGCAGCAAAAAAAGACCAACTACACGTTTCATACATCCACCACCGAAAGCCCACGAAAGTCTGTGCAGTATGCGCCACACGCCCAGCGCAAGACGATACTCCCATGGCCCGTGCGGGTTTTTCCAAGCGACCGTGGGCGCACCAAAAAAAAGGACGGCCGAGGCCGTCCTTTTTTGCACCGTCGCAGCTACGCGCAGGCGTTACAGCGAGTAGTACATGTCGTACTCCACCGGGTGGGGCGCCATGCGGAAGCGGGTCACTTCGGTCATCTTCAGCTCAATGTAGGCATCGAGCATGGAGTCGGTGAACACGCCGCCCTTGGTCAGGAACGAGCGGCCCTTGTCGAGGTAGTCCAGCGCCTGGTCCAGGCTGTGGCACACGGTGGGGACCTTGGCATCTTCCTCGGGCGGCAGGTGGTAGAGGTCCTTGGTGGCGGCTTCGCCGGGATGGATCTTGTTTTCCACACCGTCCAGACCCGCCATCATCAATGCAGAGAACGCGAGGTAGGGGTTGGCGGAAGGATCGGGGAAGCGTGCTTCGATGCGGCGGCCCTTGGGGTTGGCCACAAACGGGATGCGAATCGACGCAGAACGGTTGCGGGCCGAGTACGCCAGCTTCACTGGTGCCTCAAAGCCAGGAACCAAGCGCTTGTAGCTGTTGGTGCCTGGGTTGGTGATGGCGTTCAAGGCGCGCGCATGCTTGATGATGCCGCCGATGTAGTACAGCGCGAAGTCGGACAAGCCGGCGTAGCCGTCGCCAGCAAACAGGTTCTTGCCGTCTTTCCAGATGGACTGGTGCACGTGCATGCCGCTGCCGTTATCACCAGCGTAGGGCTTGGGCATGAAGGTGGCGGTTTTGCCGTAGGCATTGGCCACGTTCCACA
>JBIIZY010000254.1:0-2743 GCA_044346035.1 Rhodoferax sp. | reverse complement strand
CCACCCCACCTAAGAGATTCCCAGCAGAGGAATGCCGACCGTGGAAAAGAACCCGCCAAACCAACTCAGATAAAGAGATATTCATGTCCACTTTCAGCGCAAAACCCGCTGAGGTCGTGCACGAATGGTTTGTGATTGACGCGACCGACAAGGTCCTCGGACGAGTAGCCAGTGAAGTTGCTCTCCGTTTGCGCGGCAAACACAAGGCCATTTACACGCCTCACGTCGACACCGGTGACTTCATCGTTGTCATTAACGCAGCCCGTCTGCGTGTCACCGGCGCCAAGCCGATTGACAAGGTCTACTACAGCCACTCCGGCTACCCCGGTGGCATTTCCGCCATCAATTTCCGCGATATGCAATCCAAGTTCCCGGGCCGCGCCCTGGAAAAAGCGGTCAAGGGCATGCTGCCCAAAGGCCCCTTGGGTTACGCCATGATCAAAAAGCTCAAGGTGTACAGCGGTGCAGAGCATCCCCACACCGCCCAACAGCCCAAGGTCCTGAACATTGCGGGCATTTCGGCAAACGCAGTTCAACGGGAGTCTGCCAAATGATTGGTGAATGGAACAATGGCACCGGCCGTCGCAAATCCAGCGTCGCCCGTGTGTTTCTGAAAAAAGGCTCTGGCCAGATCGTGGTCAACGGCAAGCCCATCGAGAACTTCTTTGGCCGTGCAACTTCCATCATGATTTGCAAGCAGCCCCTGCTGCTGACCAACCATGCCGAGAGCTTCGACATCATGGTCAATGTGGCAGGCGGTGGCGAGTCCGGGCAAGCCGGTGCCACCCGCCATGGCATCACCCGCGCACTGATTGATTACGACGCCAGTCTCAAGCCTGTGCTGAGCCAAGCCGGCTTCGTGACGCGTGACGCCCGCGAAGTGGAGCGTAAGAAGGTCGGCTTCCACGGCGCCCGCCGTCGCAAGCAGTTCTCCAAGCGCTAACGCCAGTCGCAGTTGCTCGCAGCTGCTCACAGTCCGCCACGGGTGTTCACTCGGGCGGACTTTTGTTTTTTGCACTGCTAGACTTCTCGCCCCATGCGCCTTCGACTGCTTCGCCGCCGCCTCACTATCAGCGCCCCCCGCATGGCGGTGCGCAGTGCACTGCCGTGGCCCTTTCGCTGGGCGGTGCTGGCCATCGTTTTTGGATTTTGCGCGGCCATCGGATTGTGGGCATTCGAGTTCGGTAAGGACATCGCTGGGCTGGAGGCTGGCAGCCGGGAGCAGGTGCTGCAGTTGCGAGGGCAGGTAACTGCACTGCAAGCCGAATTGAGCAAGACCCAGGAGGAGCGGGATCAAGCACAGTCCGTGGCCAATACAGCGGGTACCTTGGTGACCGCAGAGAAGGCGTCCAAAGAGCAGTTGGTGCTACAGGTCAAGCAATTTGAGGCGGAGAACCGGCGCTTGCGTGATGACCTGGGCTTTTTCGAGAAACTGATTCCGTCCACTGGCACTGGCAGCGTAGCCATTCGAGGCTTACAGGCCGAGCGGCAAGGTGGTAACGCTGTTCGCTGGCAAGTGCTCGTAATTCAGGCGAACCGCAACGCAGCTGAGTTCAGCGGGACCTTGGACATCACCTTTGCTGGACAGCAAAATGGCAGACCCTGGTCATCGGCTCTGCCTGGTGGGCCACAGGCCATTACCCTCAAGCAGTATGGGCGCTTGGAGGGGGTGTTTGAACTGCCGCCCAACGTCGTGCTGAAAAGTGTCTCTGCCAAGGTATTGCAAGGCAATGAGCCGAAGTCCACCCAAACCATCAAAATGTAAGCTTGCAAGACAACCCAAGGTGCACCATGTTCAACAAGAAAAAGCAGCCTCCGATCAAAAGCTTGATTGCGGATGGAAGTCAAATCAACGGGCACATCGCGTTCTCTGCCGGTTTGCGCGTGGACGGTGACGTGAATGGGAATGTGCGTGCCTCGGACGACCAGCCCAGCATCTTGGTGGTGTCCGAGTCAGCAAAAATCGTTGGCGAAGTCAGTGCCGACCACATCATCGTCAATGGCAGCATCAAGGGGCCGGTCCACGCGCGCCAGATGCTGGAGTTGCAACCCAAGGCCCGCATTGACGGTGATGTGCACTACGCTGCACTCGAGATGCACCAAGGCGCTTTGATCAGCGGGCAGTTGCGTCCAATGATCGAGGGCGACGAAAAGCCCACACTCAAGCTTGCAGCGGCAAACCCTTGAGCGTATTCCCGAGCGATTTGCTGTACTATTGCCCCCTTCCAATTGACCGGAGTCAACCATGAGCGCAGTTGCAGAGGCCATTCACACCGACATGCCCGCCCCGATCCTCTTTACCGACAGCGCGGCGGCCAAGGTTGCCGACCTGATTGCTGAGGAAGGCAATCCTGAGCTTAAGCTGAGGGTGTTTGTTCAAGGGGGTGGGTGCTCTGGCTTCCAGTACGGATTCACCTTTGACGAAATCACCAACGAAGACGACACCACCATGACCAAAAACGGGGTGTCCTTGTTGATTGATGCCATGAGCTACCAGTACCTGGTAGGTGCCGAAATTGATTACAAAGAAGATCTACAGGGCGCGCAGTTTGTAATCAAAAACCCCAACGCCACGACCACATGCGGTTGTGGCTCCTCGTTCTCCACCTAAGCTGCAGTCAGCCCGCTCAGGCTGGGTAGATTGCTCCAAGAATACGGGCGCCTCGTGCGCCCGTAACGCTTTCTAATGGAATCGGTTTGCGCAAAACAGTTTGGCGCGCCAGCCAGGCAAATGCCGTGGCTT
>JBIIZY010000116.1:0-9263 GCA_044346035.1 Rhodoferax sp. | reverse complement strand
CTTGGCTGGACAACAGGGTAAGCATCTCAGCCAGTGGCTTGCCCGCCATACGCGCCGCAAAACCTGCCGACACTGCTGCAGTGCGAAACAAGGACACCGCCAATGCCACGCGAACAGCAGGCAAGTCGGGCACCCCCAGTTGCTCCAAATCGATCAACAGTGCCTGCGGGTGGTCACGGTTCATGACAACAACCATGTCATCGGCGCGGGCAGCAGCCAGCGCTGTGCTGGGGTTGGTCTTGAGCTGACGGATATTGACGGTCTGCATTGGGATCCTCCAGTATGTTCCACATGATGTAGGAACATTGCCAGTCTAGCAGGGTCAGGTCAGTTGGCTTTTGCGAAGGCGCCGCGCCACCCTACCCCTTGAACCCATTCGGGTTCTGGGACTGCCAGCGCCAAGCATCGCGCACCATCTCCTGCAGACCGCGCTTGGCCTTCCAGCCCAATTCGCGTTGCGCCTTGGCGGGGTCGACGAAGCTGGTGGCGACGTCGCCGGGGCGCCGTGGCGATATGCGGTACGGAATGGGCTTGCCGCTGGCGGCCTCGAAGGCCTGGATCAACTCGAGCACGCTGTGGCCTTTGCCGGTGCCCAGGTTCCATACGTAGGCACCAACGCGGTCGTTCAGTGCGTCTAATGCACACAGGTGGCCCTCGGCCAAGTCCATCACATGGATGTAGTCCCTCACGCCGGTGCCGTCGGGTGTGGGGTAGTCGTTACCAAACACCGGCACAGACGGCGGCTTGCCGACCGCCACCTTTGACACATAAGGCAACAGATTGCTTGGGGTTCCGTTGGGGTCCTCGCCGATCAGACCACTTTCGTGCGCACCCACGGGGTTGAAGTAGCGCAACAGGGCAACGCGCCAGCGCGAGTCTGAGGCACACAGGTCGCGCAGCATGTCTTCCACCACCAGCTTGCTGCGGCCATAGGGGTTGGTCGGCTGGCCCACCGGACACGCCTCGGAGATAGGCATGTGCGTCGGTTCACCGTACACGGTGGCCGACGAGCTAAACACCAGCTTGTACACGCCCGCGTGCGCCATGGCCTGCAGCAGCACTTGGCTGCCGTGGACGTTGTTATCGTAGTAACGCAGCGGCTGGGCCACGCTTTCACTCACTGCCTTGAGGCCAGCAAAATGCAGTACAGCACCAACGTCGTGCGCTGCAAACAAGCGATCGAGGAGCGCCCTGTCGCGCACATCACCCACTACCAAAACAGGCTCTCGCCCCGCCAACTTTGCCACCCGCTGCAAGGACTCTGCAGAGCTGTTGCACAGGTTGTCCAGCACCACCACGTCAGCCCCCGACTGCAGCAAGACCAGCGTAGTGTGGGCGCCAATGAAGCCGGCTCCGCCGGTCACTAGGATTCTCTTCATGTAGTTGCACACTTCATAAGCACTTCAAGGTAGGCACCTGCGCCGTTCGAGCCCTCTTCTGGCGCCCACGGTGCGAGGTCTTTGGGCTGGGCGGGGTCGAAAGGTCCGGCCTTGACTTCCAACAAGACGCTGCCCGGCTGCAGGGCAAGCACGGTGTGCCAGGTGCTGGCTGGTACTTCTATGCCAGCGGCGAAGGCGGGGCCGTACTTTTCGGAGGCAAATCGCTGCACACGGGTCACTGCGCCCGAATCATCAAAAATCAGCAAGGCCATCTCGCCACGCACCGCCAGCAAAAACTCATCGCGGGGGTCGGTGGCATGCCGGTGCGGTCGGATGTAGCTGTCGGGCTCGATCGCGTTGAAAAGGCGCTGGCAGGGTTCCTGGTAGCTTTGGTGGATGCTGAGGTGTTGGCGCCTTCGACTATTGGTTTCTGCTCGGGCAGAAAGGTCGCTCAAGCAAGTTTCATCGAATATCTTCATTTTCAAATGGCATTGCGGGTTATTCGGTGGTCAGGTTGTCACGCCTTGTCAACTTCGGCCTGCAAAACACCGATCAACGCGGTCGCCAAGGATTTTCGGTCATAGTGTCGCGCACCTAAAGGGCCATTGGCCTTAAAGCGGATAAGCAATTCCGGGTCGTCGGCCAGCCGTCGAAGTCCATCTATCAGGGCCTGTGGATTCTCCGGCTCAAACAATAGACCCACGTTCTCCCGCTCCACGATGCCAGCAGACTCACCCTGCACGCCGTGTAGCACAGGAATCGCCATACCCATACATTCAAAAAGTTTGGAAGGAATAACCGTAGTGAAGAGTTCGTCCTTCTTCAGATGGATGATGGCAGCGTCTAGTAGCGACCAGTAGCGGACCACTTGATCTTTGGACACCGAATCCACAAAGATGACATTGTTCAGCCCTTCAGCTTGCGCACGTTGAAGAAGGGCGGCCTTGCTGGCACCGTCGCCTAACAGCATGATGCGGAAGCGGTCGGCGTCGGGAGCAGCCTTCAAAATTTTGGCTGCGTCAAGCAGAGTATCCAAAGCGTGGGCCAGTCCGTGGGTGCCGATGTAACCAGCCACAAACTTCCCTTGGAGATTGTATTTTTGCAGCAGTTCAGCGTCCTTGTCTCGAGCTGAAAACCGACTTATGTCCACTCCATTGGTGACCACATGAATCTTGTCACCATTTATGCCACGCTTAATCAACGAAGCACGGAAAGCGTAAGTGACCGACACAATCGCACTAGATTTTCGGTATAGAAAAAGTTCCACCTTTTCGAGCAAATCTAGCGCCCTGCTTTGTTTCATCGCACCGACAACACGAATTGACTCAGGCCAAATATCCCGAAGTTCAAACACCCATGGAACGCGCTTGAACAGAGCAGATACGTAGGCTGCACACGCGGTGAAAAACTGTGGTGAGGTTCCTACGACAACATCCACCCGGCGGACAAACAAGCTCGCCAAAAAGCCAGTGACCATATAACTAAGATAATCCAGGGTACGTTTGGCAAATCCTTCGTTGGCGGTTATGTAGGTCCATACCCGGATAACCCGTATACCAGCAATGATTTCCTGTTGCCACAGGCGGTTTCGGTAACCGTCAAACACCTTCCCTTTAGGGAAATTGGGGACACCAGTCACCACGGTCACTTGATGACCAGCTTTTGCCCATTCGACGCAGTGCTCAAAGGTGCGGCTGGCGGGGGCATTCACTTCAGGCGGGAAGTTATCCGTTAGAAAAAGGATGTGCATGTGTTTCTTTAAGGATGCATTGAGTGCCACGTCCACCGAGTTAGAGCGTGGCCGCCTTCACACTCAATCACCAAGCACTGCGTCTGCAGTATGACCCCGAACTCCGGCGCAAAGGTTGACACTTTTGCAGAACCTTGACCCCGCAGCACCTCTACTTGCGCCAAAAGCTCCCCAGCCGCCATCACCTGCCATTTACGACTTCCGCTCTGTTGCAGCCTGAGCCCTGGCGCCAAGTGGTAATACGCCACGGCGGGCAGCACAGAAGCAGAGACCAGATCGTCCACCTCCAAGCCGCATTCATGAAACCTCCATGCTCGGGTGTGCAGGGGCTTACCCGGCAGCCAAAGGTACCCATCGTGGCTCGCGCGAACCTGGGAAGCAGTTACCAACACATCGAGTGGCCTTGCACGCCTGCCCACTCGAAAGCCGCTCCATACCTCGCTAGAGTTATGACCCGCTACTTGTAGCGTGCTGTGGGCCGCGGTGCCACGCTCTAGTAATCGGCGGGCGCTGATGCCGTAACAGGATGTCCCTCCGTTCACCAAAAGCAGCCGCCCGCGTAGCGACAGCTCGAACGATAGGGTGTCAGCATGCGCGTGACCCGGCAAATAATCAGGACCTATGGGCGCAACGTCCAGAAATGCTACGGCGGGGCCCCAAGCCGCACGTATGTACCCGCTATCAGGGAGATGCAGAACGGCAGCTGACTCCTGAGCAGAGCGAAAGGCTTGACCGGCTAGCAGCGCAGGGACCGTTTCAGCATTGGTGCTTTTAACCCCGACTGCTGCTGCATACCGCTCCAGCTCCGCGTTGGCAGGAGCGATGCCATCGGCGCTGTCATTGAAGCGCGCCAGTTTTCCGTCTGGATGCGTCATCACCCGCAGCCAATGCAGCATCTTGGCAGCCGCAGCACGCCAAGCTGCCAAGTGGGCCTCCAACCCTGGGACTTGCGCCGCCTGCGCGACATTAATCAGGTCCAGCACATCTTCTAAAGCGAGTGCGTGGTACATGGGGCTGCGCTCAAACTGACCGCCATCTGGCAACACTTGCTCGGGCAGTTGCCGTGACAGGATCGCAAGCCCTTGCTCCAGCCAAGATGCAGCTTCCTCACCTTCAAAGGCCAAGCCTGCCATGACCAAGGCCTTTGCGTTGACGAAAAGATGATTCCCCAGCAGATGCCACTCCAACCGCTTGTTTAGCCACCGAGTCTGCACAGCCAAGCTTTGCCAAGCGGCAGTTGGTAGTTCCAAGCCAGACGCGCTGGCCTTGATCCAGTTGGCCATGCGCAGCGATGTAGGGTATGGCTCCCAGCCATCGCCGCGCGCAGGCGGATTCTCTGCAAGCCATCGCGTTAGCAACGCTGTATGCCAAGCCCGTCGTTGCGGTGCATGTAGCGCCGTCAGATCATCAAAGTAATGCTGGTTGTATCGCCAAAGCTTATCGACACCCGGGCCGACCCAGCCCACATCTGCTAGGTAACTCTCGACGCCCAGAAATCGAAAACGTTGCGAGCCTAAAAGACTGACGCGACGTCCGGCGGGCAAAGCCCAGGGGCCTGGCCAAGTCCGACGCTGTGGCGCGGCGGTCAAGTCGGGCACCGGTCGTCGGAGCCGGAAGACAATTCGACCGGTGATTTGTCCGAGCTTCAAGTGACGCACGGTGCGCCACAGTGTGCTTATGGAACTCATCGCGCGGAGTGGCGCATTGATTTAGGTGGAGCCTTAGCCCCTCAAGCAACCGCAGAAATCGAGAGCCTCGGCGGCACGAATCCGACTTTGCACGGGCGCGGTCACGAATTGCCGATGTTTCACCAAAACCGCCAAAACATCAGCCTGTTCAAGTGCTTGATCCGTGGTCAACAGAGGGAAGTCGTCATTGCTGTCAATGTTGGGCTCGACCGCCACAACGTTGTAATTCTGAGCCTTTAGCGCGCGGGCGACGTGAAGCGCGGGGGATTCACGCAAGTCATCAATGTCTGGCTTGAACGCCAAGCCTAGGCAGGCGATGGTGGGTTTACGTCCGGTGCGTGCATTGACATCAGCTGCGGCCAGCTTGATCTTTTCAATCACCCACTCCGTTTTGTAGTTATTCACCTCGCGCGCAGTACGTATCAGGCGGGCGTTGGCCTCATCCCGAGCGACGATGAACCAGGGGTCCACCGCTATACAGTGCCCGCCGACACCAGCTCCGGGCTGCAGGATGTTCACCCGCGGGTGCCGGTTCGCAAGTTGAATCAAGCTCCATACGTCAATGCCTTCCTTATCGCAAATGAGCGACAGCTCGTTGGCAAAGGCGATGTTTACGTCACGAAAACTGTTCTCTGTTAGCTTGCACATCTCCGCAGTTTTGGCATCCGTCTCAAGCACGGCCCCACGAACGAAAGTGCGATAGAAGTCCGCCACTGCCCGTGTGGCCTCGGGAGTTAGACCACCGACGACGCGATCGTTTTCCACCATCTCCGTCATGATCTTGCCTGGCAATACCCGCTCAGGGCAGTACGCAATCAACAGGTCATCCACGTTTGCGCCAGCATCCCGCAATACCTGCGCCATCTCAGCAGTAGTTCCTACAGGCGAGGTCGACTCCAATATCACAAGGTCACCCGACTTAAGCAACGGTGCAATGCTGCGTGTAGCTGCCAAAACATGATCCACATTAGGCAGAGGGATGGGTCCACCTTCATGAAATGGAGTCGGCACGCAAACCATGTAAACATCACCCGCCTGCGGCGAAGTCGATGCCGTCAGGCGCCCGGCAGCTACCGCAGAGCGAACGAATGCATCAAGGTCCGGCTCTACGATATGGATCAAGCCTTGGTTGATCGTGTCCACTGCATGGCGGTTGATATCCGTGCCAAGCACTGTGTATCCCTGGCTGGCCAGCAGGGCCGCCGTGGGCAACCCGATATAACCCAGTCCAATAACGCTAACTCTCTTGTTATTCACTTTGATTCCTTGAATGTTCCAATCGGGCGAGAGGCCGGCTAGGACGCGCGAAGTAAGTCAGCAATGCGCTCGCATGCCTTTCCGTCCCCATACGGGTTGTGGGCGCGGGCCATCTTGCGGTGGTGACTTTCATCCTGCAACAACCGGGTAACACCCTCCACGATGCGAGCCCTGTCCGCTCCTACCAGCTCTACGGTGCCGGCGTTTACTGCCTCTGGCCGCTCGGTAACCTGCCGCATAACCAACACGGGCTTACCAAGACTGGGCGCCTCTTCCTGAATGCCGCCGCTGTCCGTCAACACGAGATGGCAATGCTTAAGCAGATACAAAAACGGTTCGTAGTCCAGCGGCTCGATAAGGTGCACGTTGTGTCGCGCGCCCAACACAGCCCGCACCGGCTGCTGTACGTTGGGGTTGAGGTGCACCGGGTATACAAAGTGCACCGCCTCGAACCGCTCGGCCAACTCGCGTAGCGCCTCGCAGATCTGCTGAAAACCATCCCCAAAGTTTTCTCTGCGGTGCCCGGTGATCAACACAAACCGCTCCCGCTGCCAAGCAAAAGGGACCACAGCGCTGAGTTGATTTTCCAACTGTTGTGCACGTCCGCTTTGAGCCTCAATTCGGCCCAGCACCCAATGCAGAGAATCAATTACGGTATTGCCTGTTACCGTGATCGCTTCATCGCGCACGCCCTCTGCCAACAGATTCGAGCGGCTTAACTCGGTAGGCGCGAAGTGCCACCGCGTGATCTTGCTCGCTACCTGGCGGTTGAATTCCTCGGGGAATGGAGCATACACATCGTGTGTACGCAATCCCGCCTCCACATGACCCACGGGCACTCCGGAATAGAAGCCAGCCATCGCCGCTGCCATGGTGGTCGTAGTATCCCCATGTACGAGCAATGCGTCGGGCCTTTCCTGACTTAAAACACCCCTCATACCCAAAAGCACGTTGGCAGTGACATCGAACAAATCTTGCCCTGGCTTCATCAAGTTCAAGTCGATATCGGGGGTGATATCAAATACCTTCATCACTTGGTCCAGCATCTGACGATGTTGCGCCGTGACGCACACTTTGACTTCAAAGCTGCCAGGCTCTTCAGCTAGGCGATGCACCAGCGGCGCCATCTTGATCGCCTCTGGCCGAGTTCCGAAAACCAGCATGACCTTCTTCATAAAAGTGCCTGCCCTAGTTTCAGGGTCACATTGCTGACCTCCAACAACTCCCCAATGGGTATCGGACTTGGCCCTCCCGTACGCAGCGCGTCACAAAAGGCCTTCGCACATGCGGCCTGACCTTTGTCTTGGGACCAAAGGTTCATCGACTTGAATCCTGGCCAGCCATATCCTGTGAGGCGGCGGAAGTTGTCCAACTGCAGCACCCTGCCAGACGCAAAGACCTCCAATCGCTCTTTGGGAAAGGACTTGCTTCCGTTAGCCAAGTAGACGACCGTACCCAGGGAACCGCAGGCAAATCGCAGATTGATGCTGAAACTGTCTTTGGTGCTGGCATCCATCGCTTGAACATGGTGCGCCACGATGGGGGTACCAGCCAAAAAACGCAGCAAGTCGATAAAGTGACAGCCTTCGCCCACAAGACGGCCACCCCCCACTTCTACGTCTTGTGTCCAATGGCTTTTCGGGATGGCCCCAGCATTCACGGTCATTAGAAAACTCTTGGGGCCAGTTGCACCACTCAACAGCGCTTGAATCTTCTGGACCTGCGGCGCGAAACGTCGATTGAAGCCAACCATCACCATGCGCTGTGCCGCTTGTGCCGCTGCCGCAATCTGGTCCAGATCCTCGTGGCACAACGCCAATGGCTTCTCTACAAAAACATGTTTTCCTTCAGCCAGTGCCTTCAGCACGTAGGACGCATGCGAGTCGTGCCTAGTGGTCACGACGATCGCGTCCACACCAACGTCTGACAGGAGCGCAGCTGTGTCTGTCGTGGCCTGCTCGAATCCGAACTTACGGCCCAAATGGACACTGGTTACCCCACCTGAAGACGCAATTCGCCTCAGGCTCGCACCTGCTGCCTTGAAGGCAGGAACCAGAACCGCGCCGGCGTAATTGCCAGCCCCGATCACGCTGACCCTTGAACCGGCTTGTCTTGATTGGGCGGTCCCGTTGGTCTGCACCAGATCCACGGTACGTACCTGCGTGCCCATCGCGTCACTACCAGACCGACTTGGGTACGAAAGAACGATGCCCAGCGAGGCCTCACTGCCGCCCACGACCTCGTAGGCCTTGGAAGCCTCATCGATACTGAATCGATGGGATACCAAAGGCGCAACATCCAGTCGGCCTTCAGCCAACATGTCTAACACCGCCTCGAAGTTTCGTTGCTCAGTCCATCGCACAAAGCCCAAAGGATAGTCCTGCCCTTTGTCCTCGTAGTCAGCGTCGTAACGGCCCGGGCCGTACGAACAACTCACTTGGAATGTCAGCTCCTTCTCGAAGAAGTCAGCTCGAGACAACTCAAGCCCTACGACTCCAACCAACACGATGCGGCCGCGCTTGCGACTCATCTGCGCGGCCTGGTGCATGGGTTCGTTGCTTTTCGTGCTGGCGGTAACAATGACTGCATCGACACCACGCCCGCGCGAAAAGGCCATGGCTGCGGTAACTGGATCTGCGCCTGCGCTCAAATCAACAACCTCGGCACCTAAACGTTGCGCTAAGGCAAGTTTCTCTGCGTCGAAGTCCAATCCAAGTACGCGGCATCCTTGGGCCTTGAGTAATTGCACGGTGACAAGTCCAATCAAGCCAAGACCTGTCACCACCACAGTCTCACCAAGTGTGGGCTGGACCAGGCGGATGCCCTGCAGTGCGATAGCTCCAAGCACGGTGAAAGCAGCGGCTTCGTCGGACACTACGTCGGGCACCTTGGCGCAAAGGTTCACCGGAACAGCGACCATTTCCGCGTGCTTTCCGTTAGATGCGACACGGTCTCCGACAGCAAAGCCAGTGACGCCAGGACCGACCTCCACCACCTCACCCATATTGCAGTAACCCATCGGCAATGGCTGGTCCAACTTGTTGCGTACAGCCTCGAAGGTCGGCTTCAGGCCATCCGTTCGGACCTTGTCCAACACCATGCGCACCTTATCAGGCTGCTGACGGGCTTTATCGATGAAGCCCGCCTTACCGAAGTCCACCAACATGCGTTCTGTTCCGGCCGACACAA
>JBIIZY010000115.1:0-9472 GCA_044346035.1 Rhodoferax sp. | reverse complement strand
CTGGTCATCAACGGCAAAAAAATCCGCCTCACGCAAGAGCGCGACCCCGCCAACCTGAAGTGGGCGGACGTAGGCGCCGAAGTGGTGATCGAGTCCACCGGCTTGTTTCTGGACAAGGCCACCGCGCAAAAGCACCTGGATGCGGGCGCCAAGAAAGTTATCTTGTCGGCACCCTCCAAGGACGACACGCCAATGTTTGTTTTCGGCGTGAACCACGCAACCTACAAGGGCGAGGCCATCATCTCCAACGCAAGCTGCACCACCAACTGCCTGGCGCCTTTGGCCAAAGTGGTGCACGACAAGTTTGGCATCAAGCGCGGCCTGATGACCACCGTGCACGCCGCTACCGCCACCCAGAAAACCGTGGACGGCCCCAGCAACAAAGACTGGCGCGGTGGCCGTGGCATTCTGGAAAACATCATTCCTTCCAGCACGGGTGCCGCCAAGGCGGTGGGCGTGGTGATTCCCGAGCTGAACAAAAAACTTACCGGCATGTCGTTTCGCGTGCCCACCAGCGATGTGTCGGTGGTCGACCTGACGGTGGAGCTCAACACCAGCGCCACCATGGACGAGATTTGCGCCGAGATCAAGGCGCAATCCGAGGGCGCGCTCAAGGGCGTGCTGGGCTTCACCACCGACAAGGTGGTGGCCACTGACTTCCGCGGCGACACCCGCACCTCCATTTTTGATGCCGACGCCAGCATTGCGTTGGACGGCACCTTTGTAAAGCTGGTGAGCTGGTACGACAACGAGTGGGGCTACTCCAACAAGTGCCTGGAGATGGTGCGCGTGGTGGCCAAGTAATCCACAATCAGTCCGCCGGCAACCCCGTTTGCCAATCAAGACGCGCCTTCGGGCGCGTCTTTTTTTCCACCCGACAAAGGTCTCCATGAACCCAGGTGTTCTTTACTCCGCGCTGGCCTACATCTGTTGGGGGTTGGTGCCGCTGTACTTCATGCAGCTCAGTGCGGTCGGCGCGCTGGAGGTGGTGCTGCACCGCACCGTGTGGGCGCTGGTGTTCTTGCTGGGGGTGCTGGCGGTGCTTCGGCGTTGGACTTGGTTGGCAGCGGTGTTTCGACAGCCCCGCTTGCTGGCGGCCTTTGCGCTCTCGGCGCTGCTGCTGTCTACCAACTGGTTGGTGTACGTGTGGTCGGTGCAAAACCACCATGTGCTCGATGCCAGCTTGGGCTACTTCATCTTGCCCCTGGTCAACGTGGCCCTGGGCTTTTTTATCCTGCGTGAGCGCCCGCGCCGGGGCCAATGGTTGGCCGTGGCGGTGGCCGCCTCGGGCGTGCTGTGGCTGGCGGTGCAAGCCGGGCACCCGCCGTGGATTGCGCTGGCCTTGGCCTCAAGCTTTGGCTTCTACGGTCTGCTGCGCAAAGTAGCCAGCCTGGGCGCGCTAGAGGGCCTGACGTTGGAGACCTTGCTGCTCGCACCGGTGGCGGCGCTGGTGTTGGGGTTTTTCGCGTGGGAGGGCAGCAGCACGGTGGCGGCTGGCGACACCAGCACCTGGATCTGGCTGGCATTGGGCGGACCGATCACGGCGGTGCCGCTCTTGCTGTTCGCCGCAGGCGCGCGCCGCATCTCGCTCACCACCATGGGCATCTTGCAATACATCTCGCCCAGCCTGCAGTTCACCATCGGCGTGTGGCTGTTCCATGAGCCATTTGAGAAGGCGCGGCTGGTGGGCTTTGTACTCATCTGGGCGGCACTGGTGGTGTACAGCCTAGAGAGTTGGTGGCACAGCCGTCAAAAGGAACAGCGAGAGGTCTCTTGAACCTGGTACCCGTTGCGTAAACCAACATGTGCAGCCACTACCAAGCCGCCAAAGAAAGTGATTGAGCCACCAGCAAACACCACGGGCTTGTTTGCATGAAGCCGTATTCGGCACACCCTCGGCGGTTCCCGACCCGTTGCAGTCATTCACGCAGATCGGCAAAGCAATCGCTCAGCGGAACGTCGCGAGTGCATCGAGTGGACTGGCCGTCCCACCGGCAGCGACTTTAAGCACATGTGTGTAGATCATCGTCGTAGATACGTCACTGTGACCGAGTAGCTCTTGCACCGTTCGGATGTCGGTGCCCGCCTGCGGTACCGCCCTCTTGAGCGCGTGCTGCCAACAACTGCAATGAGGCAAGGTGACAAGTTGGCGAAGAGTTCGAGCAGCTTGGCGCGTGGTACTTCAGGTCGCACCAGCACGGGCTTGCCCAATTCATCCACGCCGTGCACCGCAAAGACGTTCTTTGCAAGGTCGATTCCAACCGTTACGATTGCCATGACTTCCCCTTCCATTCAACAGTTGAGTTGATGAAAAGATTCGCCTCTCCATCGAGGCACTGTGTTGCCGACAACCGCAACCCCTACGGGTCGCGACTTGCTTGGAACGGGGAAGTCCCTTTCATTCGTAAGACCGCACGACACAAATTCTCGTTCCGCCGCTCTTGGTTTCGCCAGAACGTGGAAGTGCATTCGCGTTGAAGAGCTGGAGGGGGGGGTCTCCCCTCGCATCCACACCGCGCGAGCGACAATGTATGCTCATGCCACATCAATCCCTTCTCGGTGTGCCAAATTATGCTTTCGACAATCGGTGCACTTATAACAATCGGCCTTGGAGTGTTTGGAGCGGTCGCTCCCCATCTTGCAGCGCGCCTGGTCAGCATTGCACCGGTCGGTGGTCTCGGTGTCTCAGAAATACGGGCAACCTATGGTGGTCTGTTCATTGCTCTAGGAGGCGCGTGTTTGGTACTAGAGAGTCCGGTGGCCTATGCCGTTGTAGGCGCCGCGTGGCTCGGAGCAGCGAGCATGCGCCTTCCATCGCTTTTTCTCGACAAAGGCGCGTTTCCCAAGGCTATTGGGGGCGCTGCAGTTGAAGCGCTGCCAGGCGTCCTACTGCTCACCGGTGCGGCCTAACCCCTTTAAGCTGACCCGCTACGCGGTATTCTTGGACCCTCTGGCATACACTTTCGGCGACCCTGATCATTCTGTTGGGGAGCAACGGCTCCTGACGTTTGGTTTCTCGCAGTCCGGCCGATTGCTTGCGGTGGTGCACGCAGAGCGGGGCCGAGCAATCCGAATCATCAGCGCCCGTAGGGCAACTCGACATGAGCGAGGTATATATGAGCAAAGCTAAAGACGAGATTCGGCCCGAATATCGGCGTGAAGATTTGGGCAAGGGCGTTCGTGGCAAATACTTTGAACGGGTATCCAAGGGAAGTAACCTTGTGCTGCTGGACGAAAAGGTTGCGAAGTCTTTTCCTACGGGCCAGGCGGTGAATGAGGCGCTTCTCGGACTTCTGGCGCTGACCGAGCAAACGGCGCGGATAACTGGTCGCTCAAAGCGGCCGGCCCGCAAGCGGGCCGCCGTTTAGCTTCGGCGTTAGGCCTCGCAATCTACACTTCCTCATGGCCAAGCGCAGAAATACAGAAGGTACCAAGTTCCTCCGCTACTTCGGACCGCTGCTTGACGCGCTGCGAAAGCTTGGCGGGTCTGGAAGCCCTGACGAAGTGATCGAACAGATCGCTTCGGACATGAACCTGTCCGACGAAGAACAGAATGAAGTGCTTCCGTCTGGTGGCTCCAGGCTGAAGACAAACGTCGCTTGGGCACGCTTCTACTTGGTGCGAGAAGGCCTACTGGACTCTTCCAAGCGTGGCGTATGGAGCCTCACTGAAAAGGGTCGGGCCGCGAAGGTCGGCGTCACAGAAGCCGGCGAGATCTTCTCTCGCTGGGTCAAGATCTTCGACGCGCAGCGAAAAACGAAGTCCACGGATGGCGAGCCTATTGCAGAGCAAGTCGCCGAAGCGAGCGGCGCCACCTCAAAGGACTACCGAGATGAAGTCCTTGATGTTCTGCTTTCGCTCCCGCCCGCTGGTTTCGAGCGCCTTGCCCAGCGGCTGCTCCGCGAAGCCGGATTCACGCAGGTTACTGTCACGGGACAGAGCGGGGACGGTGGCATTGATGGATTTGGAACTCTTCAGGTGAACCACTTGGTGAGCTTCAAGGTGCTGTTTCAGTGCAAGCGGTATGCAAAGTCAGTCTCTTCTTCGCACGTCCGAGATTTTCGCGGCGCCATGGCTGGCCGCGCAGACAAGGGCATCATCATCACCACGGGGACCTTCACAGCTGATGCGAAGCGCGAAGCCACCCGCGACGGCGTTCATCCGATCGAGCTCATCGATGGGGACAAACTGATCGACTTGCTGGAAAGTCTGGAACTCGGCCTTCAGCCAGTGACCACATATGAAGTCAATCACGCCTTCTTTGCCGAGTTCGGCGAGGCCTAACCCCTCTAGTGGGACTTCCCCTTTCGTCAAGCAGCTTTGGTGATGGTTTTCTTTCTTGAGCCTTGCCTACAACCTTGAAGATGAGCCGATGCCCGGGCTCCAGTCGCTCGGCGTGACAGTGCTTTCGCACAAGGGTTATCGAGTTGACCTGCCGCGGTTCTGATTCAGAGCCGTTGATGCCCTAGCGGAGACCGGTGACGGTTGGAGGCTACCCGGCAGCCATCGCTGCGACGCCACCCACACCCGACAACCCAAAACACAAGGGCAGCAGCCAGCAGTGGCACAGCCATTGCTAGCAAGCGCACATGCTCTCCGAACTCCCCTCGCTGACGATTGCCGATGTGCCCGGTGCCAGCGCGCTGTGGCAGCGCCAGCTCAATTTGTTGCTGGACTCCACGGGGGAGGGCATATTTGGTATCGACCTGGCGGGCTGCTGTGTGTTCATCAACCGTGCCGGGGCCGAGATGCTGGGCTGGAGTCCTGCCGAGGTGTTGGGGCGCAATATGCATGCGCTGACCCACCATTCGCATGCCGACGGCAGCCACTATCCGGACACGGCCTGCCCCATCTTTAACGCCTTTCGCCAGGGGCTGCCCTGCCGCATCGATACCGAGGTGTTTTGGCGGCGCGAGCGCACCGCCTTTGCGGTGGAGTACTCCAGCTATCCCATCATGGACGGCGCCGAGGTGCGCGGCGCGGTGGTCACGTTTGTGGACATCACCGCCAGGCGCCAGGCCGCACTTGATTTGCAGCAGGCCAACGCCAGCCTGGCGCGCGCCAACGACGAGCTGGAACTGCGGGTGGGCCTGCGCACGCGGGAGTTGTCAGAGGCTTTGGTGCAGTTGCGCGAGCTGGCGGCCTACTCCGAAAAGATCCGCGAAGAGGAGCGCACCCGCATCGCACGCGAGGTGCATGACGAGCTTGGCAGCCTGCTGGTGGCGCTGAAGATGGACGTCAACTGGATGGACAAACGCCTGGCGGAGCAAGAGCAGCGCTTGCCCGAACAGGCGCAGGCCATGCGCGCGCTGTTGCGCAGCAAGTGCCAAGGCATGAGCCGCCAGATAGAGACTGCGGTGGTTAACGTGGGCCGCATCATCACCGACCTGCGCCCCAGCATCCTTGACCACCAGGGCCTGTGGGCCGCGCTCGAATGGCAGGCCCACGAGTTCGCCCAGACGGCGGAGCTGGCGCTGGAGTGGAGCTTGCAGGGGGCTGTGCAGCACACGCTGCCCGAGCCGCTGGCGATGTCGGTCTTTCGTATCTTCCAGGAGATGTTGAGCAACGTCGCGCGCCACGCGCGGGCCAGCCACATCCGGGTGGACATTGCGGTGCAGTCCGGTGTGCTGCAGGTGCGGGTGCAAGACAACGGCTGCGGCGCGCGCGCAGACGCTTTGGATGCGCCCACGGCCTATGGCGTGATGGGCATGCGCGAGCGGGCCCGCCACCACGGTGGCCAGATCCATATCGACAGCGAAGTAGGACGTGGCACCGTGTGTGACTTGCGCCTACCGCTCCAAACGCCCGCGGATGCCGCCACTGCGGATGCGCGTGCCTAGCTGGGCCCCACGATGATTCGCATTTTTTTGGGCGACGACCACCGCATCGTGCGCGAGGGCCTCAAGCAAATCGTCGCCGACGCACCAGATATGTGCGTCGTCGGCGAGGCACACAGCGGCGCGGACCTGCTTGAGCAGATTGCGCGCTTGGGCGGCGCTGCGGGCGTGGACCTGGTGCTGCTCGATATCGCCATGCCCGGCATGGACGGCCTGGAAGCTTTGCAGGCCCTGCGCGTGGCGCACCCTGGCCTGCCCGTGTTGATGCTCAGCACCTACCCCGACCGGCAGTACGCCGTGCGCTGCATCAAGCTGGGCGCCGGTGGGTACCTCAACAAAAGTGCGGATCCGGACGACATGTTGGCGGCCATGCGCAAGGTGGCCAGTGGCGGAAAGTACCTCACTGCCGCGACCGCTGAGGCCTTGGCCACCGCAATGGCCGGTAGCGCAGCGCGCACCAGCGCTGGGGGTGTCGAGGCCTTGTCGCACCGGGAGTACCAGGTGTTTCGCCTGCTCACCGCCGGGCGCACCGTGAGCGAAATTGGTGCACACCTCAAGCTCGCCTCCAACACGGTGAGCACCTACCGCGCGCGCATTCTCGAAAAGACGGGCGCCAAGAACGATGTCGAGTTGGCCTTGTGGGCCGAGCGCCATGCCCAAGGCGGCCCCAATTTGGGCGCCGGTCGGCCCATGCCGCCGGTTTTGTAGGGCAGCCCCTACACCGCGTCAGGCGTGCTTGTGCCATTTGCAGGGCCCAGCCCCGCGCACCGCCAAGTTGGCGCAGGCCTTGCAATGCATGTGTCACCCACATCACCGAGGTGCACCATGTCTGAATTCTTTTCTCCCTACGATGCCGACCGCCCCCTGATGCTCAAGTGCTCGTGCGGCCGGGACCATGCGCCAGCCGACCACCACGCCGCGGTCGCTGCCGACGAGGCGGCTGCCGAGCTGCGCCAGCGCAGCCTCAGCAGCACGTTCGAGAGCTACAGCAACGAGTTCATCGAGGCCACCTTGGTCAAAGCCCTGTTCCCGCAAGACGCGGTGCGGCGGCGCTTTCTGCGCGCGGTGGGCAAGGGCACGGCCATGGCCGCCATTGCCAGCGTGCTGCCGGTGGGCACCATGCAGGCCATGGCGCAAGACAAAGGCGCGCTGGAGAAAACCAACCTGAAGATCGGCTTCATTCCGATCACCTGCGCTACGCCGCTCATCATGGCGCACCCGCTGGGCTTTTACCAAAAGCAAGGGCTCAATGTGGAGGTCGTCAAGACGGCTGGCTGGGCGCTGATCCGCGACAAGATGATCAACAAGGAATACGACGCCACCCACTTTTTGAGCCCCATGCCCTTGGCAATATCGATGGGCGTGGGCTCCAACCCGGTGCCCATGAACGTGGCGACCATTCAGAACACCAACGGGCAGGCCATCACCCTGGCCAACAAGCACAAAGACAAGCGCGATCCCAAGATGTGGAAGGGCTTCAAGTTCGCCGTTCCCTTTGAGTTCAGCATGCACAACTTTTTGCTGCGCTACTACGTGGCCGAAGCCGGGCTGAACCCCGACACCGATATCCAGATCCGCGTGGTGCCGCCGCCCGAGATGGTGGCCAACCTGCGCGCTGGCAACATCGACGGCTACCTGGGCCCCGACCCGTTCAACCAGCGTGCGGTCTATGAGGAAATCGGTTTCCTGCACATCTTGACCAAAGAGTTGTGGAGCGGCCATCCGTGCTGTGCGTTTGGCACCAGCACCGAGTTCATTCAAAACAACCCCAATACCTTTGCCGCCCTGTGCCGCGCGGTGCTGACCGCTGCCGCCATGGCGCGCCAGCCCAAAAACCGTGAGCTGATCGCCAAGGTGATTGCACCGCAGGCCTACCTGAACCAACCCGAAACCGTGTTGACGCAGGTGCTCACCGGCCGGTTTGCCGATGGTCTGGGCAACATCAAAGAGGTGCCCGACCGTGCTGACTTTGACCCGATTCCGTGGCAAAGCATGGCGGTGTGGATGCTCACGCAAATGCAGCGCTGGGGCTACATCAAGGGCGATGTGAACTACAAGCAAATCGCAGAGAAAGTGTTTTTGCTGACCGACGCCAAAAAACACATGAAGGCGCTGGACCAGAAGGTACCCGACGGCGCCTACCCCAAGTTCAAGATCATGGGCCGCGAGTTCGACGCCGACAAAGCCGCCGCCTATGCCAAGAGCTTTGCCATCAGCAAGGCGGTCTGAGGTGGGCGCCTGGGGCTCACTCAACGTCCGCGCCGGCCTGCTGTCGGTGCTGATCCTGCTGCTGGTGCTGGGCATCTGGCATATCGCCAACGGACCGGCGCCTGTGGCCAACAGCACAGCGGGCATGACGCCCGAGCAAATCGAGTACGCCAAGATGACGGGCAAGGACCCTGGCAGCACCAAGGCCTCGGGCTTTCCCACGCTGGGGCAAATGGGCAGCACCGTCTGGGGCCATTTGTCGGACCCGCTGTACGACAAGGGCCCCAATGACAAAGGCATTGCCATTCAGCTGGCCCACTCGCTGGCGCGCGTGGCACTGGGCTTTGGTCTGGCCATGCTGGTTGCCATTCCGCTGGGCTTTTTGATTGGCATGTCGCCGCTCATTCGCAAGGCGCTCGACCCTTTTATACAAGTGCTCAAGCCCATCAGCCCGCTGGCGTGGATGCCACTGGCGCTCTACACCATCAAAGACTCGTCGATCAGCGGCATCTTTGTCATCTTCATCTGCTCGGTGTGGCCGATGCTGCTCAACACCGCGTTTGGCGTGGCCTCGGTCAAGCGCGAGTGGCTGCAAGTGGCCAGCACCTTAGAGGTCACGCCGCTGCGCAAGGCGCTGCTGGTGATCCTGCCGGCGGCCGCACCCACCATCCTGACGGGCATGCGCATCAGCATGGGCATTGCGTGGCTGGTGATCGTGGCCGCCGAAATGCTGGTGGGCGGCACCGGCATTGGCTACTTTGTGTGGAACGAGTGGAACAACCTGTCCCTTGCCAACGTCATCTTTGCCATCGTGTTAATCGGCGTGGTGGGCATGCTGCTGGACCTGGCCTTTGCCCAGCTCCAAAAGGCGGTGACCTATGTGGAGTAAGCGCTAATGGACAGCTTCTTGAAAGTCGAAAAGCTGGCCAAGACCTATGTGCCTGGTAAGCCGGTGTTTGCCGATGTGTCCTTCACCATCGAGCGCGGTGAGTTTGTTTGCATCATCGGCCATTCGGGCTGCGGCAAAACCACGGTGCTCAATGTGCTGGCCGGTCTGGACACGGCCACCAGCGGCTATGTGTTCATGGACAACCGCGAGGTGCGCGGGCCTGGCCTGGAGCGCGGTGTGGTGTTCCAAAGCCATGCGCTCATGCCGTGGCTGACAGTGCGCAAAAACATTGCCTTTGCCGTGAATTCGCGCTGGCCCGACTGGACCACAGAGGCGGTGCAAACGCAGGTGGAAAAGTTTGTATCCATGGTGGGCCTGAGCGCCGCACTCGACAAAAAGCCCAGCCAGCTCTCGGGCGGCATGAAGCAGCGGGTGGGTATTGCGCGGGCGTTTGCCATCCAGCCCAAGATGCTGCTGCTCGACGAGCCCTTTGGTGCGCTCGACGCCTTAACCCGCGGCACCATCCAGGACGAGTTGA
>JBIIZY010000253.1:0-2823 GCA_044346035.1 Rhodoferax sp. | reverse complement strand
GAGGCTTAGCAGCAGCTCCAGGCCGGTGGCACCGGGCTCGGCTTGCGCGAAAGGCAGGGCTTTGGCGTCCTCGTCCACCGGGGTGTGGTCCGACACCAGCGCATCGAGGGTGCCATCGGCCAAGCCAGCGCGCAGGGCATCGCGGTCGCGTTGCTGGCGCAGCGGTGGCGTCAGGCGCATGCGGCTGTCAAAAAAGCCGATGTCCACATCGGTCAGGTGCAGGGAGTTGATGCTGACGTCGGCGCTCACCGGCAAGCCCTCGCGCTTGGCCGCGCGCACCAGTTCCACACCGGCTGCGCTGCTGATGCGGCACAAATGGACCCGGGCGCGGGTGGCCCGCACCAAATCAAAAATCGTATGCAAGGCGATGGTCTCGGCCAGCACCGGTACGCCGCTGAGGCCCAAGCGGGTGGCGATTGCTCCGCTGGCCGCCACGCCCTTGCCCAGGTGCATTTCCTGCGCACGCAGCCACACGGTGTAACCAAAGGTGCTGGCGTATTGCAAGGCACGCAACAGCACCTGGGTGTTGGCCAACGGAACATCGGCCTGGCCGAAACCGACGCAGCCGGCTTGGGTCAGCTCCACCATTTCGGTGAGCGTCTCGCCCTCCAGCGCCCGGGTCAGCGCGCCCAAGGGCAAGACCCGCGACAGGTGCAGCCGCTCAGAACGGTAGCGCAGCATTTCCACCAAGCCTGGAACGTCCAGCACCGGCTCGGTGTCGGGCGGGCAGACCACGCTGGTCACACCGCCGGCGACGGCTGCCGCCAGCTCCGAGGCCAGCATGCCCTCGTGCTCGTGGCCGGGCTCGCGCAAACGCACCGACAGGTCCACCAGGCCGGGCGCCACGATGCAGCCGCTGGCGTCAATGGTGTGTTCGGGCGCAAAACCCGGCGGCACGGCGCCGACGGCGAGCACCTTGCCATCGGCAATCGCCAGATCGGCCACCTGGTCTAGTTGAGTGGCCGGGTCGATCACACGGCCGTTGCGAATCAATGTTTTCATCTGCGCCGTCCTGCTCAGGCCTCGTTGCCCGCCACGATACCCATGACGGCCATGCGTACCGCGATGCCAAAGGTCACCTGCGGCAGGATCACGCTCTGGGCACCGTCCACCACGGCCGAGTCGATCTCGACCCCGCGGTTGATCGGCCCCGGGTGCATCACGATGGCGTCACTCTTGGCCAACTGCAGCTTCTCGGGGGTGAGCCCGTAGCTCTTGAAAAACTCGTGGGTGGACGGCAGCATGGCACCGCTCATACGCTCGTTTTGCAAGCGCAGCATGATGACCACATCACAGCCGCGAATACCTTCCTCGAGGGAATGGAACACGCGCACTCCCATGTGCGACAAATCCGAGGGCACCAAGGTCTTGGGGCCGACCACGCGCACCTCGGCACAACCCAAGGTGGTCAGCGCATGAATGTCAGAGCGGGCCACGCGCGAGTGCAACACGTCCCCAACGATGGCCACCGTCAGGTTGGCAAAGTCCTTTTTGAAATGCCGTATGGTGAACATGTCGAGCAGGCCTTGCGTGGGGTGCGCATGGCGGCCGTCTCCGGCGTTGATGACATGCACATGCGGCGCGACATGCTGGGCAATCAAATGGGGCGCACCGGACTCGCTGTGGCGCACCACAAAAATGTCGGCAGCCATGGCGCTGAGGTTGGCAATGGTGTCCAGCAGCGACTCGCCTTTGCTGGCACTGGAGCGGGCAATGTCGAGGTTGATGACGTCTGCCGACAGGCGCGTGGCCGCGATTTCAAACGTGGTGCGGGTGCGCGTCGAGTTCTCAAAAAACAAGTTGAAAACACTTTTGCCGCGCAGCAAGGGCACCTTTTTGACTTCGCGGCTGCTTACCGACGCAAAGCTTTCGGCGGTATCAAGAATGTGGGTCAGGATGCTTTTGGGAAGCCCCTCGACCGACAACAAATGCACGAGCTCTCCGTGCTTGTTGAGTTGGGGGTTGCGCTTGGAGAGCATGGGCTAACGGTCTTTCACATCGAAGCTAAAACCACCGTCTGCACGCTTGGCCAACGCCAGCGACTGGTGCTCGGCCAGCGCCACCCGCGCCGCGGCAAAGTCCGCCTGCACGGGCAGTTGGCGGCCCGCGCGGTCAACCAGCACGGCCAGTTTGACGCTCGCCGGTCGGCCGTAATCGAACAGCTCGTTGACCACCGCGCGGATGGTGCGCCCGGTGTAAAGCACATCGTCAAGCACCAAGATGTGCGCCCCGTGTACCTCAAACGGCAGCTTGGTTTGGCCGCCCGAGGCCAGGCCGCGCTTGGCGAAATCGTCGCGGTGCATCGCCGAAGAAATACAGCCTGCGCTGGCCGACAGGCCCAGGTCCGCATGCAAGCGCTCGGCCAGCCACGCGCCACCCGAAATAATGCCCACCAAATGGGTTTGCGCCGTGGTGAGTTGGCGCACACCGCGCACCAACTCGGCGTACAGCGCTTCCGCGTCAAGTGCCAGCAGACTCAATCCAAGCTCCTCAAAAACTGCTCCAAGATGATGCAGGCGCTGGCGGCATCGCGGTCGACTGCGCCTTGGGCAATCGCCTCCGTGGTGCTGTAACGCTCGTCGACTTCAAACACCGGCAGGGCAAAGCGCCCCTGCAACTGGCGGCCAAACTTTTGGGCGCGCACCGTGTTTTCGTGCGGCGCACCGTCGGGGTGGTAGGGCACGCCCACCACGATGGCATCGGGCTGCCACTCCTCAATGCGCTGGGCCAGCAGCTTCCAGCGCGCCTGGCCCTGCGCGTGGATGCTGCCCTGCGGTTGCGCGCGGCCCAGCATGCGGCTGCCGATGGCGACACCGGTGCGCT
>JBIIZY010000114.1:0-9556 GCA_044346035.1 Rhodoferax sp. | reverse complement strand
GAGGCCACCACGCCGCACGCAAACGCCCACATGGGTGGGAACCACGTGATGGGTTTGAACAGTTCGGCGACCGCGAACAGGGTGGGACGTGCCATCCGGCTGTTGTAACTTCGGACACCTTCGTGTGTCAAGCAAAAGTTACACTTGCGCCCGCTGGCTACGGGTAAACGCTGGGTTCAGTCTTCGGCTTCGCCGGACAAATCGCCAATGCCGAAGCGGCGCAGCTTGACGTACAGACTCTGTCTTGAAAGACCCAGCATTTCGGCGGCAGATGCGCGGTTGTCGCCGGTCAGGTTCAGGGCGGCCTGAATGCACAGTTGTTCAATCAGGTCGGTGGTTTCCCGCACGATGTCCTTGAGTGGAACACGCCCGACCAGCTCGGTCATCTCGTCGGTGGACCGCGGCAGCTCCTTGCTGGGTTTGGTCTCGCTGCCCAGGCGCAGGCCGACTTCGCGGATGGTGAAGCCCAGGCACTTTTGTTCGCCTGACGTGACAGCCACTGCGGAGATCTCGACATCGGCAAGTGAGCCGTAGTCGCCTTTGATGCGGGTGGCAAACAGGCGGACCACGTCCCGCTGGCGCAAGTTAGAGATCAGCACGCTGAGATCGACGCCGGCGCGCCCCAGCCAGCGTTCCAATGACTCACCGCAGGCCAAGGCTTCGTTGCTTACCTGCGCCAGCTGCAAAAAAGCACGGTTGGCGGTGAGGATGACGCCAGCGGTGTCGGTTACTACAAATGCATCGGGCGCACTCTCCATCACGTCGGCCAACAACTGCCGCGCATTGCCCGCAGCATTGCTTGCATTGCTCTCCATGTGGGTAAAGCGCAGGAGCAGGTGGGACGTTTCTTCTTGGCGGAACATGGACACCGACAGGGTCATGCTGGGCCGGCCGTCAGAGAAATGCACCTTGAGCGGGTTGGCACGGCCGCTAGAGCGCAGGCCCGAAAAGAGCTGGCGAACCGATGCGTAGCTCGAAGGCGTTAAGGACTCGGCCATGGACCAGCCGGTGCGGACCATGTTTTCGCCAAAAAGCGCATGCGCGGCTGGGTTGCCCTCCTCCAGCTTTTCGGAGCTTGCGTCCATGATCAGCAGCGCTTCGGACGTCACTTGGAACAGCAGGCGGTAGCGGGTCTCCGCATGCCGAAGCCGCCAAAAGTCGCGCTCCATGGAGGCTTGCGCCGCCACCAGCTTTTGCTGCAGAGCGGCTTGTGGCCGCAGGTCGCGGCCAAATGCCAATGCGAGCGGTCGGCTGTTGTTTTTGTCGGTAGAGGGGCTGTTTGCTGGGGGAACCGCTACCACTGAGAACGACAGTGGCAACTCGCTTCCGTCTTGGGTGGCGTGGTTGACGTGGCGCCAACGTGCGCCCTTTGCCGTGCCCAGGTCGCGCAACATCGCGTCCACCTTCGGGCGGCTGTCTTTGGTGACCGTTTGTGCCCAGGTTTTTCCTACCCATTGCGGGTAGCCTTGGCTCTGAAGCTCTTCGCTGCCAAACGCCGCATCGCGTATCACACCGCCTTCGTCGATGACCAGCACGAGGTCGGCTGCTGCAGAGATCAGGGATGCTGTGGTGTCGGCATCGAGCTCCGACAAAAACCGCGTTGCCTGTGCAAAACGCCCGATGTTCTGGCCCGCAGCGTTTTGCATGAGACGGTTCATTGGAGTGGGGCTTTCTGTGGTTGCGCAGTGATTAAGGGGCGTCTTCGCGCGCCGCGACGAAGTTTTGCGCCATCGCAGGCGCGTCACGCCCGCTGGATGCCACCACATCGGCGCCCAACCGTGCAGCGAATTCAGGGTGCGCAGCGAAAACAGGGCCGCCAACCATTATGCCCACCCGACGGTTGATAGATACCTTGCGCATGGTGTTGATATAGGCAGTGAGCCGGTCCACGTGCTCTTCAACCCCCAAAGAAAAACCAATCAGGTCGAAGTGCTGGCTGCGTGCGAGCTGCAGCCAGGCCTCTTGCGACTCGGCGGGGCCACCGGCCACGTCCCAGCCATCGCGACGAAAGAACTCGGCCACCATGGCAAGGCCAAACGTGTGCTGCTCACCCGGGGCGGGCAGCAACAACACGCGCAGACCGTTGGAAGCTTGTTCATCCGGGCGGCTCAGATCGGCGCTCAGGCGGTGCAGCAGCTGCTGGAGCTTTCCAAGCCCGATGGTGACCTCCGAAAAGTCGCACACATCGTCTTCCCAGAACTGCCCCAACACCTTGGCCGCTGGCGCCAGCAGCTCCAGGTACACCGTCTCGATGCTGACGCCGCGCATGCGAATCGACTCAATGCAGTTCAGCGCCAAGGACTCGTTGGGGGACAGCACCAGCCGCGCAAACGCATCGACCTCGTGCGATGTCACGCTGCCGGGTGCGATAGGTAGCCCCTCGGCACATTCTTGCGGGCTGCGGTGCGCCAGCATCAAGCGGGGAATGATTTCGTGCTGAATCGCCCGCGCGAGCAGGGCCACGCTCTGGTCGTCGCGCTCGGCCGGAACCCGTTTGGTGACCTGGTCATCAAACACCCGGTTGGCCGCAGGGCCGTAGCTGTTCCAGTTTTCTGGCCTGGCATCGTCGTCGCCCGGCGCATACGGCGCGCCGCTTGGCGTGAAGGAACCCATAGTGCTTGTCTCCTCGTTATAGAGTTTTAACGACTGCGTAGGGGCTTCAGTACCTGCCGAAACGTTCTTGCGCTGTCTAACTGAACTTTTACTTACCAAAAGCTCCGTCGCTTGCTACCAACAACCATCTATCCCGGCTGGGTTTTACCCTTTAGTTTGCGCAAGGTCAAAGCATTTCCTGGTTCCTAGCGAAAAACTGTACCGAGCAGGAAAACGAATGTCAAATTTATCTTACGTAACAAAAAGTTGACATTCGATTCGATGGGGGCTAAATTGGCCCCATGTCGACAGCCCAGCCTTTCTTTGACTTGGCGCAAAGCACCGATTTGCAGCCGCGTCATCCCCTGTACACGCACGAACAGCGCGCGCGGCGTGATGCCAGTGTCTGGACGCTGGTGCAAGGCGTGCTCGCGCCGGTGCAGTTTCTGGTGTTTCTGGTCAGCTTGGGCCTGGTACTGCGCTACCTCGTAACCGGTGCGGGGCTGGAAGCGGCCAATGCGTCGGTGGTCATCAAAACCGCCACGCTGTACACCATCATGGTGACCGGCTGCATCTGGGAAAAAGTGGTGTTTGGCCGCTACCTGTTTGCCCCAGCCTTCTATTGGGAAGATGTGTTCAGCATGCTGGTCTTGGCGCTGCACACCGCTTACTTGTATGCGCTCGCCACCGGGGCGTTGGCACCCCAGGCCCTGATGTACCTGGCGCTCTTGGCCTATGCCGCCTACGTGGTCAATGCCACCCAGTTTGTGCTCAAACTGCGCGCGGCCCGCCTGGATTACGCCGCCCAGGTAGAGCGTGCCCGCGCGGGTCAACAGGGGGTGGCGGCATGACGGTTGCAGCACCCATTCGCATCGTGCCCGCGTCGGGGTGTTCGGACGCGCCGGTGCTACGCGAGCGTGGTCAGCACGAGGTTTTTTGCGGACTAACCGGCATCATTTGGCTGCACCGCAAGATTCAAGACGCTTTCTTTCTGGTGGTGGGCTCGCGCACCTGCGCCCACCTTATTCAGTCGGCCGCAGGCGTGATGATTTTTGCCGAGCCGCGCTTCGCCACCGCCATCATCGACGAACGCGACTTGGCCGGACTGGCCGATGCCAACGCCGAGCTCGACCGCGTGGTGCAGCAACTGTTGCAGCGCCGCCCGGACATCCGGCTGCTGTTTCTCGTGGGCTCGTGCCCCTCGGAGGTGATCAAGCTGGACCTTGCGCGTGCCGCAGCCCGACTGTCGTCCACGTTTTCGCCTTCGGTGCGGGTGCTGAACTACTCTGGCAGCGGCATTGAAACCACCTTCACCCAAGGCGAAGACGCCTGCCTAGCGTCTTTGGTGCCGGCCATGCCGCAAGCGGCGGCCACCGCAGCGCCCGAGCTGCTGGTGGTGGGCACCTTGGCCGATGTGGTGGAGGACCAGTTCATCCGGCTGTTTGACCAGATGGGCATGCCCCGGGTCCAATTTTTTCCACCGCGGCGCGCCAATGCGCTGCCTGCCATTGGCCCCAACACCCACATTTTGTTGGCCCAGCCCTTCTTGGCCGACACCGCCAAGGCCCTGCAAGACCGGGGTGCGCAGCGCATTGCGGCACCGTTTCCGCTGGGCGTAGAGGGTACCGAGCTGTGGCTGCAGGCGGCCGCTACCCGCTTTGGCGTGCCAGCCGACCGCTTTGAGGCCACGGTTGCACCCGCGCGGGGCCGCGCCGCGGCTGCATTGCAGAGCAAACGCCTGGCATTGCAAGGCAAGCGCATCTTTTTCTTTCCGGACTCGCAACTCGAAATCCCCTTGGCGCGCTTTCTCGCGCGCGAGTTGGGCATGGTCTTGACCGAGGTTGGAACCCCTTTCTTGCACCGCAACAACATGGCGCAAGAGCTCGCGCTGCTGCCCGCTGGAACCATGCTTTCGGAAGGGCAGGACGTTGAACGGCAGTTGGACCGCTGCCGCGCAGCCCAACCCGACATCGTGGTCTGTGGACTGGGGCTGGCCAACCCGCTGGAGGTGGAAGGCATGACCACCAAGTGGGCCATTGAGCTGGTGTTCACACCCATTCAGGGGTTTGACCAGGCGGCGGATTTGGCCGAACTTTTCACCCGTCCTCTGGTGCGCCGCATGCGCCTGGCGGCCTAAGCACGCGCAGGCCACCAGCATGCAACTCACGCTCTGGACCTACGAAGGCCCGCCCCATGTGGGGGCCATGCGCATCGCCACCGCGATGGAGGACGTCCACTACGTGCTGCATGCGCCGCAGGGCGACACCTACGCCGACCTGTTGTTCACCATGATTGAGCGCTTGCAAAAGCGACCGCCCGTCACCTACACCACGTTCCAGGCGCGTGACCTGGGCGGTGACACCGCCGAATTGTTTAAGAACGCTGCGCGCCAAGCGTTTGCGCGCTTTCAGCCCAAGGCGATGTTGGTCGGCGCATCGTGCACCGCCGAGTTGATTCAAGACGACCCCGGCGGTCTGGCCAAGGCATTGGACTTGCCCGTGCCCGTGGTCGCCTTGGAGCTGCCCGCGTACCAGCGCAAGGAAAACTGGGGCGCCTCCGAGACCCTGTACCAATTGGTGCGCACGTTGGCCCGCCCTGCGGAGCGCGATAGCACGGGCGCTGTGGCCCGCACACCCGGTGCCAAGCCACGCTGCAATATCTTGGGCCCGACCGCGCTGGGCTTTCGGCACCGCGACGACGTGCAGGAAATCCGCACCCTGCTGCAGGCCATGGGCGTTGAGCTCAATGTTGTCGCACCCTTGGGTGCCACGCCCGACGACTTGGCGCGCTTGGGCGACGCGGACTTCAATGTGGTGCTCTACCCCGAGATCGCCAACCTCACCGCGCAGTGGCTGCAGCGCAACTTCCAGCAACCGTTTACCAAAGTCATACCCATCGGTGTCAAGGCTACGCAGGCCTTTGTGCGCGAAGTTGCGAGCCTGGCGGGTCTGGATCCGCAAGCCGCTTTGGCCCAGTTTGAACCGCGTGCCCGGTGGTACGCCCAATCGGTCGATTCAACCTACCTTACCCACAAGCGCGTTTTCATTTTTGGTGACGCAACCCATGCCGTGGCTGCCGCCAAAGTGGCCCACGAGGAACTCGGCTTTACCGTGGTTGGGCTGGGCACCTACAGCCGTGAGTTCGCGCGCGACGTGCGTGACGCCGCCAAGCTCTACGGCGTCGAGGCCTTGGTCTGCGACGATTACCTTGAGGTCGAAGCCCGCATCGCCGAGTTGCAGCCCGAGCTGGTCTTGGGCACGCAGATGGAGCGCCACATCGCCAAGCGCCTGCGCGTGCCCTGCGCCGTCATTTCCGCCCCCGTCCATGTGCAAGACTTTCCGGCCCGCTACGCACCGCAGATGGGTTTCGAAGGCGCCAATGTGCTGTTCGACACCTGGGTACACCCGCTGATGATGGGCCTGGAAGAGCATCTGCTGGGCATGTTCAAGGGCGACGCCGAATTTCACGAAGATGCGGCGCCCTCGCACCTGGGTGGCGCCGCCATGCAGCAGGCGGCGGCGGCCACCAATGTCGCCATCGCGCAGGCCGCAGAGACATCCGCGCAGGCGGTGGCCGCCATCTGGCAGGCCGATGCAGAACAAGAGCTAAAAAAGATTCCGTTCTTTGTGCGCGGCAAAGCCCGCCGCAATACGGAGCGCTACGCCGCAGAAAAAGGCGTTGCGCAGATCACGATCGAGACACTGTATGACGCAAAAGCCTACTTCAGCCGATAGCCTGGGCGGCGTGCGCGCCATACCGATTCGCGTGGTGATCGTCACCATGGACACGCATTTCGAGAGCGCAGTAGCCCGCGGTCGCAAAGCCTTGCTGCGGGACTACCCCGGGCTCTCCATCAGCTTGCATGCAGCCGCGGTCTATGCCGGCAACGACCGGTTGATCGCCCAGTGCTGTGCCGACATCGCCAGCGCCGACATCGTGGTGGTCGGTATGTTGTTTCTAGAAGACCACTTTCTTCCGGTGATTGAGGCTCTGCGCGCGCGGCGCAACAGCTGCGACGCCATGATCTGCATGGCCTCTGCGTCCGAGGTGGTCAAGCTCACCCGCATGGGCAACTTTGACATGGACAAGCCAGCCAGTGGCCCCATGGCCTTGCTCAAAAAGCTGCGCGGTAACAGCGAAAAAAAGGCCACAGGTGGCGCCGCGCAAATGAAGATGCTGCGCCGTCTGCCCCAAATGCTGCGCTTCATTCCCGGCACGGCGCAGGATGTGCGGGCCTACTTCATCGCCATGCAGTATTGGATGGGCGGCTCGGACGAAAACATCCTCAACATGGTGCGCCATGTCATCGACCGCTGCGCCAACGCCGAGCGCAAGGTGCTGCGCGGGCTGGGCAAAGTCGCTCCACCCCGGGACTACCCAGAAACCGGCGTGTACCACCCCCGCTTGCCAGGCAAATACTCCGAACACGCTCGCGAGCTGCCCCCTGCGCAAGCGGGTTCCCAGGGCACCGTGGGCGTGCTGATGCTGCGCTCGTATTTGCTCTCGGGCAATTCGCTGCACTACGACGGTGTCATTGCCGCGCTAGAGGCGCGCGGTATGCGGGTGGTCCCTGCGTTTGCCGCCGGACTCGATTGCCGCCCCGCCATTGATGCGTACTTTATGCACGAGGGCCGCGTGGCCGTCGATGCGGTTGTTTCACTCACCGGTTTCTCGCTGGTGGGTGGCCCTGCCTACAACGACGCGCAGGCCGCCCAAGAGGTGTTGGCCAAGCTCGATGTGCCCTATGTGGCGGCGCATCCGGTGGAGTTCCAGACCATAGAGCAGTGGGGCGCCTCCGAGCGCGGCTTGTTGCCCGTGGAAAGCACCATCATGGTGGCCATCCCCGAGCTTGACGGCGCCACCGGCCCCATCGTGTTTGGTGGGCGCCCTGGCGCAGTGGGCACCAGCTGCACCGGCTGCCACCACCAGTGCACCTTCGTGCCCAGCGAGGCTGCCTCCGACATGCGCTCGTGCTTTGAGCGCGCCAGCATGTTGGCTGCGCGGGTGACCAAGCTGGTGGCCTTGAAGCGTGGCGCGCGCGCCCAGCGCAAGGTGGCCATCGTGCTGTTCAACTTCCCGCCCAACGCCGGCAACATTGGTAGCGCTGCCTACCTGTCGGTGTTTGAGTCGCTGATGCACACGCTCACCGCCATGCAGGCCCAGGGCTACCAGGTCGATCTGCCGCCCAGTGTGGACGCCCTGCGCGAGGCCATCTTGCATGGCAACGCCGCCCAGTACGGGGCGGACGCCAATGTGCACACCCTCATTGCCACCGAAGACCACGTCAGGCGCGAGCGCTGGCTGCGCGAGATCGAGGCCCAATGGGGCCCAGCACCTGGGCGCCAACTCAGCAATGGCACCGGCATCTTCGTGCTGGGCAAGCAGTTCGGCAATGTGCTGGTGAGCGTCCAGCCCGCGTTTGGCTACGAGGGCGACCCGATGCGCCTGCTGTTCGAAAAAGGCCTCACACCCACGCATGCGTTCTCGGCCTTTTACCGCTACCTGCGCGAAGACTTTGCGGCCCACGCGGTGCTGCATTTCGGCACCCACGGCGCCTTGGAGTTCATGCCGGGCAAGCAAAGCGGCATGGGCGGCAACTGCTGGCCGGACCGGCTGATTGACGACCTGCCCAATGTGTACCTGTACGCATCCAACAACCCATCCGAAGGCGCAATTGCCAAGCGCCGTTCGGGCGCCACGCTGGTCAGCTACCTGACACCGCCAGTGGCCCAAGCCGGTTTGTACAAGGGCCTCAACGACCTCAAGGCCTCCATCGAGCGTTGGCGTGCCCAAGCGCCTGGCTGCAAAGACCGCGCAGAAACCGCCGCCCTGATCCAGTCCCAGGCCGCCGCCTTGCACCTCGCAGATGCCGAGCCCTTGTGGGACATCACCGTGGCCAACCAGGCCGACCTGCGTGTGGCTGACCTGGCCCAGCAAGTGCTGGAGCTGGAATACACCTTGATTCCCCACGGCCTGCACGTCACCGGCAAGCCCCTGTCCGCCCCGCAGCGGGTGGACATGCTGCTGTCCATGGCCGAGTCCGGCCACGGCGTGCGCCCAGAGCGCCGCGTTGTGCAGGCCTTGGTCGATGGCCAGAGCATCGACAGTGCCCTGCGCGCGGGGTCGATGGTGGCCTCGGAAGAAACGCTTGCGGTGTTGCAGTCCTTGGTCCACACCAACGCGATGCTGTCGCAAGACACCGAAGTAGCCGCCCTGCTGCATGCACTGGACGGCGGCTACATCCGGCCTGCGCCAGGGGGCGACTTGCTGCGCACACCCGGCGTGCTGCCCACCGGACGCAACATGCACGGCTTTGACCCCTTTCGCATTCCCAGCGCATTCGCAGTGCGTGACGGTGCCCGCCACGCCCAAATGCTGCTCGACCGCTTTGTCGCCGATGGCAACCCGCTGCCCGAGTCGATCGCCATGGTGCTGTGGGGCAGTGACAACCTCAAAAACGAGGGCACGCCGATTGGCCAGGCACTGGCGCTCATGGGTGCGTTGCCGCGCTTTGACAGCTACGGCCGCATTGCCGGTGCGACCCTGATTCCGCTCTCCGAGCTGGGCCGTCCGCGGGTCGATGTGGTCATCACGCTCTCGGGCATCTTCCGCGACCTCATGCCGCTGCAAATCAAGCTCTTGGCCGAAGCCGCATTTCTGGCTGCGTCGGCCGACGAGCCCGTGGAGATGAACTGGGTGCGCAAGCACGCCCTGGCCTACCAGCAAGAGCACGGCTGCACCCTGGAGACCGCCGCCTTGCGGGTGTACGGCAACGCCGAGGGCGCGTACGGCTCCAACGTCAACAACCTGGTCGAGAGCAGCCGCTGGTCGGAAGAGGGCGAACTGGCCGAAACCTACAAGCGCCGCAAAGGCTTTGCCTATGGCCGCTCGGGCCGCGCGGTGCAGCACACCGCCATGTTGCAAAGCGCGCTGACCGATGTGCAGCTGACCTACCAAAACCTGG
>JBIIZY010000252.1:0-2841 GCA_044346035.1 Rhodoferax sp. | reverse complement strand
AGACCGGCGTTGCCCAGCTCTTTGTAGAAAGGCACGTTGGAGTCGCCGTTGATGGTGGACACCACGGCGGTCTTGCCACCGGCAGAAAACTTCTTGATGTCGGCCACGATGGTCTGGTAGTCCGAGTGGCCAAACGGGGTGTACTTCTCGTCGATGTCTTTCTCGGCCACGCCCTTGCTCTTGAGGTAGGCGCGCAGAATTTTGTTGGTGGTGCGGGGGTACACATAGTCGGTGCCCAAGAGCACCCAGCGCTTGGCGCCGCCACCATCTTTGCTCATCAGGTAGTCCACCGCAGGAATGGCCTGCTGGTTGGGCGCAGCGCCGGTGTAGAACACGTTTTTGGACAGCTCTTCACCTTCGTACTGCACAGGGTAGAACAAGAGGCCGTTCATTTCCTCGACCACGGGCAACACCGACTTGCGCGACACCGATGTCCAGCAACCAAAAATCACGGCCACCTTGTCTTGGCCCAAGAGCTGCTTGGTCTTCTCGGCAAACAGCGGCCAGTTGGAAGCCGGGTCCACCACCACGGGTTCGAGCTTCTTGCCCATCACGCCGCCTTTGGCGTTGATCTCGTCAATGGCCATCAACACGGTGTCTTTAAGTACCGTCTCGGAAATCGCCATGGTGCCCGAGAGGCTGTGCAAGATGCCGACCTTGATGGTGTCTGCGGCAAGCGCGGGCACTGCGGTCAATGACCCCAGGGCGATGGCGGCAGTGAGCGCCTTGAGGGTGAATCGGCGTGAATTGACGGCTTGCATGTTGGCTTCTCCAAGTGAGGGTTTCGCAGGACGCGGTGGTAAAGGTTTCGCTGCCGACGCACCCCTGATGGGCGCATCCACAGACAACTGCATCCTAGGTAGCCGGGTCACAAACCGAAATACGCCGAGTGGCGTATGCCCGCCTGGTCGTGCTGCTGCTGCTGCTGCTGCTGGAGCTGGAGCTGGAGCTGGAGCTGGAGCTGGAGCTGGAGCTGGAGCTGGAGCTGGAGCTGGAGCTGGAGCTGGAGCTGATGCTGGTGCTGGTGCTGTTGCTGAGCGCAGCCCTGCGCAGTGCGCCGGACCTAGCCGACCTGCGCTGCAAACACCGCGCGGGTAGCCTCGTCAGCGGCGAAGACATGTTCCACCCGCAGCGAAGCCAAGGTAATGTCTTGCGGCGTGCCAAAGGTAGAGAACATGCTGAACACCGACAAGGCTCCGTGTTCTGTGTCAAAGCGTGTGGTCAGCACCGGAGCCAGGTGCCGCGGCATGCTGGCCAGGGGCCGCTTGCCCACACGCTGCTGGAACTGCGCCGCCAGCCTTTCAACGCGCGGCTGCAACTCCGGCAAAGCAACGGCGTCGTCGCGCAAATGCGCAAGCAGCGCGGGCCCCACCTCCTCCAGGTTGGTGATGTGCCGCGTCATGCCTTCGGGGTGCAGCATGGCGTCGAGCATGTTGATGGGCTGGTCGTTTGGCAGCTGGGTGGTCCACGGCATCAGGGTGTTGGCAAGCCAGCGCGCGCCCCGGTTCATTTGCAGCACGTTCCAGGCGGCGTCCATCACCATCGCGGGCTGCGGATCGTGTGCAGCCAGCAGGCGGCTTAGCGCGTCGCGTGCTGGCGCCAACACGGTATCCGACAAGCCGCTGTCACGGTACACCGGCGCATAACCCGCCTGCTGCAGCGCTGCATTGCGCAGCGCCAGCGGCGCTTGCAGTGCTTGCAACCAGGCCACCAGCAACTGGCGGCTGGGTTGTGCGCGTCCGCTCTCGACAAAACTCACATGCCGCTGCGACACGCCTACACGCAGGGCCAACTCCAGCTGGCTAATACGTCTGGACTTGCGGGCGGACTGCAAGGTCTCGCGCAGGTGGGTGCTGGCCGTTTGCATGGCGGTATTGCACCACAGCGCGCACGCTGCGCAATTACCTGCGACGTAATTGCGCAGCTGCAAAGCGCTGTGCAAACTCGCCGCACTTTGAAAGGAAACGTATGCATAAATCGCTTTTGCTTGTGGTGCTGATCGCCTTTGGCGCACAGACCGCGTTTGCGCTCTACCAAGTCGGTAGCGTGCAGGAACTGCTGCTGGTCCACCTGCGCCATGCCGCGGGTTGGCAAATCTTTTTGGACCTGGTCATCACCATGGTGTTGCTGCTGGTCTTCATCAAGCGCGACGCCGATGCCACCGGACGGCGCTTCTGGCCTTGGGCAGCGCTCTCGCTCTTGGTGGGCTCGTTTGGCCCCTTGCTCTACTTCATCTCGGCAAAGGAAAAAGCATGAGCCCCGTCCTGAACGAATGGCTGATCCGCCTAGGCTTTGCGGTGGCCGGACTGATCCACCTGGTTCCACTGGTGGGCCTGTTGGGCCGGTCGGCGCTGGAGCGCGGCTACGGCGTAGCCCTCGGGCAGGGTAACGACCTGACCATTCTGATGCAGCACCGAGCCCTGCTCTTCGGCTTGCTTGCTGCAGCTTGCTTTGCTGCCGTGTTGCATCCAAGCTGGCGCACGGCAGTGGGCACTGCTGCGCTGGTGAGCATGCTGGGCTTTGTGTTGATCGCCGCACTGCAAACGCACGGTGCACCAATTGCCAAAGTAATGTGGATCGATCTGGGAGCGGCGGTACTGCTGGGCCTTTGCCTGCTCTTGCATGCCAAGACAGGCCAGTGGGATTGAGAGGTGCTTGGTGGTCCCGGGTGTGGAAGCGACCCGCTCAACAACGCGCTTGCGCTCAATCGGCAACTCAGCCCAACCGGCCCACCTTGATTGCGGCATCGTCTACATGCGCGTGCAGCGCTGCGATGCAAGGTTGAAACGCAGCGCCAAACCGGGTGTCGTCACCCAAGCGCGCGAGGTAGCTCTGCGCCAG
>JBIIZY010000007.1:0-35113 GCA_044346035.1 Rhodoferax sp. | reverse complement strand
TGCGCAGCGAGATCGCCAAGATGGACCGCCCCGAACTCACTGCGGCCAAGATCATCGTCTCGGGCGGACGGGCGCTGGGCTCGAATGAGAAGTTCATGGAAGTGATGACGCCGCTGGCCGACAAGCTCGGTGCAGCCATGGGTGCGAGCCGTGCGGCGGTGGATGCGGGCTACGCGCCCAACGACTGGCAAGTGGGCCAGACCGGCAAGATCGTCGCCCCCCAGCTGTACGTGGCCTGCGGCATCAGCGGTGCCATCCAGCACCTGGCGGGCATGAAGGACAGCAAGGTGATTGTGGCCATCAACAAAGATGGCGAGGCCCCGATCTTCAGCGTGGCGGATTACGGGCTGGAGGCGGACTTGTTTACCGCGGTGCCGGCTTTGGTGGCGGCGTTGTAGGCCCAGACCATCTTCAAGAAGGGCATCCGCAACGGTGCCCTTTTTTTCAAGCAGACAGGAGACCCCATGAGTTACACCGCACCCGTCAAAGACATGCTGTTCAACATGGCGCACATCGCGCAGTTGGACCAGATCGCGCAGATTCCGGGGTTTGAAGATGCAGGGTTGGATACAGCCCAAGCCGTGCTGGAAGAATGCGCCAAGTTCAGCCAAGATGTGTTGTCACCGCTGAACTGGGAGGGCGACAAAAATCCGTCTAGCTGGAAAGACGGCGTGGTCACCGCCACCCCCGGTTTCAAACAAGCGTTCAAGCAGTTTGTGGATGGAGGCTGGCAGGGTCTGCAGCACCCGGCAGATTTTGGCGGACAGGGCTTGCCCAAGACCATTGGCGCTGCCTGCATCGAGATGGTCAACAGCGCCAACCTTAGTTTTGCTTTGTGTCCTTTGCTCAGTGACGGCGCCATTGAAGCCTTGTTGACTGCCGGGTCGGACTCGCTCAAGTCGGAGTACCTGGAAAAGCTGGTGAGCGGCCAATGGACCGGCACCATGAACTTGACCGAGCCGCAGGCTGGCAGCGACTTGGCGTTGGTGCGAACCCGGGCTGAGCCACAAGCGGATGGCACGTACAAGGTGTTTGGCACCAAGATTTACATCACCTGGGGCGAGCACGACATGGCCGAGAACATCGTCCATCTGGTGCTGGCGCGGGTCCAGGGCGCGCCCGAGGGCGTCAAGGGAATCTCGCTGTTCGTGGTGCCCAAGTTTCTGGTCAAAGCCGACGGTTCTGTCGGTGCCCGCAACGACGTGCAGTGCGTGAGCATCGAGCACAAGATGGGCATCAAGGCCAGCCCCACCGCTGTGTTGCAGTATGGCGACGGTTTGGTTGGCAGTGTTGCCGACCAGCAGGGCGCAGGCGCGGTGGGTTACTTGGTAGGTCAGGAGAACCGGGGCCTGGAGTACATGTTCATCATGATGAATGCGGCCCGCTATGCCGTGGGCGTGCAGGGCATTGCAATTGCCGAGCGCGCTTACCAAAAGGCAGTGCAGTTCGCCAAAGACCGTGTGCAAAGCCGTCCGGTGGACGGCTCCATGGCAGGCAGTGCGCCCATCATTCACCACCCCGATGTACGCCGCATGCTGATGACCATGCGCGCCTACACCGAAGGCTGCCGCGCCATGGCCAGTGTCGCTGCCAGTGCGTTTGACGCCGCGCACCACCACCCCGATGCCGAGTTGCGCAAGGTCAACCAAGCGTTCTACGAGTTCATGGTGCCACTGGTCAAGGGCTTCAGTACCGAGATGAGCCTGGAGGTCACTTCCATGGCCGTGCAGGTGCACGGTGGCATGGGTTTCATCGAAGAGACCGGTGTAGCACAGTACTACCGTGACGCCAAAATTTTGACCATTTACGAGGGCACCACCGCCATCCAGGCCAACGACTTGGTGGGCCGCAAGACCGTGCGTGATGGTGGCCAGACCGCGCGCGGTATCGCCTCGCAGATCGAAGCCACCGAAGCGGCCTTGGCTGCCAGTGGCACACCGCATGCGTTGGCCATGCTGCGCCGCCTCAAGGCAGCCAGGGAAGCTTTCTTGGATGTTGTCGGCTTTGTGGCTGGCAACACCAAGGCCAGTCCGAACGCTGTGTTTTCTGGCAGCGTGCCCTACCTCATGCTGGCGGGCAATTTGATGGCTGGCTGGCAGATGGCACGCGGTTTGTTGGCCGCCCAGGCCCAAATCGACGCGGGCCACGATGCCGCATTCATGCAGGCCAAGGTACACACTGCGCGCTTTTACGCAGACCATGTTTTGAGCAAGGTGCCCGGTTTGCGCGACAGCATCATCGAGGGCGCGGACAGCGTCACTGCGCTGGCACCCAGCGCATTCTGACCCGATTGCTGACCCCAACCACTTCTACAACCTCTGGAGCCTGCATGTCGAAACTCCCCGCACATTTGGCCAACCTGCCGTTCCCGGTGATCGGCTCGCCACTGTTCATCATCAGCAACCCCAAGCTCGTGATTGCACAGTGCATCGCTGGCGTTGTGGGTTCCATGCCCGCGCTCAATGCCCGCCCGGCGGAGCAGTTGGAGGAGTGGTTGATTGAAATCACCGAGGCCTTGGCCGCCCACAATGCGGCCCATCCCGAATCGCCCGCGGCGCCGTTTGCGGTCAACCAGATCGTGCACAAGAGCAACGAGCGCTTGCAGCACGACATGGAGCTTTGCGTGAAGTACAAGGTGCCCATCATCATCACCTCGTTGGGCGCGCGCGAAGACATCAACGCCGCCGCCCACAGCTACGGTGGCGTGGTGCTGCACGACATCATCAACAACAAGCATGCCCACAAAGCCATCGAGAAGGGCGCCGATGGCCTAATTGCGGTAGCCGCAGGTGCAGGCGGCCATGCGGGCGTGAAGAGTCCATTTGCCCTGGTGCAGGAAATTCGCCAATGGTTTGATGGCCCACTAGCCTTGAGCGGCTCCATTGCCACCGGTGATGCGGTGCTGGCGGCGCTGGCCATGGGCGCCGACTTTGCCTACATCGGCTCGGCCTTTATTGCCACCGACGAGGCCCGCGCTGCCCCAGCTTACAAAGAATGCATTGTTGCGAGCGACTCCGACGACATCGTCTACAGCAACCTGTTCACCGGCGTGCACGGCAACTACCTCGCGCCGAGCATCCGCAATGCCGGCATGGACCCCGACAACCTGCCAGTGAGCGACCCCAGCGCAATGAACTTTGCCGGCGACAAGACCAAGGCGTGGAAAGACATCTGGGGCTGCGGCCAGGGCATTGGCGCGGTAAGCAAAGTGCAACCGGCCGCCGACTACATCGCCCAACTCAAGCGCGAGTTCGCAGCCGCCAAGGCGCGCATCCTCTAGCGCGCTTTGCCAAGTTCCCATTGCCGTTGCCGCTCGCGTGCGCCGTTTTTCTGCGCATCGCTGGTCGTGGCGTAACAGCGCGGGCAGCTGACGCCAGCCTCAAAGTAGGGCGAGCTTTGCGCACCCGCTGGCAAGGGTTGGCGGCAGGCCCGGCACAGCTGGTGCGGGCCTGGTAGCAAGCCGTGTTCTACAGACACCCGCTCGTCGAACACGAAGCACGCGCCTTGCCACAGGCTTTGTTCCGCCGGAACCTGCTCCAGGTATTTCAGAATGCCGCCCTCCAAGTGGTACACCGACTCGTAGCCTAGGCTGCGCAGGTAGGCAGTGGACTTTTCGCACCGAATACCGCCCGTGCAAAACATGGCCACCTTGGGCTGCTTTTCACGGCCCATGGTGTCGGAGTGCCGCTGCGCTTGCCAGCGCGCGATCCAGGCTGGAAGGTCGGAGAAAGTCTGGATGTGCGGGTTGATGGCGCCGGCAAACGTGCCGAGCTCCACCTCGTAGTGGTTGCGGGTGTCGATGAGCACCACGTCAGGATCAGAAATCAGCGTGTTCCACGCCTCGGGCTTGACGTAGGTTCCGGACATGCGGCTGGGGCTAAGGCCGGGTACCTGCATGGTCACGATCTCTTTCTTGAGCCGTACCTTCATCCGGTGAAAGGGTGCCCGCTGGGAAACAGATTCCTTGTGCTGCAAGTCAGCCAGGCGGTCGTAGCTGCGCAGGTGCGCAAGTACCGCATGCACCTCCTCAGATTGGCCTGCGATGGTGCCATTGATACCTTCCGGGGCAAGCAGGACCAAACCCTTCACGCCCCGACTTTCACACGCGGCAAGCACCGGTTCGCGCAGCTGTTTGTAATCGGGCAGGTCTACAAACTTGTAGAACGCTGCGGTTAGAAACCCGTCCATCGTGTGCGTGGTCTCCCAAAGATGGACAGATCGCTTACCCGCAGATGCGCGCCCTGGCCTTGCGTTGCGAGTCAGCTAAAGAAACTCCGCAGCCGGTCCGTCCAGCTGTCACCCGACGGGGAGTGTTTGCTGCCGCCGCGTTTGAACGACTCGTCGAGTTCGCGCAGCAGTTTGCGCTGGTGCTCGCTGAGCTTGACCGGCGTTTCCACGACGATATGGCAATACAAGTCTCCGGGGTAACTGGCGCGCACGCCCTTGATACCTTTGCCGCGCAGCCGAAACTGCTTGCCGGTTTGGGTGCCCTCCGGAATGTCAATCGCCGCCTTGCCCGCCAACGTGGGTACATCGATTTCTCCGCCCAATGTTGCGGTGATCATGCTGATAGGGACCGAGCAGTGGATGTCATCGCCATCGCGCTCAAAGATGTCGTGCTTCTTGAGCCGGATTTCGATGTAAAGGTCGCCCGGCGGTCCGCCGTTGGTTCCAGGTTCGCCGTTGCCCGCACTGCGGATGCGCATGCCGCCATCGATTCCAGCGGGAATCTTCACTTCGAGCGTTTTTTGGCGCTTGACCTTGCCCTGGCCTTGGCAGGCAGTGCAGGGTTCTGGAATCACTTTGCCGACGCCTCGGCAGGTGGGGCAGGTTTGCTGCACGCTGAAAAAGCCCTGGCGCATTTGGACGGAGCCCGCCCCGTTGCAGGTACCGCAGGTTTTCACCTGGGTTCCGGGCTTGGCGCCGCTGCCTTTGCACACCTCGCAGCTGTCCCAACTGGGGATGCGTATCTGGGCGTCCTTGCCGCGCGCCGCATCTTCTAGGGTGATTTCCATGGCATAGCTCAGGTCGCTGCCGCGGTAGACCTGGCGCCCGCCGGCGCGCCCGCGCTGCTGGCCGAACATATCGCCAAAGATGTCGCCAAATGCCTCGGCAAAACCACCGTAACCCTCACCGCCGCCGCCTGCGCCCCGGTTGGGGTCTACGCCGGCATGGCCATACTGGTCATAGGCAGCGCGCTTTTGTGAGTCCGACAGCATTTCGTAGGCTTCTTTGGCCTCTTTGAAGCGTTCCTCGGCGACCTTGGACGCGTCGCCCTGGTTGCGGTCCGGGTGGTGCTTCATGGCCAGCTTGCGGTAGGCCTTTTTGATGTCTTCTTCCGAGGCGTTTTTGGCGACGCCCAGAATCTCGTAATAGTCTCGTTTCGCCATGTTTCACTCGCGCCCATTTACAACACAAAAGCCGCGTTGAGCCACCCAAGGTGTTCAACGCGGCGCGCTTTGGCGAGCCTCGCCATGAGCCTGATCAGCCTTTTTTAACTTCCTTGACCTCGGCGTCCACGACGTTGTCATCGTTGGGCTTGGACGACTGCGTTGCCTGCTCGGTACCAGCATCTTGCGTGCCAGCTTCGGCAGCCTGCTTGGCCTGCATGTCGGCATACATCTTCTCGCCCAGCTTCTGGCTTGCTGCCATCAGCGCCGTGCTTTTTTCCTGAATGCTCGCTTTGTCCTCGCTCTTGAGGGCGCCTTCGAGGTCTTTGATTGCGGCTTCGATTTTTTCCTTTTCGCCAGCGTCGAGCTTGTCGCCGTATTCGCCCAGGCTCTTCTTGACACTGTGGATATTGGCGTCGGCTTCGTTCTTGGCCTGCACCAGCTCTAGCTTGCGTTTGTCATCTGCCGCATTGAGTTCGGCGTCCTTCACCATCTGCTGGATCTCGGCTTCTGAAAGACCCGAGTTGGCCTTGATGGTGATTTTGTTTTCTTTGCCGGTGCCCTTGTCCTTGGCGCCCACATGCAAGATGCCGTTGGCATCGATGTCAAAAGAAACTTCGATTTGCGGCGTGCCCCGCGCGGCAGGAGGAATGCCTTCGAGGTTGAATTCGCCGAGCATTTTGTTGGCACTGGCAATCTCGCGCTCACCTTGGAACACTTTGATCGTGACTGCGGGCTGGTTGTCGTCGGCCGTGGAAAAGGTTTGCGCAAACTTGGTGGGGATGGTGGTGTTCTTGGTGATCATCTTGGTCATCACACCACCCAGCGTTTCGATGCCCAGCGACAGCGGGGTCACGTCCAGCAGCAGCACGTCCTTGCGGTCGCCAGAAAGCACTTGCCCTTGGATGGCCGCACCGACGGCCACAGCCTCATCGGGGTTGACATCTTTGCGGGGCTCACGGCCAAACAGTTCCTTGACCTTTTCTTGCACCTTGGGCATGCGGGTCATGCCGCCCACCAGAATCACGTCGTGAATGTCGGCTACTGCAACACCCGCATCCTTGATGGCCGTGCGGCAGGGCGCGATGGTGCGTTCGATCAGCTCCTCGACCAGGCTTTCCAGCTTGGCGCGGGTGAGCTTGATGTTCAGGTGCTTGGGGCCGGTTGCATCGGCAGTGATGTAGGGCAAGTTGACATCGGTCTGCGAGCTGCTGGAGAGCTCAATTTTGGCCTTTTCAGCGGCTTCCTTCAGGCGCTGCAGCGCCAACACGTCTTTGCCCAGGTCGACGCCTTGTTCCTTCTTGAACTCAGCAATGATGAAGTCGATGATGCGCTGGTCGAAATCTTCGCCGCCCAAAAAGGTGTCTCCGTTGGTCGACAGCACCTCGAACTGTTTTTCGCCATCCACATCGGCGATTTCAATGATGGACACATCAAACGTGCCACCACCCAAGTCGTAGACCGCAATTTTGCGATCGCCTTTTTCAGTCTTGTCCAGGCCAAAGGCCAGCGCTGCGGCGGTCGGCTCGTTGATGATGCGTTTGACATCCAAACCGGCAATGCGGCCAGCGTCTTTGGTGGCTTGTCGTTGGGCGTCATTGAAGTACGCGGGCACGGTAATCACCGCTTCGGTAACGGTTTCGCCCAGGTAGTCCTCTGCGGTCTTCTTCATCTTGCGCAGCACGTCGGCGCTGACTTGCTGGGGTGCCATGCGGTTGCCGCGCACCTCCACCCAGGCGTCGCCGTTGTCGGCTGCGGCGATGGTGTAAGGCATCAGGTCGATGTCCTTTTGAACTTCTTTCTCGGAGAACTTGCGACCAATCAGTCGCTTGACCGCGTACAGCGTGTTCTTGGGGTTGGTCACCGACTGGCGCTTGGCCGAGGCACCCACCAGCACCTCGCCGTCTTCTTGGTAGGCAATGATGGACGGCGTAGTGCGTGCGCCCTCGGCGTTTTCTATCACTTTGGCGGTGTTGCCCTCCATGATGGCGACGCAGCTGTTGGTGGTGCCTAGGTCAATTCCGATGATTCTTCCCATGGGGTACTCCTGCATTTATTGAATTCAGATGAATGAGATGTGTGGGCGGTTTAGCGTGTTTCAAGCTGCATTTGGCTGCGCAGGGCGCGGTAACCAACCCACAAGCGACGGTATGTGGCTACTTGGGTGCTGCGACCGTGACCAGCGCTGGTCGCAAGGTACGGTCGGCAATCGAATAGCCTTTTTGCAGCACGCCTACGACGGTGTTGGCTTCAAGGTCCGAGGGGACCACGCTGATAGCCTGGTGCAGACGCGGGTCGAACTTGGTGCCCGGTGCGGGTGCGATGGCGATGACTTTGTTTCGCTCCAATGCGGCGATCAACTGGCGCAAGGTGGCTTGCGCACCCTCGCGAATTTGCTCTGCGGTGGCGTCCTTTACGACCAGGCCCGCCTCTAGGCTGTCCGCCACAGGAAGCAGGCTTTCGGCAAAGCTTTCCAGTGCAAACTTGCGGGCTTTGGAAATTTCGTCCTCGGCGCGACGGCGTGCATTTTCCACATCCGCCTTGGCCCGCAGGTACTGGTCTGCCAGTTCGGCGCTTTTGGCTTGCAGGGTGGCCAACTCGGCTTGGACCTTGGCCAGCGCGTCTGCTTCGTGCATGGCCATGGCGGCGGCAAGTTCTTGGGCGCTGGGGGCGCTTGAGGCGCTTGTCTCTTGGGGATGTTGGGGGGTGGGTTCGGTCATACGCAGCGGTGGCGGTTAATCGGATGGTGGGCATCTGGAGCCCGGAAGCCAGAATTCAAGGGGCGCCCACGGGGGCCATGTGGGTGCCAAGCCGCCACATTTTGGTTGGACGCCTTAGTCGGCAACGCCCAGCAATTCCACTTCAAACTTGAGGGTGGCGTTGGGAGGAATGACGCCACCTGCACCACGCGCACCATAGCCCAAGTCCGCGGGGATAAGCAGGGTACGCGTGCCACCGACTTTCATGCCGGCCACACCCTCGTCCCAGCCACGAATCACCATGCCTGCGCCGAGGTTGAATACGAAAGGGTCGTTGCGGTCTTTGCTCGAGTCAAACTTCGCGCCTTGAACCCCTTGGTTGTACAGCCAGCCGGTGTAGTGCACCGTCACATCCTGGCCGGGGGTGGCAACCGCGCCAGTGCCCTCGGAAGTGTCTAGGTATTGAAGGCCGCTGGCAGTGGTGTGCATAGTGGGTGAATCTGGAGTGAGCTGGAAGTGTGGGGGCTGGTGCCGCAGTACCAGGGCAGGGCACATGCCCCGGAACGCAAAACAGCGCGGATTATGCCGCAGGCCTGGTTGCGTTTTTGGTGTGGGCCGCACGTGCAGCCTTGGGGCAAACCTTGTCAGGTGCCCGATCCGATGATAAGGTGGCCGCACGAAACCAAGCACACTGCGGAGATCTTCATGGAATACAACTTTGACCAAGTTCACAACTACTACGAACGGCTGGTGTTCGAGGAGGTTGCTCGCTGGTCGCAGGGGCCGCAGTACCACGGGTTCACCGCCGACATGTTGGCCGATGTGGCTTGTCTGGCGCTCAATCGCCTTCCCGTGCGCTACGTGCGCCACGATGTGGACATGATGTTTTATCTCACCGAGCAGGAGCGCCAAGTCATCGAGGACTCGATGCAAAAAGTGTTGGCCTTTGCTTTCGCGTTTGTGCAAGAGCGCTCGGCCAAGCCTTCACGCTTGGCTGGCTAAACGCGCTGGGGACTCTGGTAGCGCCAGCGGATGCGCCCGCAGCAGCCCCCGCAGGGCGTTGCAGACGACGATTCGCTCGGCACGCGCCACGTCCGCTAGGCCCAGAGCCTTCTGCCCAACCGTCGGGAATCGGCGTAACACCCGCTGGCGCATCACACCTGGCAGCACGCCAGACGCAAGCGGAGCAGTCCACCAGCGTCCGTCCAACTTGATGAACATGCTGGTGCGCGCGCCTTCGGTGACTTCCCCGGCGGCGTTCACAAACACGGCATCAAAGGCACCTTGCGTTGACGCGTCCGCGATGGCGCGGTCGTAGCTGCTGCGCAGGGACGTTTTGTGCTGCAACAGCGCACGCTCCGCCGGTTCCACCGGGTGCTGCGCCCACACCAGCCGCACCGGCCCATTTGGCAGTGGATCGAGCACGGAGTGCGCAATGCGCAGGCTGCCGTCATGCGCCACATCAAGCCGAATGCGGTAGTCGGTGTGCGAATTCAGCATACCGATGTGCACCGCGAGTTGCTGCACAAACTCGGCTGGCGCAAAGTGAAACCCCAGTGCACGGGCGCTGGCTGCCATGCGGGCTTGGTGCAGTGCGAGATTGCGCAGCCTTCCTTTGTGCAGCAAAAGTGTCTCAAACAGGGTGAAGCCAGGGTCAATCTGCGTCAGGAAGCGCGCTTTCACCCGTGTCTCCTCGAACTCGCTGCGCTGATCAGAGTCCAACACAATTCCACCGCCAACTCCCAAGTTTGCGCGACGCTTGCCGTCGTCTTGCGGCCCGCCAAGGGTCAGCGTGCGGATTGCCACGGAGAGGCAAAAATCACCACAGTGCGCACCTGCTGTCGGGGCGTCCACCCAGCCGATGGCACCGCAATACAGTCCACGGGGGGTTGACTCCAGCGCGGCAATCCAGTCCATGGTGTGGATCTTGGGCGTACCGGTGATGGAGCCGCATGGAAACAGCGCCCGCAGCACATCGGGAAACCGCAGCCCAGGACGCAGTTCTGACTCCACGGTGGAGGTCATTTGGTGCACTGTGGCGTAGGTCTCGACCGTGAACAGGCGCGGCACCCGCACCGAGCCGGTGGTCGAAATGCGGCCCAGGTCATTGCGCAGCAGATCCACGATCATCACGTTCTCAGCCCGGTTCTTAGGATCCGTGCCGAGCCAGTGGCTGCGCTGTGCGTCGGCAGGCGCGGTGGTGGCGCGCGCTGCGGTGCCCTTCATAGGGCGGGTGCTGAGGTGGCCTTGTGTGTTGCGCACAAACAGTTCGGGCGAACACGACAGCACCCAATGGGGCCCGCCGTCTGCTGCACCAGGCACCTTCGGCATCGCAACCAAGGCACCAAACGCAACGGGTTGCAGCGAGCGCAAGCGCCGGTACAGACCGAACGGGCTGCCGTACTGTGCGCCATGCATCCGGTAGGTGTAATTCACTTGGTAGGTTTCACCGGCACGGATCAAATCAAGAATCTTCGCGACGCCAGCTTCGAACTCGGTCTGGGTAACGCTCGGTACCCAGTCGGCGACACCGGCGCAACTCGGTGCCGGGCAGCCGTCTTGATCCGCCAACCAACGGTCCACCGCCGCCGACGGCAGGTGCGCGCACTGGGAAAACAGCAAAACCCGCAGGGCGCTGGCATCGTTCGCAGCCAGGCCGCGTGTGCCCGCGCGCTGAAGTTTGGCGCCCCACTCATAGTCCACCAACACCGCCGCATGCAGACCTTGCGCCTGGTCTGCCTCGACCGCCGCCCAAAAGGCGTCTAGCGTGGCTGGGTCGGTGCAAAAGTGTTGCTTTACATAGCCCGTGTAAAGCCTGCTGCTTGGGTTGGACTGCGTTGCGTGGCAGTCGTCGAGCAGCACAAAGCAGTTTTCCAAAGGAGCCTCTTGTCTCTTGCACACCGCGCGGCGCACGCCGCCTTCCACGCGGGTTGGCTGGGTGCGCCCCGTGTGCAGATTACAACGTGTCGGTAAAGCTGCGCAGTTTGTCCGAACGGCTGGGGTGCTTGAGCTTGCGAAGCGCCTTGGCCTCGATTTGGCGGATGCGCTCACGGGTTACATCAAACTGCTTGCCCACCTCTTCAAGCGTGTGGTCGCTGGTCATCTCGATGCCAAAGCGCATGCGCAATACCTTGGCTTCGCGCGGGGTCAGGCTGTCTAGGATGTCTTTGACCACATCGCGCAGACCGGCTTGCATCGCCGCTTCCATGGGCGCGGTGTTGGCGCTGTCCTCGATGAAGTCGCCCAGATGGCTGTCGTCGTCGTCTCCGATGGGTGTTTCCATGGAGATAGGCTCCTTGGCGATCTTCATGATCTTGCGAATCTTGTCTTCGGGAATTTCCATGCGCTCGGCCAGCACCGACGCGTCGGGCTCAAAACCGAACTCTTGCAGATGCTGCCTGCTGATGCGGTTCATCTTGTTGATGGTTTCGATCATGTGCACCGGAATGCGGATGGTGCGTGCCTGGTCGGCAATGGAGCGGGTGATGGCCTGGCGAATCCACCAAGTCGCGTAGGTCGAAAACTTGTAGCCCCGGCGGTACTCGAACTTGTCGACTGCCTTCATCAGGCCAATGTTGCCCTCTTGGATGAGGTCGAGGAACTGCAGGCCGCGGTTGGTGTACTTCTTGGCAATCGAAATGACCAGCCGCAAGTTGGCCTCGATCATTTCCTTCTTGGCCGCGCGGCTGGAGGACTCGCCCTCGTTCATGCGCTTGTTGATGTCTTTGAGCTGGTCCAGTGGCACCACCACCCGCGCCTGCAAGTCGGTGAGCTTTTGCTGCAAGTCCTGCACGGGCGGAATGTTGCGCGCCATGATGGCGCTCCAAGGCTTGCCGCTGGCGGCCTGCTTTTCAATCCACTGGAGGTTGAGTAACTGGCTAGGCACCTTGTTGCCATTTTTGTCACGTCCGCTGAAGTCGGCAATAAAGCTTTCCTGCGGGTAGCCGCATTTGTCCACGATGATGCGGCGCAATTCGCGCTCCTTTTTGCGCACATCATCGACTTGGGCGCGCACCATGTCACACAGCTTTTCAATGGCCTTGGCGGTGAAGCGAATGGTCATGAGCTCTTCGCTCAAGGCCTTTTGCGCCTTGACGTAGGCGGGTGTGCCGTAGCCCTCTTTGTCGTAGATTTTGTGAACCTTTTCGAACAGCTCGCGCATGCGATCAAAGCGCTCAAGGGCCTGCTTTTTCAGTTCTTCGAGTTTTTTGGTTAGCGCTTTGGAGCCGCCTTTGCCGTCGTCGTCGTCGGCTTCGTCGAACTCGTCAAAGTCCTCCTCGGCTACGTAGTCGTCGGCCTCGTTGGGGTTGGAAAAACCGTCCACGATGGTGGTGATGACCACCTTGTCTTCGCGAATTTCCTCACCCAGGCGCAAGATTTCAGCAATGGTTGCAGGCGAGGCGCTGATGGCTTCCATCATCGCCATCAGCCCGCCTTCGATACGTTTGGCAATCTCGATTTCGCCTTCGCGCGTTAGCAGTTCCACCGTGCCCATCTCGCGCATGTACATGCGCACTGGGTCGGTGGTACGGCCGAACTCGCTGTCCACCGTAGACAGGGCTGCCTCGGCCTCTTCCTCGGCCTCTTCCACCGTGGCGGCGGTGGAGACGTTGTTGTTAAGCAGCAGCGTCTCCGCATCCGGGGTTTGCTCGTACACCGCCACGCCCATGTCGTTGAGCATGGAGATCACTACTTCGAGGGTTTCTGCGTCCACCAGCTTGTCGGGCAAGTGGTCGGAGATTTCTCCGTGGGTCAAGTAGCCGCGGGTTTTGCCCAGGGTGATGAGCGCCTTGAGTCGCGCCCGGCGTTTGGCCATGTCCTCTTCGGAAAGAACCGTCTCGTCCAGGCCAAACTCTTTCATCAAGGCCCGCTCTTTGGCCTTGCTGATCTTCATGCGCAGTGGCTTGACCTTCTCGTCGCTGGAGGTGGCTTCGGGTTCACCCACCAAGTCGGCTTCAATGTCCGACAGGTCTTCCTCGTCAGCCGGTGGCGCTTCGGCCGCCTTGGGCTTGCGGCCGCGCTTGGCGCCGGTTTGCGGTGGGGCACTGGACTCTGCGGCAAGCGCCTTTGCCGGGCGCGCCGGTTTCTTTTTTTCAACGGCTTCTGCAGCGGCAGCGGCCGCCTTGGCTTTGGCCGCGCTTACCTTGGCTTTGGGTTCAGGAGCGGCGGCGGGCGCGGGTTTCTTGGTGGTTTTGGCAGCACTGGGCTTGGGGCTGGACTTGGTGGTCTTGGTGGCGGGCATGCGAAAACCTCAGGACGAAAAAATGAACACTGCGTGTGGGCTTGCGGCCGGTACAGCGCCACGGTGGGGCTGTTCAGACCACGGAAAAATCTACTTTTCCTGACGGCAAGATGGGTGGGCGAACATTTGGTGTGCAGTCCTTGCGGAAGGGTGGCCGGTGCGACATGTTGTCGGTGCGTGGCCTGGCCCGGAGGTGCTGCTGTCGCTCTTGCGCGAGTCAGCCTTGGATTATACCTTCCGATTGTGCTTTGACGAGTTGGAGGCGTCGGTCACGCAGTGTGCGGTAACGCTGCAGGGCTTGCGGGTCTGTGTTGGCTGCAGCAATGGCCTCGGTCTCTTGCACTTTGAGCTGGTCAATCACCATACGGTTGAGCAAATCGCGCAGCTCTTGGGCGGACTCGTGGCCTTCAGCGCCAGTCACCGGGCCCTCTGCCATCAGCCGCACTGCGGCCGCTTGCAACGCGTGGCCCTGCAATTCGCTTTGCAAGGCGTCCCACACCAAGGGCCCGTGTTCATGCAACTGGCTGTCAAGCCAGGACAGTAGCGGCCCGTGGGGTTCGGGCAGTCCGCACAGGAGACTGTGGTCCTCATGCGTTAGCCTGTCCCACAGCGCCGAGTTGCCCAGGAGGATTCGAACCGCATGGTCGGCACGGCTTGCGGGGGCCAGTCTTGCGCCAGCGCGCATGCGCACACTGCCCGATGCAAAACTGTTGCGGTCTTGGGCGTAGCTGCCACCAGCGCCGAACCGGCCGGCAGCGTGGCCGCCACGCGTTGCACCGTTGGTGCGCGCGCCGCCGGAGGCCGGCATCCACAGGGCCGACAACTCTGCTGCGGAGAGTTGCACCTGCTCGGCAATTTCTGCCAGCAGCTGTAGTTTGAGTGCGCCTTCGGGCAGTTGCATCCACATGGACTTGGCGTTGCTTGCCAGGTGCGCTCTACCTTCTGCGGTAAGCAAGTCGCAGGCTTCGCCCGCGGACTCGACCAAGAACCGGCTCAGTGGCACTGCGTCGGCCACGTACTTGGCAAACGCCTCGGCACCGTGGGCGCGAATGAAGCTGTCGGGGTCGTGCTCGGGCGGCAAGAACAGGAACTTGATGCTACGTACATCACTGGCGAAGGGCAGTGCAACGTCCAGCGCCTTGCGCGCTGCGCGCCGTCCCGCTGCATCACCGTCAAAGCCAAACACCACGGCGTCGGTGAACCGGAAAAGCTTCATCACGTGGTCTGGCGTGCAGGCTGTACCCAAGGTCGCAACGCAGTTAGGGAAGCCCAACTGCGCCAGCGCCACCACGTCCATATAGCCCTCGGTTACCAGCACATAGCCAAACTCACGCAGGGTGCTGCGCGCCTCAAACAGGCCGTAGAGCTCGCGGCCTTTGCTAAAGACCGGCGTTTCTGGTGAGTTGAGGTACTTGGGTTTCTCATCGCCCAGTACCCGGCCACCAAATCCGATGCACTCGCCTTTGATGTTGCGAATCGGAAACATGATCCGGTCGCGAAAGCGGTCGTAGCGTTTTTCTTCGCCGCCTTCATCCCCGGTGTTGCTGATGACCAGCCCGCTGTCTACCAGCAATGCATCGTCGTAGTGGGCAAACACGCTGGCCAGGCTGCGCCAGCCGTCTGGCGCGTAGCCCAGTCCATAGCGCTTGGCCACTTCGCCTGAAAGCCCACGGTTCTTCAGGTAGGCCACTGCGCGTGGCGCGTCCTTGAGGTGTTTGCGGTAGGCGTCGCTGGCTTGTTGCAGTACCGAAGTCAAGGTGTTCTGGCGTTCGCGCTGCGCCTGTTCGCGGGCCCGGTCTTGCGGCGATACATCGTCTTGGGGCACTTGCATGCCGTACTCTTTGGCAAGGTCTTCGACCGCCTCTACGAAGGTCATCCCCGCATGTTCCATCAAGAAGCTGATTACGTTGCCGTTCTTGCCGCAGCCAAAGCAGTGGTAGAACTGCTTGGTGGGGCTCACAGAGAACGAGGGTGATTTTTCGCCGTGGAACGGGCACAGTCCCATCAGGTTGGCGCCCCCCTTCTTGAGTTGCACCGAGCGACCCACGACATCGACAATGTCGGCGCGGGCGATCAGGTCTTGCAAGAAGCTGTTGGGAATGGCCATGGGATGCGGCCAGGATCAGGTCGTGGCTTTGGGGGTACGGCCCAAGCTGTAGAACTCGGGGTTGGGCGCCAACCCTGTGACATTGGCAACCCGGTTGGACAGGCCAAAAAAAGCGGTGATGCCAGCGATGTCCCAAATGTCTTCGTCGTCCAAGCCGTGCACATGCAAGGCAGCAAAATCGTCTTCGTTCACGGTGTGGCTGGCCTGGCAGACTTTCATGGCGAAGTCCAGCATGGCCCGCTGGCGGGGCGTGATGTCCGCCTTGCGGTAGTTGATGGCGACCTGGTCGGCCACCAGGGGCTTTTTCTCGTAAATGCGCAAAATCGCGCCGTGGGCCACCACGCAGTAAAGGCAATGATTGGCCGCGCTGGTGGCCGTCACAATCATTTCGCGCTCACCGGCCGTCAGGCTGGAGTCTTCGCGCAGCATCAGCGCGTCGTGGTACGCAAAAAAAGCCCGCCACTCTGCGGGCCGACGTGCCAAGGCAAGAAACACATTTGGGATGAACCCGGCCTTTTGCTGTACCTCCAGGATCTTGGCCTGGATGTCGGCGGGCAGGGAGTTGAGGTCGGGTAGGGCGTAGCGCACAAATCTCTCCAGTGGTGGGCGCTGAGATTATGCGGTGCCGCCCTCGGAAGGAGCGCCGGGCGCGGTGGGCGCCGATGGTGGGTGCTGGCGCTGGTGCATGGCCTCGAACTCTGCCGCTGACATCGGACGCGCAAAGCAGTAGCCCTGCCCGAAATCGCAGCCCGCGGCGCGCAACAGGTCACGCTGTTCCGCGGTTTCGACACCTTCGGCAACCACCCGCATGCCGAGTTCATGGGCCATCACGATGATGGCTTTGCACAGCGCAAAGTTGGTCGAACCTTCCACCAGGTGCCGCACAAAGGACTGGTCAATCTTGATGTAATCGATATCGAACTTTTGCAGATAGGCAAGTGACGAGTAGCCGGTGCCGAAGTCGTCAAGCGAAACCTGGATGCCCGCCACGCTGAGCTCCAGCAAGCGGTCGCCCACGGTGGGGCTGCTGTCGAGCAGCAAGCCTTCGGTGATTTCCACCACCAAGCAGTTGCCGGGCAAGCCCATGGCATGGAGTTGCATAGACCAGGAAGCTTGGCCCGCATGGTGTTGCTGAAACTGCACGGGCGAGCGGTTGATGCTGATCTGAAAGTCAGGGTGCAAGCGTTCGCGCCAGCGCTGCACTTGCCGTGCTGCTTGTTGGAACACCCACTCGCCGATGTCAACGATGAGACCGCTGGACTCGGCAATTGGAATGAAGTGGCTGGGGCTGACCGGTCCGCGCTGGGGATGGTCCCAACGTATCAAGGCCTCGGCTTTGTGAATGTTGCCGGTGGCGAGCTCCACAATCGGCTGAAACACCACCTGAAACTGGGACTGCGCCAGCGCGATGCGCAAATCGCTGGCCAAACGCACCCGGGTCTGCGCGGCCTGCTGCAGCGCTGGCGTGAAAAAACTAAAGCGATTTCTGCCTTCACCCTTTGCCACATACAGGGCTTGGTCGGCATTTTTAAACAGGTTTTCTATCTCGGTGGCGTCCAAGGGGTACAGCGTGACGCCGATGCTGGCGGAGACAAAGACCTGCTCCACACCGAGCTGGAACATGCCGTTCATGGCCATCAAGATCTTGTTGAGCAAAGGCTCGAGGTGCTCTGGGCTGCTGATGTCGCTCAGAATCACCGTGAACTCGTCGCCACCCATGCGCGCCACCGTGTCCGAACCCCGCACGCATTGCTGCAAGCGGCGGGCGGCTTCGACAAGCAAGCGGTCTCCGTGGTCGTGGCCCAGGCTGTCATTGACCTCCTTGAAGTGGTCCAGGTCAATGAACAAAATCGCGAGTTGCTGGTTGTCGCGCTTGCACTTTTTGATTTCTTGCTCCAGCCGGTCGCGGAACATGCGGCGGTTGGGCAAGCCGGTTAGCGTGTCAAAAAATGCCTGCTGTCGGATCAGTGCTTCGGTGTTCTTGCGCTCGGTGATGTCGGTATGGGTGCCGATCATGCGCAAGGGCCGCCCTTGGGCGTCGCGGCTGATCACCATGCCGCGGGTGAGCACCCATTTCCAGCTGCCATCTTTGCACTGGATGCGGTGCTCGTTGGAGTACGTGGGAGCACGGCCATCAAAGTGTGCGCGGCGGTCCGCTTCCATTTGTTCCAAGTCATCGGGGTGGGTGCGGCTGTCAAGCTCGCTTGCGTAGTTCGGTACCTCCCCCTCCCTGTAGCCGTACATCTCCAGCAGGCGGCGCGAATAGAACTCCACCCCCGTAGGGATGTGCCAGTCCCAAACGCCGTCGCCTGTGCTTTCAAGCGCCAGCTTCCAGCGGTTCTCCGTGTCTTGCAGGACCGCATGGGCTTGCTTGCGATCGGCAATGTTCTGGATAACGGAAGTTCTGGAGACCAATCGCCCATCGCTCCAACGGGACTCGCCCATGGCATGCAACCAAATTCGCCTGCCAGTGGCGGTAATGGCTTCGAGCTCCAGGTCGTGTGCCCCGGGCTTTTCGCGGTCTAGCACATGGGATGCGACCAGTTTGCGCATGGAATCAGGGGTGAAGAAGCGCCCCGCGGTGGCCAAGGCCCCGCCGGGCTGGTAGACGTCAGGGCTGACCTCCAAAATCCGGTAGACGCCCTCGGTCCAGAAAACCTGGTCGTGTGCAACATCGACCTCCCAACCGCCAATCTGGCCCAAAGCCTGGGTGGAGGCCAGCAGGCGGTCCAAGCGCTCCCGCGCCGCTTGGGTTTGCACATGTTCCGAAACGTCAGCAAAGGTGCGCACCGCGCCGCCTTGTGGAAGCACATGGGTTTTGACCTCGAGTGTGCGGCCCTCGCGGGTGGTGCGCACGTACTGCCCGGGTGCTGTGCTTACACCCATGGTCAGCGCGTGGGCGCGTGCGTCACGTTCCACCCACTGCGCTTGCGGCCCAAAGTCACCGCGCTCCAGCTGCAAACGCACGATGTCGTACAGCAAAGGCTGGCTGGCGAGGTAGCTGCTTGGCAGGTCCAGCAATTCGCACGCCCGGTGGTTGAAGGACACCAGCCGCATGTCTGCATCAAAAACAAAAATGCCCTGGCTGATGTTGCCCAAGGTGTCGTGCAGCAGCTGCGCTTGCTCGGTGATCTTGGCCTCAACCTGCTTGCGGGCGTTGATGTCGGTGTGCGTTCCGAGCATGCGCACTGGCGCGTTGTCGGCATCGCGTTCCACCACCATGCCTTGGGTCAGTATCCAGGTCCAGTGTCCTTGCTTGTGCTGCATCCGGATGTCCGCTGCAAAGCTGGCAGCGCCATGCACCAGGTGCTGGGCCACGGCGATGCTGTGGACCTGACGGTCGTCCGGGTGGATGCGGTCGTTGAAGTCTTGGTAGCCTTTGCAGAGCTCACCAGGTTCGTAGCCCAAGAGCCGCTCCCATTGGGCCGAATGGGTCTGCCGCCCCGACGGAAGGTGCCATTCCCAAACGCCTGCACCGGTCGCCTCCAGTGCCAAGCGCCACAGCGGGCTGCGCGCGTCCGACTCCATGCTGGCAGCTGACTCAGTCGGTGGGGTGCTTGTGTCCGACATCGGGGGCTGCTGCAAGGGGTACTGTGGCGTGGATGTGCGTTGTTACCGTGGTGCCTGTGTCGGCTTTGCCGCCTCGAAACATGCGCAGCAGCCATTGGGACAGGTCGTCTACGTAGGTGAACACCGCAGGGATGACCAGCAAGCTCAAAAATGTGGACGTGATCAGTCCTCCGATCACCGCAATCGCCATGGGCGAGCGAAAGCTCGAGTCCGCCGCGCCGAACCCGATGGCAATTGGCACCATCCCCGCACCCATGGCCACCGTGGTCATGATGATGGGCCGGGCACGCTTGTGGCAGGCGTCCATCAAGGCATCCCAACGGCTCATGCCGGGGACCGCTGGATGCCCGTCTTTTGCAGGGCTGCCGCGCCGCGCCAGGATGGCGTACTCCACCAGCAAGATTGAGTTTTTGGTGGCCACGCCCATGAGCATGATCAGACCGATCAACGAAGGCATGGAGAAGCTCTTGTCGGCCAGCAGCAGCCCGACAAAAGCCCCGCCCAGCGACAGCGGCAGGGCCGCCAAAATCGTGATCGGGTGCAGCACACTCTTGAACAGCAGCACCAGCACTACATAGATGCACAGCACGCCAGTGAGCATGGCCAGCCCGAAGCTGGCAAACAACTCGCCCATGACTTCGGCATCGCCAATTTCGAGTACCGACACGCCTGCTGGTAGGCTCTTGATGGAGGGCAGTTCCTGCACCTTGGCCGTTACCTCACCCAAGGGAACGCCGGAGAGTTCGATCTCAAAGGTGATGTTTCGCGAGCGGTCGTAGCGGTCGATCACGGCGGGGCCACCTGCAACTTCCAAGGTGGCTACTTGGCTGAGCAGCACAGGCCCGTTCGTGCCGGGCACGGTGAGTCGACCCAGTAACTCCAGGTCGGCGCGCGCCGCGCTGTCGAGCTTGACCACAATCGGAACCTGGCGCTGACCCAAGTTGAGTTTGGACAGCGCTTCGTCAAAGTCCCCTACGGTGGCGATGCGCAGCGTATCGCCGATGGCTTGGCTGCTCACGCCCAGGTCGGCCGCGGCAGCAAAGTCGGGCCGTACAGCGATTTCCGGGCGTACCAGGCTGGCGCTCGATGCCACGCTGCCCAGGCCTGGAATGGTGCGCAGGTCCCGCTCCACAGCTTGCGCCGCGGCACCCAACGCCGTGGCATCTTCGCCGGTCAGCACCAGTACGTATTTTTCCCCCGAACCCCCAAGGCCTACCTTGCTGCGCACACCGGGAATGGGCTCGATGGCCGCACGCATCTGCTGCTCAATGCCTTGCTTGCGTGGCCGTTCGCCGCGCGGTTCTAGCAACACGGTCAGCGTGGCCTTGCGCGCTTCTGCGGCACCTTGGGGTGCAAACGGATCGCTGCCCGCAGCGCCGCCGCCGATGGTGGTGTAGATGCTTTGCACATGGGGCACCTGCATCAGCCGCAAGCGGGCGTCTTCGGCGACTGCCATGGTTTGGGCCAAAGTGGCGCCAGGCGGCAACTCCAAGTAGACCTGGGTTTGCGAGTTGTCGTCGGGCGGTATGAAGCCTTTGGGCAAGTAGGGGATCAGCGCCAGCGAGCCCGCGAAGAACGCCGCAGCCGCAAGCGCAGTGAGCCCCCGGTGCTTGACGCACCAGGCTGCCCAGCGCATGTACACCCGCATCCAACCCGGTTCGCGCTCGGCAGTGACCAGCGGCTTGAGCATGTAGGCCGCCATCATCGGTGTGAGCGCCCGCGCCACCAGCAGGGAGGCGGCCACCGCCAGGGCGGCAGTCCAGCCGAATTGCTTGAAAAACTTGCCAGGGATGCCCGCCATGAACGCGGTGGGCAAGAACACGGCGATCAGCGTGAAGGTGGTGGCAATCACGGCCAGCCCGATCTCGTCGGCCGCCTCCATCGCTGCTTGGTACGGCGTTTTGCCCATGCGCAAGTGGCGCACGATGTTCTCCACCTCGACGATGGCGTCATCCACCAAAATACCGATCACCAAGGACAGCGCCAGCAGCGTCACCACATTGAGCGTGAACCCCAGATAGTGCATGCCAATAAAGGCGGGAATGGCAGACAGCGGCAGGGCCACAGCAGACACAAACGTTGCGCGCCAGTCCCGCAGGAAAAACCACACCACCAGCACCGCCAGCGCCGCGCCTTCGTACAGCAGGTGCATGGAGCCGTCGTACTCCTCTTGCACCGGCGTCACGAAGTCAAAGGCCTCGTTGAGCACGATGTCTGGGTGCTGTACGCGCAGCTCGTCGAGTGCCTTGCGTACACCGGCACCCACCTCGGTTTCGCCCGCGCCCTTGCTGCGCGCCACTTCAAAGCCCACGACGGACTTGCCGTTGAGCAAAGCGGCCGATCGGGGCTCGGCCACGGTATCGCGGATGGTCGCCACTTCATCGAGGCGGATGCGCCGACCGTCGGCCAACGAGATTTGCACTGACTCAAGCTCGCGCGCTGAAGCCACGGTAGCCAGCAAGCGCACAGGCTGTTCGGTGCCGCCCAAGTCAGTGCGGCCGCCCGCAGACTCCATTTGCACCGTCTTGAGTTGGCGCGAGATCTCGGATGCGCTGGCCCCCAGTGCCTGCAGTCGGGCTGGGTCCAGTGCCACTTCGATCTGCCGATCGGCACCACCCACCCGGTTGATGGCGCCCACGCCCCGCACGGAGAGCAACTGGCGGGCAATGGTGTTGTCCACAAACCAGCTCAGTGCCTCCACGTCCATGTTGGGCGAGCTCACTGTGTAGGCCAACACTGGCGAACCGGCCAGATTCACCTTGTTGATCACGGGGTCGCGCACATCGGCAGGCAAGCTGGAGCGCACTTGCGTCACGGCAGAGCGCACATCGTCGAGCGCCTCTTGGCCGGACTTTTCCAGGCGGAATTCGGCGGTGATGGTGACGCCGCCGTCTTGCACCCGGGTGGTGATGTGCTTGAGTCCCTGGGTGGTCGCGATGGCGTTTTCCAGCTTGCGCGCTACTTCGGTTTCCAGTTGCGCAGGCGCAGCGCCAGGCAAGGAAGCGCTGACGGTAATGGTGGGAAGGTCCAGGTCAGGAAAGTTCTGCACCTTCATGGCGTTGAAGGAAAGCAAGCCCGCGAACGTGAGCATCACGAACAGCATCAAAGACGCCACCGGATTTTTGATGGACCAAGCCGAGACATTCATGGACTTGGCTCCTTACTTCGGGCTGGCTGCGTTGTTGACCCGCACCATGTCACCGTCATTCAAGAATCCGGCGCCTGTCACGGCAATCGTTGCGTCCGGGCCAATGCCATCAGTGATTTCCACTGACGCGTTGATGCGGCGGCCAATTTGCACTTTTTGCTGTGCCACTTTGTTGCTGGCATCGACCTTGAACAAGTAGTTGAAGCCATCCCGCACCACCACTGCCTGCTGCGGTACCACCAAGGCGTTGGAGTTGCCCAGCTCGAACTCGCCGCGCGCAAACATCCCCGCCTTGACGCCGGAGAGCGCCCGCGGGGGGGTGCTGAGGTCAACATACACCAGCGCCGCGCGCGTCTGCGGGTCCACCGTCGGTCCGACTTTGCGCACCTTGCCGGCGACGGCGGTGCCGGCCGCGGTGGTAACGCTCACTTTGCCCCCGGTTTGGATGCGTGCCAGCTCGGTGGCAGTCACCTCGGCGCGCCACTCTAGGCGGCCCTGGCGGATCAGTCGAAACAACTCGCTGCCGGGGTTGGCCACCGCGCCGACGGTGGCGCTGCGTGCTACCACCATGCCGCTGTCCGGGGCCAGCACCTGGGTCTGCTGCAGCCGTAGCTCTTGCTGTTGCAGGTTGGCGCGGGCGCTCTCCAGCCGCGCTTGCGCGGTGAGCTCGCCGGTGAGGTATTGGCCGGTCTGCTGGGCACTGAGCGCACCGGTGTTGGCCAGTGAGCGGGCGCGTTCGGCGTTGGCGCTGGCGTCGGCCAGGTTGGCCGATGCCTCGGCTGCGGCTGCGCGGGCCTGCGCCAAATCAGCACGCACGCTCTCCGATGCGAACACGGCCAGCACCTGGCCCTTGGTCACCCAATCGCCCACATCGACACGCACGTCGGCCAGCCGCAGGCCGCCCACCTCAGCGGCGACACTGGCCTCCTGCCAGGCGGCGATGCTGCCATTGGCCGAGACCTTCACCGGCCAACTGGTTTGCGTTGGGCGCGTGGTGGTGACGGTCATCGAGGGGCGGGCTTGGACCTGTGCTGCAGGAGCATCCTGGGCTTGGCTGGCCGAGTGCAGCGCCAAGCCCAATCCGACGGCGGCCAAGGCAAAGGTGATGGCGCCAGCGACAGTAGTGCGGGAAAGTGCAAAGGTTTTCATACGGGTACTTACTTCAGTTCAATCGGTGGACACAGCGGCGGGCACATGCCTGGTTAGCGGGTGGGCGGCGCTGGTTCGGCTTCGAGGCTCCAACCGCCGCCCAGGGCGCGGTACAGGCCAATCCAGGCCTCGGCGCGCTCCAACTCCAAGGCATGCCATGCGGATTGGGAAGCCAGCGTTGCGCGGCGGGCCTCTTCCAGTTCTAACAGGTTGACCGTACCGGCACGGTAGCCTGCTTGTTGGGCTTCCAATGCCCTGGCGTAGCCAGCGCTCGCACGCTGTGCATCGTTCATGCGGCTTTCGGTGCTTTGGAGGGCAAGCAGGGCGTCTTCCACCTCCCGCACCGCTTGGCGTGCCTTGGCGCGGTACAGCGCGGCAGCCTCTTCGTAGCGGGCCTGCGCAGCGGCTTGGTTGGCGCTGCGTCGGCCGCCATCGACCAAGGGCAGGGTTAATGTGACGGGGCCAATCGACCAGGTGCTGACGTCCGCATCGCGCAGGGCGCTGCGGCTGCTGGCTGAGCCCACTGATCCTGTAAGGACCAAGCGGGGGTAGCGGGCGGCCAGGGCCGCGCCGACGTCCGCACTGGCTGCGGCCACCTCGCGCTGGGCGGCGTACACATCGGGGCGCTGGGCCAGCATGTGTGCAGGGACCTGGGCAACGCCAATCATGGCCTTTTGCGCTGTCTGCGCTTGCGCTGCTTTGAGCTGGGCTTGCAAAACGTCTTCGGGCGTTGCGGTCAGCGCAACCAGTGCCTTTTTGGTGCTGTCGCAACGGGTTTGCTGTTGGGTTGCGCGGGTATTGCTCTCCGCAGCAGCGGCCTGCGCCAAGGCGACACTGGCGCTTGCCACCAACCCGGCGCGCGCAGCCAAGTCTTGCACGCGGGCGGTCTCGGCGCGGGAGCTTGCGTCGCCACGTGTGGCATACAAAATCTGCTGGCAGGTCGCCCAATTGAAGTACAGGTTCGCCACCTCGGCAGCGACCGATACCCGCGCCTCATGCCATTGCGCCTGGGCGCCTTGCATGCGGGCCTGGGCTGCCGCGTTGGCTTGGCGGTTGGCACCAAACAAATCAAGCTCCCAGGACGCCTGCAAGGTGGCTTGTGCGGTAGACGTTGCCACGGTGTTCTCGCCCGAAACCCCGCGCAGACCAGAGAGCGATGCATCCAGGCTGGGTCGGTTGGCTGCGCCGGTGCTGTGTACCGTTGCCCGCGCCTGCAGCACACGTGATTGCGCGCTGGCAACAGACGGGCTGGCGTTCTGGGCCGCCGAGATGAGTTCGACCAAAACCGGGTCTCCCAAACTCTGCCACCAATTGCGCAGATCGGTGACGCTGGCCCCGTGGGGCAGCGGCGTATGCCACTGCGCAGGTGTGGCAACCGCGTCTGGCGTTGCGGTGGGAGCACCGGGCACGGCGGCGCAGCCGGCCAGGGCGAGAAGGGCAATGGGGAAAGTCAGTGCAACGGGTCGGACGGGGTGTTTCATCGGTTCATCGTGAGGGCCGTGCCTGGTGCGCTTGCTGCGCCGGGGCGCAGGGCTGCATCAAGCGAGTCCGCAATGGTTTGCATCCGGACAAGTGTACAAAATCGGTGCATTGTGAAGCGCTGGCCCACGCTGGGCGGCCGGGTGGACGAAATGCCCATCCACGCCGCACGGTTGGCCCGCAGATTGCTAGGGTTTCGGCGCCACGCGGAACCTGCGTGCTTGGTACGGCGGCAGGCCGCATGCCAGAAGGCGTTCGCCCTTGGGTAGGATTGGCGCCTGCATGCGAGAAGGTACAGTTCGTTTTTTTGGAGCACCACGCAGTGAACAAAATTTACCCTAGCGCCGCCGAGGCGCTCGAAGGCATCGTGCGCGACGGCCAACTTCTGGCAGTTGGCGGCTTTGGTTTGTGCGGCATTCCCGAGGCCCTGATCGACGCGCTGCGCGACAGCGGCGCGAAAAACCTGACGGCCATTTCCAACAACGCCGGCGTCGACGGCTTTGGTTTGGGCAAGCTGCTGGAGACCCGCCAAATCAAGAAGATGATTTCGAGCTATGTGGGTGAAAACAAAGAGTTCGAGCGCCAGTACCTGGCCGGTGAATTGGAGCTGGAGTTCACACCACAAGGCACATTGGCCGAGAAGCTTCGTGCGGGTGGCGCGGGCATTCCGGCCTTTTTCACCAAAACCGGTGTGGGAACCATTGTTGCCGAGGGCAAAGAGCTGCGTGAATTTGACGGAGAAACCTACGTGATGGAGCGCTCCTTGGTGCCGGACGTGGCCTTGGTCAAGGCGTTTCGGGCCGACAAGTCGGGCAATTTGCAGTTCCGCTACACCGCGCGCAACTTCAATCCTGCGGCGGCCATGGCCGGCAAGATCACCGTGGTCGAGGTCGAAGAGATTGTGGAGACCGGCGCGATCGAGCCCGACCAGGTGCACCTGCCCGGCATTTACGTGCACCGCATCGTGCTCAATGCCCGGCCTGAGAAGCGCATTGAGAAGCGCACCATTTCTGAAAAAGCAGGCGCCCAGTGAGCGCCGCAACCGCACCGATAGGAGGCTGATATGGGCTGGAGCCAAGATGAAATGGCAGCACGTGCTGCGCAAGAACTCGAAGACGGTTTTTACGTCAACCTGGGTATTGGCATTCCCACCCTGGTGGCCAACCACGTGCCATCCGACAAGGAGGTGTGGCTGCAAAGCGAAAACGGCATGCTGGGTATTGGCCCTTTCCCTACCGACGACGCGGTCGATGCGGACCTGATCAACGCGGGAAAACAGACGGTGACCACCATCAAAGGGTCCAGCATTTTCGGTTCCGACCAAAGCTTTGCCATGATCCGCGGCGGCAAGATCAACCTGAGCATCTTGGGCGCGATGCAAGTCAGCGAGAAAGGTGATCTGGCCAATTGGATGATTCCCGGCAAGATGGTCAAAGGCATGGGTGGAGCGATGGACCTGGTGGCGGGCGTCAAGCGCGTGATCGTGTTGATGGAGCACGTCGCGAGGAAGAAGGACGGTACCGAAGACCTCAAAATCTTGCCCCGATGCACCCTGCCACTTACCGGCGTGGGCGTGGTGGACCGGATCATCACCGACCTGGCGGTCATGGACGTGGTGCCGCAGGGGCTCAAGCTTGTCGAGCTCGCGCCTGGGGTGAGCCGTGAACAAGTCCAGGCCAAAACTGGGGTGCAACTTCTTTGATCACCGCCCTACTTGGTAGCCCGCGCTACCCAACCGATTGCAGCTTACAGACCGGTCGTTGTGCCCCGGTTGTCGTCTGATTTGCGCTCCCGGTTGTTGCACCTCTTTCCTGCCCCTCACTGCCCGACTTTCCTCTCTAACGCTGCGAGAAAACCATGTCCAGATCTTTGAAGTTGCTGACCGTGTTGTACCTCGTCATGTTTTTGGGAACGGGTTCTCTCATGGTCGTGATCGTCAATGCAGACGAGTCCTCCGCACCTTGGATCGCAACTTTGGTGCGCAACCACGGCATCGTGTTCGCGTGGCATCTGGTGTGTTGGATGATTTTGGGCATGTTCACCAACTACTACTGGGATCTGTTCAACCTCGGCAAGGGTATAGCGGCCATGCAGGTGCCGCGCATTGTGTTGCCGCTGATGGTGTCGCCATTCGTGTTTTTGCCCACGTACAACCTCTGGCTGGCCTCGAGTTCACAAAGCTATCTGCTGTTTGCGGTGATCGCGATACAAAGCGGTTTTTTCTGGCAGGCCTTGTTCACCAAGCTGTCTCCACTCGAACGCGCAACCACGATCCCTTGGACGGCCGCAAGCAACCGGGGCGGCGCCAAAGCTGCCGCGTCTGGCCAAGACGCGGGTTAGCTCGCGTGCGGCTTGCAAACAGCCGAAAAATCTAAGGGGGAAAAGTAGGCCGCGGTAGCGGCTGTTGGAGGTGACGAGCCTTGACCCCGGCACTGGCTCCACAGTTAGGGCTGCTTGGTTCCCCACCTGACCCGGTTGGCCGCTTCACCATGCGGGAAGGCCCGTCGCGGCGGATTGTAGCCCCTTAGAATCTGACCATGTCCTACCTCGTGCTCGCCCGCAAGTACCGCCCGCGTGGCTTCCCCGAAATGGTTGGACAAGACCATGTGGTGCAGGCTTTGGTGAACGCGCTGACTACGCAGCGCTTGCACCACGCCTACCTATTTACCGGCACCCGGGGCGTGGGCAAGACCACGGTCTCGCGCATTTTGGCGAAATCCTTGAACTGCCAAGGGGCCGACGGCAACGGTGGTATCACGGCCAGTCCGTGCGGCGTATGCCAGGCGTGTACCGATATTGATGCGGGTCGCTTTGTTGACTACACCGAGCTAGATGCCGCCTCGAACCGGGGCGTCGACGAGGTGCAAGCCTTGTTGGAGCAGGCTGTGTACAAGCCGGTGCAAGGGCGCTTTAAAGTGTTCATGATCGACGAAGTGCACATGCTCACCAACACGGCGTTCAACGCCATGTTGAAAACGCTCGAAGAGCCACCCGAGTACCTGAAGTTTGTTCTTGCGACCACCGACCCACAAAAGGTGCCGGTCACGGTGCTCTCGCGCTGCCTGCAATTCAACCTGCGCCCCATGGCGCCAGAAACCATTCGCGAGCACCTCCAGCGGGTGCTGGACATCGAAAAGGTGGGCTGCGAATCCACGGCCTTGCGGCTGCTGGCACGCGCCGCCCGCGGCTCCATGCGCGACGCACTGAGCCTGACCGACCAAGCCATTGCGTTCGGCTCGGGACGTATCGACGAGGCGACGGTGCGCCGCATGTTGGGTAGCGTGGACTCGACCTATGTGTTTCAGCTCATTGGCGCCTTGGCCGATGGCGACGGCAAGTCGGTGGTGGAGGTTTGCGAATCGGTGCGGCTGCACGGCTTAAGCGCCGCCTCAACCTTGGAGGAGATGTGTACGGTTCTGCAGCGCATGGCCGTGCTGCAAGCCCTCGGACATCCTGCCAGCCAGGACGCCACCGATCCAGAGTTCCCCGAGATCGCAGACTTGGCCACACGCTTGCCTGTCGACGAAACCCAGCTGCTTTACAGCATCTGCCTGCAAGGGCGTGGTGACCTCGGACTTGCGCCAGATGAGTACGCTGCCTTAACCATGGTTTTGCTGCGGCTGCTGGCTTTCAAGCTCCCATCGGCTCAAAAAAAAACACCAGCGCGAGCTGAGTCGGCACCAGCGCTTACGCCCCCGCCAGTGGGCCAACGCCTTCCCGTGCGTCGCAGTGGTACCGACGCAGCAACGGGCGCGGCCACCAGCGCAGCCCCGAGCGCCGGCCCCGCTTTTGTAAGTGATGCGCTGGCGACCGTGCCACCAGACGTTGTGGATACCCCAAGCGATGTAGTAGCGGTGCCGGTGCGCGTTCAGACTGAGGGCCGTGCGGACATTTTGCAGCCGAACCAGCAGCCCGCTTTTTCGCCCACCGAGGAAGGCGACTTTTGGCATGCCAGCGTGCAGCAGCTGGTGGCCCAAGGGGTGGTGTCTGCCATGGCGCGCGAGTTGGCCTTGCAGTCGCAGCTGGTTGGCCGCGATACCGACCAATGGGTACTGCGGGTTGAGCGCGAATCGCTCAACCAGCCGGTGGCCCGTGAGCGTTTGGCGGCCGCATTGCGCAGCATCGGCTTTGACGTGGTGCTTTGCGTAGAAATCGGGCGTGTGACCGACTGCCCCGCCCGTCGGATTTCAGATGCATCCGCCGAGCGCCAACTGGCCGCTGAGAAAATCATCATCGAAGATCCTTTCGTGCAGGGCATGATGCGCGAGTTTGGCGCGAAAATCGTGCCGGGCTCGATCAAGCCCCTCTAACCCAACCACCACCCAAGGAAATCCATGTTCAACAAAGGACAACTCGCAGGCCTTATGAAGCAGGCTCAGGCCATGCAAGACAACATGAAGAAGGCACAAGACGAGCTCGGCAGTGTGGAAGTGACTGGCGAGTCGGGCGCCGGTCTGGTGAAGGTCACCATGACCTGCAAACACGATGTAAAACGCGTCGCAATCGACCCCAGCCTTCTGGCCGATGACAAGGATCTGCTCGAAGACTTGGTCGCCGCCGCCTTCAATGCCGCCGTGCGCAAGGCCGAAGAGGTCTCTGCCGAAAAAATGGGCAAGATCACCGCGGGCATGCCCGGCTTGCCAGGTGGCATGAAGTTTCCCTTCTGATGCGGCTGCGCGTCTGGGCTGGGCATGACTGACTCCAATGCAGTCGATGCGCTGGTGCAGGCGCTCAAGCGCCTGCCGGGGGTGGGCATTCGTTCGGCGCAGCGCATGGCGTTTCACTTGCTGCAGCACGACCGTGCCGGCGCGCAGGTATTGGCAAGTGCTCTGCAGGCCGCCGCCACGCAGGTGCAGCATTGCGAACGCTGCCACACCTTCACCGAGCATGCCGTCTGTGCCATTTGTCGCGATGCGGGACGCGATGCGGCGCTGCTGTGTGTCGTTGAAACTCCCGCTGACCAGTCCGCCATGGAGCGCACCGGCGCCTACCGCGGCTTGTATTTCGTGTTGATGGGCAAGCTCAGCCCCTTGGACGGTCTGGGTCCGGCGGAGTTGGGTTTTAACAAGCTCTTTGATCGAGCTGCAGACGGCGTGGTGAGGGAAGTGATTCTTGCCACCAACTTCACGGCCGAGGGCGAGGCTACAGCCCACGTCATCAGCGAGGGGCTGCGCCAACGCGGCATCAAGCCGACCCGTCTGGCACGTGGCGTCCCCGTGGGCAGCGAGCTGGAGTATGTGGACCTCGGCACGATTGCCCACGCGCTGGTGGATCGCCGCTAGCGCCTTGGATGCAGCCCCAGCCAGCGGCTTCTCCAAGGTTTTCTTTTTTGAAAGGTTCCATTGCCATGCCAACCCATTTCACAATCGCCTACTGGTGCATTTTTTTGATGGCCCTGTTGCCCATCGTCTGCGCGGGCATTGCCAAAGGCGGCGCCTTTAACAAACCGCGCAGCCAAGGGGGTTATGACAACAACAACCCCCGCGCTTGGCTAGCGAACCAGGTGGATTGGCGTGCACGGGCCAATGCAGCGCAAGCCAACACCTTTGAGGCGATGCCATTTTTTATTGGCGCGGTGCTTATCGCCCACCAGTTGGGTGCGCACCAAGGCCGGCTTGATCTGTTGGCCTTCGTCTTTGTGGTGCTGCGCGTGGTCTATGTTGCGATGTACATCGCAGGCTATGCCAATGTGCGCAGCATGGTGTGGACGGCCGCCATGCTGGTCAATATTGGCATCTTGTTTATTGGGTACCGCTAGGGTTTTTTCACAGCTTGCTGGGGTTTGGCTTTGCTCTTGACCTGCGCCTTTGGTTTTGCTTTGGCTCTTGCCTGGGCTTTGTTGGGTGCTGCTTTTTTCCGCGCCGAGGGCGCGGAAACGTACACGACCACTGCCTGCTTGGGTTTGAACACGGTGTTGTTGGCCACCTGATTCCATTGCGCCACATTGGCTGGCGTGGTTTTGTACCTGCGCGCAATCGTTGCCACCGTGTCGCCCTTGGCCGCACGTACGGTGATGCGTTTGAGGCTGACCTCGGGCGCCAAGGAGATTTGACCGTTGTCCGCCACGTGGCTGGACACGTCCTGGTCCAGGTGGGCCGCCCTAGGCACAAGCAGGCTCGAGCCTGGGCGAATCAGCATGCGCGCCGGGATGTTGTTGATAGCCCGAAACTCTGCCTCGGACATGCCAAACTTTTTGGCGATATCGGCCGCACGCATGGTCCCCGGTGCGACCCATGCCGTCCAACTCGCCAAGCGCCCGCCAGCATAGGCATCGAGGTTGGTTTGAAAGATGGCGGCGTTGTCCCAAGGCAGCAAGATTTGCGGTGTGCCCGATGCAAGGATGACGGGCTTGTTCACTGAGGGGTTGAGCGCTTTGAAGTCGTCGAGCGGCACCTCGGCCAGCTTGGCTGCGAGACTGACGTCGATATCACGGCGGATTGCGACGGTTTGAAAGTAGGGGTGGTTCTCGATCAGTGGAAGGGTCGAGTTGAACGCCGCTGGGTTGGCCACGATGTTTTTGATCGCCTGCAACTTGGGCACATAAAACCGGGTCTCCATCGGCATGTTGATGTCGGTGTAACCCGTAGGCAGGCCAGCCCTTTTGTTCTTGCCAATGGCCCGACCCACACTGCCTTCGCCCCAGTTGTAGGCGGCGAGCGCCAAGTGCCAGTCTCCAAACATGCCGTACAAGCGCTGGAGGTAGTCCAGCGCCGCCCGGGTCGAAGCCAACACATCGCGCCGGTCGTCTCGAAAGGCGTTTTGTTTGAGATCAAAATGCTTACCGGTGGCGGGCATGAACTGCCACATACCTGCTGCTTTGGCACTCGAAACCGCCTGCGGATTGAATGCGCTTTCCACAAACGGCAAGAGCGCAAGCTCGGTGGGCATGCCGCGCAACTCCAGCTCCTCGACGATATGGAACAGGTACTTGCGGGAACGCTCGGTCATGCGAAAAAGGTAATCGGGGCGGGCGCTGTACCACTGCTCCCGGTCGCGCACCAAGTTGCTCTCTAGGTCGGGCATGGCATAGCCGCGCCGAATCCGATCCCACAGGTCCACCGGCGGCGACATGGCCGCCACGCCATCCGACGTGGTCCGAAACTCCGACATGGCCGTCAGCGGCCCGGTGTAGCGCCGCTCTGGCACCGGCCCAACAGGCTTGCGCACCGTGGGGCTGGGTGTTGGGGGCGTTGCCGTACCTGCACTGCGTACCACGGGGGGCTCTGCGCGGTCGGTCGGTGCGCTCTGGGGTGCTGTCATCTGGCTCGCACAGCCCGAGAGCCACAGGGCGGCTGCGAGAGCGATTACTTTGAGTGGGTTCATGGTTCGGCCAGGGTGGGTAGCACGGGCTACGTGACTACAATCCAGCCGCCTCATTGCAAGGGCTGTCGCCAACGTGTTTGCCTTGCATTGGATGGTCACAGTGCCCGCGCTTGCCATCTGTTCTTGCTGGTGTGGGAAATCGTTGGAACAAAGCGGTCAGCAAGTTGGGCATCATGGGCTCGGTGATTATAGGTTTGCAAGATTGGTACCAGACGCCTGCTGGTCGCTACATGCATGCATGGGAGAGCCGACAAGTAGACCGCCTTGTTGCCGACATTTTTGGTTACCACGCATTGCAGATTGGCGCACCCGAACTCCATGCGCTGCGGGCCAACCGCATGCCGCACCAGTGGCTGGCGTGTGGTCAGTACCCGCAGCCAGACGCTGCGCCACCCGACTCCAAAGCCACTGCGCAGCGCGCCGCGCTGGTGATGGATTGCACTGCCCTCCCATTTGCCGCGAGCAGCTTGGATTTGGTGGTATTGCCCCACACACTGGAGTTCAGCCGCGACCCCCATGCGACCTTGCGTGAAGCACAGCGGGTGCTGGTGCCCGAGGGAAAGGTGGTGATTATTGGACTCAACCCCGCCAGCTTGTGGGGCGCAAAGCAAAGCCGTCAGCGTCTGTGGAGACGCTTCGGTTTGGGTGCCGATTTTTTGCCTGAGCAGGGCGAGCGCATTGGCTTTTGGCGTTTGCGTGATTGGTTGCGGCTGCTGGACTTTGAATTGGAGTGTGCGGAGTTTGGTTGCTACCGCCCAGGCTGCAAAACCGAGGGGTGGTTGCAGCGCTTTGAATGGATGGACCGTGCCGGGCCGCGCTGGTGGACCATCTTCGGCGCTGTCTACTGTGTGGTTGCAGTGAAGCGCGTGCGCGGCATGCGCCTCTTAGAACCGGCTTGGAAGGCGCAGACGGCTGGCGCGCGCAAGCGCGTGTCCGTGGCCAACCGCACGACCGATTTTTATGGACAGGAGCATGTCGAATGAACCATGTGGTGATCTACACCGACGGTGCCTGCAAAGGCAACCCCGGTCCCGGTGGTTGGGGCGTCGTGCTGCGGGCCACTGACGGCACCGAGCGAGAGCTCTTCGGTGGTCAACTAGACACCACCAACAACCGCATGGAGATGACTGCCGTGATCGAGGCTTTGGCAGCGCTGAAGTACCCGTGTGCGGTCACTTTGCACTTAGACAGCCAGTACGTTCTCAAAGGTGTGACCGAGTGGTTGGCAGGCTGGAAAGCCAAAGGCTGGAAGACTGCCAGCAAGCAGCCGGTCAAGAACGTGGACCTTTGGCAGGCACTTGATGCGCTGGTGATGGGCGGTGGCCACCGCATTGATTGGCGCTGGGTGCGCGGCCATTCGGGCGACCCCGGTAACGAGCGTGCTGACACCTTGGCCAATCGCGGTGTCGAGGCGGCGTTGCGCGGGCGCTAGCACCGCGGTCCCACGCTGGGCCAGCGTGGCGGGTTGGTACCTTGGGGTACCTGGGTACCTTTGGTACGGTGTAGCCGAAGGTCGCTCGAGTGCTTACAGATAGCCCTCAAACACCATCACACGGACGGTCTCACCTGCGCCCACATTGCCCTGGTGGTGGTCCAAAACGATCAAGCCGTTGGCTTGCGCCATCGAACTCAACACCCCCGAGCCTTGCTGCCCCGTGGTTTGCACGTACAGGCCTCCATCGGGGCCGGTGAAAACCCAAGCGCGTTGGAACTCGGTGCGGCCTGGCTTCTTGCGAATAGCTTCGGTGGTGCGGGCCTGCAGCAGGGGCGGCGGCGTGGCCTGGCAACCCATCATGTGTAGCAGTGCGGGCCGTACAAAGGCAAGAAACGTCACCATCACCGCCACCGGGTTACCGGGCAGGCCAAACAGCACGGCTTTGCCGATACGCCCGACCGCCATCGGCCGGCCCGGTCGCATGGCAATCTTCCAAAATGCGACGCCAGTCTCGCCCCCGGCGAGCTCCCGCATAACCGCCTTGGTGTGGTCGGCTTCCCCGACACTGACGCCGCCGCTGGTGATGATGGCGTCGGCCTGCTGCGCCGCCGATGCAAAGCGTTCGCGCAAGGCGGTGGGCTCGTCTTTGACTACCCCGAGGTCTACCAGATCGACACCCAGGCGCGACAACAAGCCAAACAGCGTGTAGCGGTTGCTGTCGTACACCGCGCCTTCGCGGGGCGCCTCGCCCAGGCTGAGTATCTCGTCGCCAGTTGAAAAATAGGCCACCTTGGGTCGGCGCCACACGCTTACATCTGCGATGCCCAAGCTTGCAATCAATCCCAGATCGGCCGGCCCCAGCCGCCGCCCGGCAGCCAACGCAGTGCGGCCCTGTTGCAGGTCTTCACCACACAGGCGGCGGTTGTCCCCCTGCGCAAGGGTGCCGGGCGCGATAAGAATGCTGCCATCGGCCGTGTACACCATCTCTTGCGGCACCACGGTGTCGAGGCCAGGGGGCAAGGTCGCCCCCGTCATGATTTTGAGGCACTGCCCCGGCCCGACCTCGCCACTCCATGTGGCACCCGCCAGCGCCGTCCCCACCACCGCCAGACGCAGCGCCCCAGCGTGCAGCTGGGCACCATCGAAGGCGTAGCCGTCCATCGCCGAGTTATCGTGCGCCGGCACGTTGATGGGCGATACCAAGTCGCAGGCGAGCACGCGCCCAAGCGCAGATTTGACAGGCACAGGCTCGTGCTCCTGCACGGGCTGCACCAGCGCATGCAAGAACTGCAGGGCCGCACCGGCATGCAGTGCCTGGGGGTCGTAGCCTTGTAATGCGTCGGCGATGTCGGTAAGCGATTTCATGGTGCGGGGCTGGAAGCAATGGTGGTGTTCTCGAGCTTGTGCAACTCATCGAGGGAATTTGCGTTGGCAAAGGCTTGCGCGTGGTCGTGGGCGCGGTCAAAGCGGACATGGCTGCATGGCAGTGTCGCCAACCAAGCGCCGATTTTGCGACCACCAGCCTCCAAAAACGCCTGCAAGCTGTCAGCTACCTGTGGCTGGGTTTGCAT
>JBIIZY010000113.1:0-9606 GCA_044346035.1 Rhodoferax sp. | reverse complement strand
TCCCACAGGCTTTTGTCGATGATTTGCGGTCCTTTGACCTCTTGGTAGCCGTTGTCCTGGTACACACGGCGCATGTACTGCTCTACGCCCTGCCACAGGGTCCAACCCTTCGGGTGCCAGAACACCAGGCCGGGCGCAAGGTCATCAATATGAAAAAGGTCCAGTTCGCGGCCGAGTTTGCGGTGGTCGCGCTTTTCGGCTTCTTCCAGCATCGTGAGGTGCTGTTGCAATTCATCCTTGGTGGCCCATGCCGTGCCATAAATGCGTTGCAGCATTTCGTTCTTGTGGTCGCCGCGCCAATACGCGCCGGCCAGTTTCATCAACTTGAAGTGTTTGAGCTTGCCCGTGCTGGGAACGTGTGGGCCACGGCACAAGTCTTCGAACGCACCTTCACGGTACAGCGACACGTCCTCCGCACTGGGGATGCTGGCAACGATTTCCGCCTTGTAATGCTCACCCAGACCTTTGAAGTACGCCACCGCCTCATCGCGTGGCAGAACGCGTCGCACCACGACTTCGTCTTTTGCAGCCAATTCGACCATCTTTCTCTCGATGGCAAGCAAGTCCTCCGGGGTGAATGGGCGTTTGTAGGAAAAGTCGTAGAAGAATCCGTGTTCAATGACCGGGCCGATGGTTACCTGTGCGTCCGGGAAGAGCGCTTTGACGGCATACGCGAGCAAGTGCGCGGTGGAGTGACGAATGATTTCCAACCCTTCAGCATCTTTGCCGGTGACGATGGACAACGCGCTGCTGTCTGCGATAAGGAAGCTGGTGTCGACCAACTTTCCATTGACCTTGCCGGCAAGCGCGGCCTTGGCAAGCCCCGCACCAATGGATGCAGCAACGTCTCCCACGGTGACAGGGGCGGAAAACTCTCGTTGGGAACCGTCGGGTAGCGTGATTTGAATCATGTGCATGCTCGTTTGTAATGGGCAAAAAAAAGCGCGGGGGTCCGCGCTTGACTGTCAACTTGTGGGGGCGGGCACCTGGGCCGCGCGGACCACGGCCTCAAGGGTGTTTTGCTGTGCAGGGCGTAGTTCGCGGTGTCATAACCAGATTGCCTTTCTCGCTCTTGTTGGTTCGGAGTTGACCGAATTTTAACCCCAGTGCATTGGTGCCAAGCCAAGGCAAAAAAGGCTGGCACCGCTCACGCAGGCCAGCCTTTTGCGCATGGGAGCGCTGCTTAGTGGAACTGCTCTTCTTCGGTGGAACCGGTCAGTGCGGTCACGCTGGACTTGCCGCCCTGAATCACGGTGGTCACCTCGTCAAAGTAACCAGTTCCCACCTCTTGCTGGTGCGACACAAAGGTGTAACCGCGATCACGCGCTGCGAACTCAGGCTCTTGCACCTTGTCCACATAGGCAGACATGCCCCGTGCAACATAGTCTTGCGCCAAGTCGAACATGTGGTACCACATGTTGTGAATACCAGCCAGCGTGATGAACTGGTATTTGTAGCCCATCGCGCCCAACTCCTTTTGAAACTTGGCAATGGTTGCGTCGTCCAGGTTCTTCTTCCAGTTGAAAGAGGGCGAGCAGTTGTAAGCGAGCAGCTTGCCCGGGTGTTTGGCATGTACCGCGTCTGCGAACTTCTTGGCAAACACCAGGTCGGGGGTACCGGTTTCGCACCACACCAAGTCAGCGTATTCCGCATAGGCCACTGCACGGGAAATGGCCTGGTCAATGCCCTTCTTGGTCTTGTAGAAGCCCTCTGCGGTGCGCTCACCGGTCAGGAACGGCTTGTCGTTGGCATCGTAGTCGCTGGTCAGCAGGTCAGCGGCTTCTGCGTCGGTGCGGGCAATCACCAAGGTGGGGACGCCATACACGTCGGCGGCCATGCGGGCGGCGATCAACTTTTGGCATGCTTCTGTGGTCGGCACCAATACCTTTCCTCCCATGTGGCCGCACTTTTTGACCGAAGCGAGTTGGTCTTCAAAGTGCACGCCACCTGCGCCGGCGCGGATCATGGCTTTCATCAGTTCGTAGGCATTGAGCACGCCACCAAAACCTGCTTCTGCATCCGCAACGATGGGCGCGTGGTAATCAATGTAGCCCTTGTCACCGGGGCTTACGCCTTTAGACCATTGAATTTCGTCGGCACGGGTGAAGGCATTGTTGATACGCTCCACCACTTTGGGCACCGAGTCCACCGGGTACAGGGATTGGTCAGGGTACATCGCAGCGTAGCCGTTGTTGTCGGCGGCAACTTGCCAGCCCGAAAGGTATATGGCCTTTACGCCCGCCTTGACTTGCTGCATCGCTTGGCCGCCGGTGAGCGCACCCAAACAGTTGACATAGGGTTCGTTGTTCACCAGGTCCCACAGCTTTTCGGCGCCGCGACGCGCCAAGGTGTGCTCAACCTGAAACGAGCCACGCAGTCGCACGATGTCGGCGGCGGTGTACCCGCGCTTGATGCCCTTCCAACGTGGGTTGGTAGCCCAGTCTTTCTCGAGGGCAGCAATTTGTTGTTCGCGGCTGAGTTGTTCAGTCAGTGATTTCGGCATAAGAGCACTCCTAGGTTGGTTAAACGGTGGCACCTGCTTGCCATGCAATAACGGTGCCGTGGAGTGAATTCTAAGTCTTATAGAAGACTCATTCGAATCTTATGTCTTATATAAGACTAAAATTTTTTCAATATAAATCAACAACTTAAGTCGACAATTTCTCTATACGAAACAAAAATTACATACTGTGAAAAACGCGTGGTGCGCCGCACAAGGAATTTTTTGCATTGCAAAACGCTAATGCACATCCAAGAAGCCGCTGCAACGCACTAAAACGCGTTGGCGTAGCGTTGCTGTTCCCACGCACTCACGTGTTGGTTGTAGCTGTCCCACTCGGAGCGCTTGAGTCGAATGAACTCGGCACAAAATTCACCGCCCACCGCTTGGATGAGCGCAGTGTCTGCCTCCAGCGCATCAATTGCGGCGTCTAAACTTTTTGGCAACCTTGGAGGCATTGCTGCGCCAGAGGCCTGCAACACATAGAGGTCGTCCGCACAAGGCGGTGGAGCTGAAAGTGCCCGCTCGATGCCCAACAAGCCCGCCGACAGCGTTCCAGCAATTGCGGCATAAACGTTGCACGAGGGATCGGGAAGCCGCCACTCCATGCGCCCCGCCACGGTTCGCACCAAGCATGTGCGGTTGTTGTCACCATAGCTCTTCCAGACGGGCGACCACGTGGTTCCCGACGCACTGTTGCTGCTGGCGAGCCGCTTGTAGCTGTTGACTGTGGGCGCGCACAGGGCACTGAGTGCGTCTGCATGGTGCAAGAGGCCCGCTGCAAACTGGTGCCCCAAGGGGCTCAACCCCAACGGTCCACTCGCATCGGAAAACAGGGCCTTGCCCTGCGCGTCAGTCAGGCTAAGGTGAAAGTGCAAGCCGCTGCCGGGCGCGCCAGCCAGTGGTTTGGGCATGCAGCTGAAGACTGCACCGTGCTTCTGCGCGACTGCATGGGCCGCCAACTTGAACAGCATGTACCGATCGGCAGCGGCCAGCGCGTGGTCAAACCGGTAGTTGATTTCATACTGGCCGCAAGCGTCCTCATGGTCGATTTGCTGCAAATCAAAACCGAGTGCCACCAGGGTGCTGCGCATGTCCTCCAAAAACCCGGCGTTGCGGTGGATCGCGCGCAGGTCGTACGAGGGCTTGTCGAGTTGGTCTTCAGCGTCTGCCAGGTGCCAAGTGCCATCGGCACCTTTGCGCATCAAGAAGAACTCGGGCTCGATACCCACCCACAAAGTCCAGCCACGCTGCTGCAAGCCAGCAAGCACGGTCTTGAGCATTTGGCGCGAGCAGGTTTGCAAGGCTTCGCCGCCGGCAAAGCCGTCACACACCGCATGGGCCACGCCAGGCATGAACGGCAGCGCACGCAGCGAATCCATCTGCACCCGACCGTAGTACTCGCTGCGCGCGCCATGGCGCGGCAGGCCGGTCCCCCAGATGCTCGGTCCTGCAAAGCCAGCCCCCTGCTCTACCCACTCCTTGAGGTGGTGCACCGGCACCAATTTGCCTTTGGCCACGCCGTGGATATCGCAAAACTGCGTCAGGATCGAATGAATACCTTGCGATGTAAGTGCTTGGATTTTTGCGTCGTATGGCGTCATAGGCAGCGCTGTGGAAAAGCCCCGGGCTCAGGCCAAAACCGTGTCGAGGATGCCCAAGGCTTCTTCGAACACCGCGTCTTCAATGGTGAGCGGGAACAAAAAGCGAATGACGTTGCCATACACGCCGCAGGTTAGCAACAGCAGCCCCTGCTTGAGCGCGGCCTGCTGCACTTGCTTGGCCAGATCAGCATCTGGCGCGCCGGTTTGTGGATTCACGAAATCACAAGCCACCATGGCGCCCAACGCACGGATGTCCCCAATCGACTGGTTCTTGGTGCGTGCCGCGTGCAGACGCGCCACCAAACGCGCGCCCAGCGTGTTGGCGCGCTCGGGCAGACGCTCTTCGGCCATCACATCAAGCACCGCATGGGCGGCAGCAACGGCCAGCGGATTGCCTGCGTAGGTTCCACCCAGGCCACCGGGGTTAGGGGCATCCATGATGTCGGCACGGCCTACCACCGCAGACAAGGTGGTTCCGCCGGCCATGCTTTTGGCCATGGTCATGATGTCGGGGGACACGCCATAGTGCTCCATAGCAAACATCTTGCCGGTGCGCGCGAACCCGGTTTGCACCTCGTCAGCAATCATCACAATGCCATGTTGGTCACACAGGGCGCGCAGCCAAGTCACTGCGGCTTGTTGAATGGGGTTGAAGCCGCCTTCGCCTTGCACCGGCTCAAAGATGATGGCCGCCACGCGATTGGGCTCGATGTCGCACTTGAACAGTTGCTCCACCGCCCGCTTGGTTTCCTCTAGGCTGGCGCAGTGGCAGGGGAAGGGGGCGTGGTAGATCTCGGGGGCAAACGGTCCAAAACCCGCCTTGTAGGGCTGCACCTTGCCGGTCAGCGCTACCGCAAACATGCTACGCCCATGAAACGCGCCACCAAATGCGATCACACCGCTGCGTTTGGTGTGCGCGCGTGCGATCTTGATGGCGTTTTCAACAGCCTCTGCACCGGTTGAAAAGAAAGCCGACTTGACCGGCCCGCTGATCGGCGCAATCGCGTTAATGCGCTCGGCCAAGGACACGTACTCGGCATATGGAACCACCTGGTAGCAACTGTGGGTAAAGCGCTGCAACTGGGCAGCAATGGCGGCTTGAACTTTGGGATGCACATGGCCGGTGTTGAGCACAGCAATACCGCCGGCGAAGTCGATAAAGCGGCGTCCCTCGATGTCCCAAAACTCGGCGTTCTTGGCGCGATCGATAAAGAAGTCGCCAAAGACCGCGACACCGCGGGGTGTTGCGGCCTGGCGGCGCGCGTGCCATTGGGCATTGGTGCCTGGGCCGGTTTGGGCTGGTGCGCTGACGGGTTTTAAAACAGCATTCATGGTGGTCTCTTGGTAAAAAATTGCGCTGGCAAAAGGGTATGCGGGTCAGGCTTGTTCAATCGCCTTTTTTTGCATGGGCAAGCAAGTAGCTAAGTCGAGCAGGCGGACTCACCGACATGTTCTTTGGGCTGGCTAAACCGGCGAGTCGATGCGGATCCAGGTGGTCTTGGTCTCTGTGTATTTGTCAAACGCGTGCAGCGACTTGTCGCGGCCCACGCCACTTTGCTTGTAGCCGCCAAAAGGCACGGTGATGTCGTCCTCGTCGTACTGGTTGACGTGTACCGTACCAGCACGCAGCGCGCGCGCCACCCCGTGGGCTTTGTTGAGGTCGGCGGTCCAGACACCCGCTTGCAAGCCGTACACACTGGCATTGGCCTGGCGCACGACCTCTGCCACGTCGGTGAAAGACAAAACCGACAACACCGGGCCGAAAATCTCCTCCCGTGCGATGGTCATCTCGGGCTTCACGCCGTCAAAAATGGTGGGCTGCACATAGCAGCCGCCGGTCTCCGCCAAGGCCTGCGCGCCTCCAACAAGCAGCTTGGCGCCCTCAGCCTTGCCACTTTCGATGTAGCCCAGAACCGTATTCATTTGCACTTGGTCCACCAGCGCACCCATTACGGTGTCGGCGTGTGTGGGGTTGGCGGGCGCGTAGGCGGGAACCAGGGCCAAGGCCTTTTCCAAAAAGCGCTCTTTGATGCTGGCCTCGACAAACAGCCGCGAGGGCGCGTTGCAGCTCTCGCCTTGATTAAAGAAGATGCTGCCCACAGCGGCCTGCACAGCGCGGTCCAGGTCGGGGCAGTCGGCAAAAACGATGTTGGGCGACTTGCCGCCCAACTCCGTCCAGGCACGTTTGAGGTTGCTCTGACCGGCCATGACATGGATTTGCTTTCCCACGCGGGTGGAGCCAGTGAAGGCGATGCAATCCACATCCATGTGAAGTGCCAACGGGGAGCCGGCTTCGGGGCCGTATCCGGGCACGACATTAAAGACACCGTCTGGAATGCCCGCCTCCAGTGCCAGTTCGGCCAGTCGCAGGGCGGTGAGCGGTGACTTTTCACTGGGCTTAAGTACCACCGAGTTGCCCGCTGCAAGGGCCGGCGCAATCTTCCAGGCGGCCATGATCATTGGGTAGTTCCACGGCACGATCACACCGACCACACCGACAGGCTCACGCGTGATCAAGGCCAGCGCGGTTTTCGGGGTGGGCGCTATCTCGTCGTACACCTTGTCGGTTGCCTCGCCATACCAACGCAGGCAATTCGCAGCGCTGTTGACGTCCACTGCGCGCGCGTACTTCACAGGCTTGCCCATGTCCAGCGTTTCCGTCAGCGCAAGCTCTTCGCCATGTTGCTGGACGAGATCAGCGAAACGAACCATGACCCGTTTGCGTTGGGCTGGCGCCAGCGCGCTCCAACGGTGGTCTTCGAATGCGGTGCGCGCGGCTGCAACCGCGCGGTCCACATCGGCGCCAGTGCAGCGTGCCACTTGCGTGAGCACACGGCCGTCTACCGGAGAAATGCAGTCGAAAACTTGGGAACCGGTTGCGTCAACACGCCGCCCGTTGATGACTGCCCGACCGTCGAATGTGAGGTTTTGCATTGCCAAACTGCCTTCGTATTGCAAGGTGACGGACCGCCTCAGGCCACAGAGACCGGCGCGGTCTCTGCCCGGATGGCCGCAGCGATTTCACGCTCTCTGCGCCGGGTCTGGCGCGCAACCCACACGCTGTAGCCAACGATGACGATGGTGACAGTCACGATCAGCAAGGTCGCCGCCGCATAGATGGTGGGGTTAATGCCCCGCCGCGCATAGCCAAAGATCACCTGTGGCAGCGTACTCACACCAGTTCCAGACAAGAACTCGGAGATCACAACGTCGTCAAACGACAAGGTAAACGAGAGCAGGAACGCTGCCAGAATGCCTTGCGAAATGTTGGGCAAGGTGACCAAAAAGAACACCTCGTAAGGCCGCGCACCCAGGTCCATGGCTGCCTCCTCCAGCGAGCGATTCACCTCCAGCAAACGCGATTGGATCACCACCATGCCGTAGGCCATACCGAGCAAGGTGTGGCCCAAAACGATGGTCATAAAACCCCGCTCGGGCCAACCGATGGCGTTTTGAACCCCCACCATCAACAGCAGCAAGGACAGACCAATCACGACTTCGGGCATCACCAGCGGTGCATTGACCATGCCGGAAAACACCGTGCGCCCCAGGAAGCGTCGGTAACGCACCAGCACAAATGCGGCAAAGGTGCCCAGCAAGGCAGACAACACTCCCGTGACGGTTGCCACCTTTAACGAGAGCAAAAATCCATCCACGATCTTGGTGTCTTTGGCCAAAGCCTCGTACCACCGCAAGGAAAACCCGGTGAATCGGGTGTCTTGGCGGGTGCTGTTAAATGAGAACACGATCATGAAAAACAGCGGGATGTACAAGAACAGAAACACCAACGCCATCCAGAACTTGCCGAAGTGCCTTTCCAGAAATGCTTTCATGGAGTGCCTCTCAATTCTTCTTTTCAGCCGGCGCGCTGGATTCGCCGCTGTAGTGGTAGTAGATGGCCAATGGCACGATGATCAGACCGATCATGGTGACCGCCAGGGCGCTGGCGCGTGGCCAGTTGTTGCTGGTAAACATCTCGTCCCACACCACCCGCCCGATCATGATGTTCTCTGGTCCGCCCAGTAGCGAGGGAATCACAAACTCCCCCACACAGGGGATAAAGACGAGCATAAATCCCGCGACGATGCCAGCTTTGGACAGTGGCACCGTGATCAACCAAAACGCCTTGAACGGCGAAGCGCCCAAGTCATAGGCTGCCTCCAGCAAGCGAAAGTCCATCTTCACCAAGTTGGCGTAAAGCGGCAGCACCATGAACGGCAGGTACACATAGGTCATGCCAACCAACATCGATACGTTGGTGTACAGCATCTGGATAGGCTCTGAGGTCAGGCCCACCGCCATCAGCAGTTTGTTAACGACACCTTGGTCCGCCAAGATGCCCTTCCAGGCATAAACCCGCAACAAAAAAGACGTCCAAAACGGCAGCATCACCATCATCAACAACGCGGGGCGTATGCTCGGCGCGGAGCGGGCAATGAAGTAAGCGAACGGGTACCCGATCACAAGACACAACACCGCGGTACAAAGCGCGTACACCACGGAACGCAGATAGGCCTCGACATACAAGGTTTTGAACCAGGGGGCGTCCTCGGCGGTGCGGAAGATCGACCAGTAGTTTTCGTACTTCAGGCTCAGGATGCCGGTTTGCGGGTCCCAAATGGGTTTGAACGGGTGGATATCCGCACCCATATCCACAAAGCTGATGTAGAGCAGGATACAAAACGGCAGAAAAAAGAAGACACCCAGCCATGCGAACGGCACGCCGATCACAAAGCTGCGTCCGGGCATGCGAAGAACAATGCGTTTCATGGCATGCCCCTATGAGCGCAGCACCACGGCGGCACGGTCGCCCCACCAGAAGTACACCGAGTCGTCCCAGGTGATGTCACTGAGGTCGTGGCGCGAAGTATTGGCTTCGGTGATCTTGATACGGCTTCCGTCGCTGGCGATCACGATGTAGGTGTTGTACGAGCCGAAGTAGGCGATCTCTTTGACTTTGCCGGTGAACAGGTTGGCCGACACGTCGGGTTTGGTTTTGCTGATTTCTAGCTTCTCGGGCCGAATTGCCACCGCAACCGGCATGTTGAGCGCTCCGCTGATACCGTGCCCCACCGACACCACCCCGATCCCCGTGGTGATTGCGCAGTGGTCTGGCTCGTCTACCGTGAGCTTGCCTTCAATCAGGTTGACGTTGCCGATAAAGTCGGCGACGAAGCGGCTGGCCGGGTGCTCATACACCTCCTCGGGCGACCCCACCTGCAACACACGCCCTTTGCTCATGATCGCAATGCGGTTGGCCATGGTCATGGCCTCTTCCTGGTCGTGGGTCACCATCACGCAGGTCACGCCCACTTTCTCAATGATGTTGACCAGTTCAAACTGGGTCTGCTCGCGCAATTTTTTGTCCAGTGCGCCCAATGGCTCATCGAGCAGCAACAATTTGGGGCGCTTGGCCAAGCTGCGAGCCAACGCCACCCGCTGCTGCTGCCCACCGGAAAGCTGGTGTGGCTTTCGCTTTGCATACGGCCCGAGCTGCACCAG
>JBIIZY010000112.1:0-9653 GCA_044346035.1 Rhodoferax sp. | reverse complement strand
AGTGCCTACTCGCTGGCAATTGATTTCGAGCGGTTCGCTCGGGTGGCCAAGGCGGTTGGCGCCATTTTCATGGTCGATATGGCGCACTACGCAGGGCTGATTGCAGCCGGTGAGTACCCCAACCCTGTGCCCTACGCCGATGTGGTGACTTCCACCACCCACAAGAGCCTGCGCGGCCCGCGTGGCGGCATTATCTTGATGAAGTCGGAGTTCGAAAAAGCCATCAACAGCGCGATCTTTCCTGGGCTACAGGGCGGGCCCTTGATGCATGTGATCGCCGCCAAGGCGGTTGCTTTCAAAGAGGCGCTCAGCCCCGATTTCAAGCTCTACCAGCAGCAAGTCAAGCGCAACGCCAAGATCGTTGCCGAAACCTTGGTCGCACGCGGTCTGCGTATCGTCAGCGGACGCACCGAAAGCCACCTGATGTTGGTGGACCTTCGCGCCAAGGGCATTACCGGCAAAGAGGCTGAGGCCGTTTTGGGCCAAGCCCACATGACCATCAACAAGAACGCCATTCCCAACGACCCCGAAAAGCCGATGGTGACCAGCGGAGTGCGCATCGGCACACCCGCCATGACCACACGCGGCTTCAAGGACGAGGAAGCCCGCGCCACGGCCCACCTGATTGCCGACGTGCTGGACAACCCCCGCGATGGCGCCAACATCGACGCGGTGCGCGCCAAGGTGCATGCGCTGACCGCGCGCTTTCCGGTCTACCGCTAAGCCCTCGCACGATGAAGTGTCCGTTTTGCGGTCATTCGGAAAACCAGGTGGTCGAAACCCGGGTGTCCGAGGACGGCGACTTCATCCGTCGCCGGCGCCAGTGCAGCGCCTGCGACAAGCGCTTTACCACCTACGAACGCCCGGATGTGAACTTCCCGTCCATCGTGAAAAAGGACGGTCGCCGCATCGAATACGAGCGCGCCAAGCTGCTGGCGTCCATGAACCTGGCGCTGCGCAAGCGGCCGGTGAGCATCGAACAAATTGACAGCGCGGTGGAGCGCATTGAGGAAAAACTGCTCAACCTCGGCCTGCGCGAGGTACAGAGCAACCGCATTGGCGAGCTGGTCATGCGCGAGCTCAAAAAGCTCGACAAGGTCGCTTACGTGCGCTTTGCCAGCGTGTACCGCAATTTTGAAGACATCGATGCCTTCAAAACCCTGGTAGACGAAGTCAGCCGCTAGCGCCCAGGCCTAGAACCAGGCCCACGCTCAGGCGCACGCACCCGGCGATGCCGCATCTACCCGGGGCCTGCCACCCGGACTGATCACCACTTTGCGCAGCTCCACCTGCCCAACTGCGCCGCTGCACACGGTGAACGTGCCCGACTGGAAGGCGCCCGACAGGTGCGCGCTGACCCCCATGCCGGTGTAAGAAACGTAGTTGGACACCGCCGAGTTGCCGACGATGCGCACCTGTGGCGCCTCGGCTTGGCGCTGCAGCACCACCTCAGCCGGGTCCACACGGGCGTTGTTGTTGGTGTCCACAAACACCACCCAGCCCTGCTCCCAGCCGCCCGTCTGGGCACACTGCGCGCCGCTGTGCGACTTACACACCACCACCCGCATGTTGCGCATAAGCGCTTCTCGCCGGGCGAACAGCACGCTGTTGAAGAGGCTGTTCGTGGCGGTTTTGAGCTGCAACTGGGTTCGGAATGCGGCCACCGAAGGCACGGCCATGGTGAGCAGCACCGCCACGATGGTTCCCGCTACGGCCAACTCCACCAGCGTGAAGCCCCGCAGGCGGCCCGGCGCGGACCGGCGCGCCAAAGCACGGGCCTTGGGCTGCGCCCTGTTCTGCGAAAGGGGAAAGAAAAATGGTTGCTGCATGGCGGGCCTTGTAGAGGCACCCACTGTCTTCATGCCGCCCGGCGCGAACCGCCTACAGTGTTCAAGAAAGGGCAATATGAAGTTTGTCCGGCGTGAACGAATCAACGGCTGGACGGTTGTTTTTGCCGGATGTGCGGTTGCCAAGCCCTGACCGACCGACGGTGGCGGGCTCTAATATCGGCCCATGAATATGCAATGCAGGGGTGCGAAAGGCCGGCGCAAGCTGCGCGGCTTTTCCATGTTGGAGGTGCTGGTGTCCGTCCTGATTTTGTCGGTCGGCATTTTGGGTGTCGTCGGCCTGCAGGCCGCGGCGCTCAAGGCCAACCGCGAGGCCCTGAACCAATCTTCCGCGTCGCGCTACGGGAGCGAAATCATCGAGATGATGAAGGGCAACCCCAGTGTCGCGGCGCAGACCACGGCAGCAAACAACCCCTACCTCATCAGCTACCGGGCCGCGGTGGACGACCTCGACACCTTGGCTGCGCAATCTGCGAACTGCTTCAACGCAGACTGCTACACCGCGTCAGATGACGCGGCGCGCCAAGCTATCGCGCAGTGGCAGGTGCGCGACTGGCTGTACCGGCTGAACCACGAAATCCCCGGCACCCGGGTGGAAATCTGCTTTGACGAAAGTCCGTACTCCAACACCGGCATGCCGGAATGGGACTGCAGCAACAGCGGCAGCGTGGTGGTGGTCAAAATGGGATGGACCCGGCGCACACTCAACAGCGCCGCCGATACGGCACAGGCATTTGACCAGGCGAGCACACCCGCCGTGGTACTCCCCGCTGCGCTCTGAGCCGACCATGCAGCGAACCACCACCGTCCGCAAAACCCGTCTGGCCGGGTTTAGCCTTGTTGAGCTGATGGTGGCCCTGGCCTTGAGCGGCCTGATCGCCTTGGCCGCCATCGCCTCGCTGAGCGTGGCACGACAAGGCTTCAGTTCGGTGGATGCGTCGGCGCAGTTGCGGGACAACGCCCGCTTTGTTACCGAAACGATTCAGCGGGTGGTGGTGCAAGGCGCTTTCCAAGATGCCAGCTTTGCCGCTGCGTCCAAGACCAACCCCTTTGGCAGCTTGAGCGGGGTCAACGTGACCCCCAACATATTGGGCACCAACAACCAATTGGCAAAAATCGCCTCAACCACCGACACGCTGACGCTGGCCACCGACTTTGTTGACCGCATCGGCGCCAGCTTGGGTGACAGCAACTGCTCGGGCACCGACGACACCGCGTGCAGCAACGGCAGCGACGTGCTGATCGTGCGCTACCAAACCAGCGCCGTGGCGCCCGGCTCCACCGTAGCCGACGGGGCCATGGTCAACTGCGCCGGCCTGGCCGAAACGGCTGTGCCCAGCAACGCCAGCGAGCGCATGACCAGCGTCTTTCACATCGCCAAGCCGGTCAACAGCACCGAGCCCGCCTTGATGTGCTCCTACTTCGACCGCAGCACCAACACCTGGAAAACCGAAGCGCTGGTGGAGGGGGTCGAGAGCTTCCAGGTGTTGTACGGGCTCGACGGGGCAGTCGGCGCGCCCAATACGGCGTTCACCTTGGGCACTGCGGATGGGGTGGCCGACCGCTTTCTCAACGCAAGCCAAATGGTGGTGGCGGGCGACCCTGACTCCGCTGCGAGCTACAACAACTGGCAACGGGTGCGCAGCCTGCGCATTGGCCTGCTGCTGCGCGGGCCACCCAACTCGGCGGCGGTCCGGGGGGGCACGGTGGCTACCCGCTGCCCACTGGGGTACCTGCGGCCCGACCTGCTGATTCCGCAAGACCTCAACGGCCAGCCCACACCCATTGCGACCGACTGCATTGACCCGCCCAGCAACGGGGACTCGGAGCTCACCTCCCAGGGTGCGGAGTTCCCGCGCAAGGACGCGACGATCGATGACGACGGTCGCTTGCGCCAAGCCATTACCTTCACCATCAATGTGCGCAACGCCCAGTAAGCCCAGACCGGCAGCCGCGACCTTGCAATCAAACATGCACACGCCACAGACCCTGCCAAGCACCGCGCTGTTCACCCAGCGCGGCGCATCCCTGATGGTGGTGGTGATGATTTTGATCATCGTGTCCATCCTGGGCATTGGTGGCGCGCAAATCGCTTTGATGAGCGAGCGGGGTGCCCGCAACGACACGGCGCTGCAACTGGCCTGGCAATCGGCAGAGCTCGGGTTGACGGAGGCCCAACAAGACATTACGAGCGGCACACGCCAGGATGTGTTTGTCACCAACAACCAGTTGGCGTTTGTGGAGGGTTGCGGCGCCGCGGAAACCCCTGGCAGCGGCTTGTGCCTGCCGCGCACCGGCAGCACGGTACCGGCCTGGTTGGAAGTAGATCTGCGTTCCGACGATGGGGCCTATACCGCGTTTGGTGCCTTCACCGGACGCACCTTCAACGCCGGTGACACGGGCATCCAGCCGGCGCAAGCGCCGCGCTACGTCATTGAAATCCTCGACGACCCCGACGTGGGCGGTAACTTGGCAATCGGCAAGGGCAAGCGCTATATCTACCGCGTCACCGCAATTGGATTTGGCTCGCGTGCCGACATCCATGCGGTCACGCAAATGGTCTACAGGAAGGAATAAAGCCATGGGCAAGCTCGCACACACCCTTGATCGCGTGCGTGCCGTCGCACCGAAAAAGTTGGCGTGGCTCGCGGTACTGCCGCTTGCCGCGCTGTCTTGGTTCGCCATCGGCCAGTCCACGCCGTCGGCGCACCCCACCATCCCGTTGGCCTCGGAGCCGCTGTACGCCCGTGGCACCAGAGACAAGCCCACGCTCACACTGGCCTTGTCAGTCGAGTTTCCCACCGTGGGCGCGCTCTACACCAACCCAGCCGATGCGAGTAACGACGCAACGTACACCCCCGCCAACGAGTACATCGGCTACTTCGACGCGGACAGCTGCTACCGGTACAACAACACACCGACCGAGGTAGCAAGCTCCGACAGCACGTACAGCAACTACAAGCGCTTTGACCGCTCCGGTGCCGCAACCAAGCGCGAGTGTGCCGGTGCTGGCTTCAGCGGCAACTTCATGAACTGGGCCACCAGCTCGGCGGTAGACATTCTGCGCATGGGTCTTACCGGTGGCGACCGCTGGATCGATACGGCCAACAACACCGTACTGCAACGCGCCGTGTTGAACCGCGGCAGCATGTACAACGACAGCTACTTTCCCTCCAAACGCTTGGTCAGTGCCCATGCAGCCGGTGCGGTGCCAGCCGGCTTGCGAGGCACGCACACAGGCGACATTTACGTTGCCAATTGTCTGGACCGGGTCCACTTTGGCACGGCCAGGACCGGCAACTGCACCAACCCCGGTAACAACGCCAACCTGGGCGTGGCGGGGGGCACTGCTGGCACCACGGCACTGGCCACCGAGAGGTACTTTTTCGCCCGGGTAGAGGTGTGCAGTGTGGTGGGAACCCAGTTGCAAGACACGCGCAAATTCAATGGGGAAAGCTACTGCGTCAAGTACCCCAACGGCAACTACAAACCGGTGGGAAACCTCCAAAAGTTCAGCGACTCCATGCGCGTTGCGGTGTTTGGCTACCTCAACCAGAGTGACAACCAACGCTATGGTGGCGTGCTGCGCGCGCCCATGAAGTACGTGGGTCCCACCCAATTTGACGGCTACGGCGTGCAGATGCCAGCCAAGAACCCCCAGGTGGAGTGGAGCGAGCAGAACGGCGTCTTTGAGGCCAACCCCTTGGGCGACGCCATGGGCATCAGCGGCGTGGTGAATTACATCAACAAGTTTGGCCGCACCGGCAACCCAACTGGGGTGTACAAAACCTTCGACCCCGTGGGCGAGCTGTACTACGAGGCACTTCGCTACCTGCAAGGGCTGGGTCCGACCGTTGGCACCAGCCAGGCGACCAGCCCCACGTTCAATATGACCGCTGCGCACAAGGACGGCTTTCCGGTGTACGAAACCTGGACCGATCCGCACGCAACGGGTTCGAGCAGCGGCGACTACACCTGCCTGCGCAACAACCTGTTCACCATTGCCGACATCGGAACCCATCCAGACAAGTACATCCCAGGCAATCCCGCAGGCGGTACCCTGGACGCACAGCGCGTTGCCAATGTCGCCAACAACGAGCCCGACTTTGCGTATTGGACCAAGGTGGTGGGCGCCTTTGAGGCCGGAGCCGGCTTTGACTACAAGGTAGGCCCCGAGTCCAGCAGCCGCACTGTCAGAACCTACAACCCCAATCCAGATTCCGGAAACTACAGGCGTTACCCCGAGTTCTACACCAGCGGTACCAACAACCTTTCCACCATGGAAGTCCGGCCAGGCTCGCAAGCCGCGTTCTACATCGCTGGTATGGCCTACTGGGCCAGGAACCACGACATCCGCGGCAGCGACTGGACTGCACAACCCAGCAAGCAGCGCCCCGGCATGCGGGTCAAAACGTACATGCTGGACGTGAATGAAAACGCCGCAAGCAGCGCCACCGACACGCGGCGCAAAAGCCAGCTCTTTCTGGCCGCCAAGTACGGCGGTTTTGCTGACGAGTCCGGCATTGGCAACCCGTACCTAACCAAAGACGCGGCGGGCTCCAGCATTGCTGCCTTGTCCGACACCGCCGACCCCAGCGCCACCACCAAGTACGTCAGTAACAACGCGGTCTGGGACAAGTCCAACACCAACAACTTTGACCCCGCCCAACCCGGCGAGGCCGGCAGCCATTTTTTGGCCAGCGATGGGCGGGCGATTTTGCGCACCTTGAACAATATTTTTGCGTCCATCGCGCGCGATGGCGTCAGCGTGGCCGGCGGCGCCATCTCCACCCAACGGCTCACCTCGGTGGGTGGCTTCGTGTACCAGGCGCTGTTTGACGCGGCGGACTGGACGGGGGACTTGGTATCGCAGTACGTACGGGTCACCAACAACGTGGCCAGCGTCTCCAGCGGCACGCTGACCGACCCCCACCAATGGCGCGCGGCGGAAAAGCTGCAAGCCCGCATTGCAGCCGACCCCGATGCATCCTGGCGCAACGTGGTCGTGGGCAAGACCAGCCCCACCGCGAGCGCCACCGCCACCGCATTCTTGTGGAACCAGGTCGACACCGATGTGCAAACCGCCCTGAGCAAGGCCACCCCCAGCGCCAGCGCCGACTTGCGCGGTGAAGACCGCCTGAACTTCATCCGCGGGGTGCGCACCCTGGAAGGCACCACGGTAAGTGGCACACCGTTTCGCAAACGCGGTGGCCTGTTGGGGGACATTCTGAACTCCGGCGTGGCCTACTCCGGGGCACCCACCGCCAACCAAGCAGGCGCGGTGTACAAGGCCTTTTTTGATGCCAACAAGAACCGCGCCAAAGCCTTGTTTGTGGGCGCCAACGACGGCATGCTGCACGCCTTCAACGCGGCCGATGGCGAAGAGTTGTTTGCCTACATCCCGAGCTGGGTCGTGGGCAAATTGCCAGCACTCACCGCGCCGGGCTACAACGCCGGAGGCCACCAAAGTTATGTGGATGGCACGCCCGCAGTCAGCGAGGCCGAGGTGGGTACGGCGGGAAGCTGGAAGACCGTGTTGGTCTCCGGCACCGGCGCTGGTGGGCAAGGCGTTTTCGCGCTCGATGTCACCGATCCGTCTGCCTTTGACGCCACCAAAGTGCTGTGGGAGTTCACCGACCGCGACGACCCAGACCTGGGCAACGTGATCGGCCGGCCCCAGATTTTGAAGTTCCGCACCAGCGCACCATCGGCCAGCACGCCGACCTTCAAATGGTTCGCAGTGGTGCCCGGCGGCGTGAACAACAATGCCAATGACGCTTACTTCAGCACCACCGGAAAGCCCGCGCTGTTTTTGCTCGACCTGGGAAAAAGCGCTTCGCAAGCCTGGCAGGAGGGCGTCAACTACTACAAGGTTTCCCTGCCTGCGGGCTCGACCACCCTGCCCTCGGGCGTGGTCAACTTTTCGGCCACCGGCGGCGTGGCCGGTGAGGTGCAGCAAATCTACCTGGGCGATCTGCAAGGCAACCTGTGGAAGCTGAACTTTGCCGCCAACGGCACCGCCGGTTGGAATCTCGACACCCTGTCTTTCTTCAAGACCACCGGCGCCACCCCCACCGCCATCCCCTTTTTCATTGCCAAGGACGCTACTGGCGTGGTGCAACCCATTACCACCACGCCCGGGCTCACACGCGGGCCCAACGGGGGCGTGATCGTGCTCGTGGGCACCGGAAAGTACCTAGAAACCGCTGACAACGTGGTCACCAACAGCACCCAAAAGCAATCGGTTTATGCGCTGCTTGATACCGGCAGCCCGGTTGCCGACTCCGCCACCCCGAGCAGCGCCATCGCAGGGCGCGGCCGCCTCAAGGAGGGGTTGGTGACCAACTCCACCGGCCAAGTCAGTACGCAAGCGTTCACCTGGGGACGGGCCACTTCGGACGCCGACACCACCCAGCGCTCGGGCTGGTTTATCGATTTTCCCAACCGGGGCGAGCGCCAGGTCAGCGGCTACGGCATATTGGGCACCAAGCTGGTGTTTGGCAGCCTGATCCCACCCGACCAGTTTGCCGACCCGTGCGGAGGCGGCTCTGGCTACCAGTACTTTGCCAACATCGCTACCGGCTCGGGCACACGCAGCGTCTCGCAAGTGGGCCTCTTGGGCGAACCCTATGTGCTGGAGCTGGGTGAAGGCGAGCTCAGCCTGGCCAACGCCACCGGCAGGCGCACAAAAACCACCAAAGGCCAGATCTTTTTGCAAGGCTCTGAGGGCATCCAGGTGGTGGTGGGCGACGGTGCGGGCGGCGCGTTTAGCAATGAGTCCACCATCGGCAGGTTAAGCTGGCGACAAATCCCCAACTACGCAGAACTCCGGAGCAATGTGCCATGACGCCAAACAGTGCGCGCGGATTTTCTTTGATCGAGCTGATGATTGCGGTGGCCATCGTGGGCATCGTGGCCGCCGTGGCAATTCCAAGTTACAACGACAGCGTGCGCAAGGGCAAACGCGCCGAAGGCCGCGCCGCACTCATCGACCTGTTGCAGCAGCAGGAGCGTCACCTGGGACAGTACGGCAGCTACGGCGCGTTTGTCGATGGCACCGGTGCCGTGGGCGCGCGTTTCAAAGTTTTTTCTGGCAGCAATGCCGCCAGCTCAGCCTACCTGCTGCAGGCGCAAGAGTGTGCGCCACCCAACAACAACCTGCGCGTTTGCGTGCAAGTGGCGGCCGTGCCCCAGTTCGCCGACCCTGCCGTGGGCACGCTCACTGCCACCAGCACCGGCGTCAGAGGCTGCACCGGAACCAACCCGAACACATGTTGGTGAATACCGAACGCGGCCAGGGCCACGCTGGCTACACCGTGATCGAGCTGCTGGTTACCGTGGCCGTGCTTGCCATCGCCATGATGGTTGCGGTGCCCAGTTTCATCGACTTCCAACGCCGTGCGGCCCTGTCGACTGCGACCAGCAACTTGGCGGCCACCCTGAACAACGCACGCTCCGAGGCGATGGCCCGTGGCACCCGCACGGTGGTGCAGCCAGCGGGCACCGGCTGGGCCAGCGGAACCGTGTCATTTGTCGATCTTGACGGATCGCGCAACCCCTCTGCACAGAACATCACCTTGGCCACCCAAGAGGCATTCCCCAACTTCGTCACCATCGCTGGGCCCGCCGAGTTTCAGTTCGAGCCCTCTGGTTTTGCCCCCTCGAATTGGGGAACCCTTACCTTACAACGCAGCGACGTGACGGCCACCGAATTGGCCCAGCGCACCCGCCGCATCGATGTCGCCCGAACCGGGCGCATTAAAGTCTGCACACCCAGCTCCGACTCCGACCCCTTGTGCCCAGCCC
>JBIIZY010000251.1:0-2881 GCA_044346035.1 Rhodoferax sp. | reverse complement strand
GCAACGCTGCGGCCCACCATGGCCGGGCGTCGACACTCTTGGCATTGGCCAACTGGATTGGCCAACACACCTCCGCCACGGTGGGTTACCTCACCGAGGCGGCCAACACCGTCGGTGCGCAGTTTGTGTGCGCCTTGCCCGGCGCACAGGGCAAGACGGCGGCTGACATGCTGGGCGGTCAGCTCAAGGCCTTGCTCCTGCTCAACACCGAGCCCGCGTACGACACCGCCTCTGGTGCCAAGGCGCGCGCGCAGCTGGCGGGCGCAGAGATGGTGGTGACCTTGAGCCCCTTCAAAGCCAATATGGACATCAGCGATGTGCTCCTGCCCATTGCGCCGTTCACCGAAACCCCCGGCACCTTTGTCAACGCTGAAGGTCGGGTGCAAAGTTTCCACGCGGTGGTCAAGCCCTTGGCCGAGACCCGCCCGGCTTGGAAGGTCGTGCGTGTAGTGGCCAATATGCTGGGCTTGTCTGGTTTTGATTTCGAGTCCTCGCAGGACGTGCTGGCCGACGTGTTCAAGCGCGATGGTGCGGTGCCCACCCATATCGATGCCAAGTACCTGGGCAACCACACGCAGGCAGTGATTGATCTGGGCGCGCCGCAGGCACCGCCGGTTGTGGCATCCATTTACCAGTTGGATGGATTGGTGCGCAGGGCCGCTTCCTTGCAATGCACAGCCGACGCCCGCGCAGCCGCGGACAGCCAGCAGGCCACCAAGGAGCCCGCATGATTGACACCTTGTACAACTTTGGCTTCGGGCTGATCGCGGCCACCTGGTGGACCGGTGTGGTCTGGCCGGTGGTCTGGACGCTGATGAAGATTGTGGTGGTGGTGTTGCCGCTCATGGGTGCGGTGGCCTACCTGACCTTGTGGGAGCGCAAGTTCATGGGCTGGATGCAGGTCCGGGTCGGCCCGAACCGGGTGGGCCCCTTGGGCCTGTTGCAGCCAATTGCCGACGCACTCAAGCTCTTGACCAAAGAGATATTGGTACCCGCTGCGGCCAACAAAGGGCTGTTTTTCATCGGCCCGATTCTTACCATCATGCCGGCCCTGGCGGCTTGGGCAGTGGTGCCCTTTGGCCCGGAGGTTGCGTTGGCCAATATCAACGCCGGGCTGTTGTTCATCATGGCGATCACCTCCATGGAAGTCTATGGTGTGGTCATCGCGGGTTGGGCGTCCAACTCCAAGTACGCATTTTTGGGCGCGTTGCGGGCCTCGGCGCAGATGGTCAGTTACGAGATTTCGATGGGCTTTTGCTTGGTGATTGTGTTGATGGTCGCTGGCAGCATGAACATGACCGAAATCGTGCTCAGCCAAGGCCGAGGCGACATGGTCGAGGCTGGTTTGGGCTTTCTGTCGTGGAACTGGTTGCCCTTGTTGCCGGTGTTTGTGGTGTATGTGATTTCCGGTATGGCCGAGACCAACCGACACCCGTTTGACGTGGTCGAGGGCGAGGCCGAGATCGTGGCGGGCCACATGGTGGAGTACTCCGGCATGTCGTACGCCATGTTCTACCTCGCCGAGTACGCCAACATGTGGCTGATCTCGATACTGGCTGCGGTGATGTTCTTGGGCGGCTGGTTGCCACCCGTGGCTGCTCTGGACTGGATTCCTGGTTGGATCTGGCTGGGTCTCAAAACCTTTGCCGTGGTCAGTCTCTTCATCTGGGTACGCGCCACGTTCCCGCGCTTCCGTTATGACCAAATCATGCGTTTGGGCTGGAAAGTTTTCATTCCCGTCACCCTGGTGTGGCTGGTGGTGATCGGCGCCTGGATGCAGACCCCCTTGAACATCTGGAACTGAAGGAGATGAACATGCCTTCACACAATGCTGCGCGCGCACCGTCGGCGTTTTCGTACAAAGATTTTTTCTACAGCTTCTTGTTGATCGAGCTGTTCAAGGGCATGGCCTTGACCGGGCGCTACCTGTTTCGCAGAAAAGTCACCGTGCAGTTTCCGGAAGAGAAGACGCCTTTGTCGCCACGGTTTCGCGGCTTGCACGCCCTGCGCCGCTACGAAAACGGCGAAGAGCGCTGCATCGCTTGCAAGCTGTGCGAGGCAGTCTGTCCGGCCATGGCCATCACCATTGAGTCCGATGTGCGCCAAGACGGCTCTCGGCGCACCACCCGTTACGACATCGACCTGACCAAGTGCATTTTTTGTGGCTTCTGCGAGGAGAGCTGCCCCGTGGACTCGATCGTAGAGACGCACATCCTCGAGTACCACGGCGAAAAGCGCGGCGACTTGTATTTCACCAAGGACATGCTGCTGGCCGTGGGTGACCGCTACGAAGCCGAGATCGCAGCCAACAAGCTGGCCGACGCCAAGTACCGCTGATGCGCTGCCAGAAAGTAAGCCAACCATGAGTGTCACAACCGCTTTGTTTTATGTGTTCTCGGTGGTGCTGTTGTTTGCAGCATTCCGGGTGATTACCGCCAAGAACCCGGTGCATTCCGCGCTGTTTTTGGTTTTGGCATTTTTCCAAGCTTCCATGATCTGGATGCTGCTCAAGGCCGAGTTCCTGTCCATTGCCTTGGTGCTGGTGTATGTCGGCGCGGTGATGGTGCTGTTTTTGTTCGTCGTGATGATGATGGACATCAACGTCGAGAACCTGCGCTCGGGATTTTGGAAACACTTTCCGCTTGCCGCGTTTGTTGGCATCTTGATCGCCGCGGAAATGGCCGCCGTTTTGCTGGTGGGCTTTCCCGAGTTGCCGGTGGCAGCAGCGGCCGATACCGCGCAAACCCCCAACAGCAAGGCCTTAGGCATCCTGCTCTTTACCCGCTACATCTATCCGCTGGAGGTTGCTGCTGCGATTTTGCTGGTGGCCATGATTGCGGCGGTGGCCTTGACGCTGCGTGCGCGCAAGGACAGCAAGTAC
>JBIIZY010000111.1:0-9692 GCA_044346035.1 Rhodoferax sp. | reverse complement strand
CCGAGGTCGTGCCAGACGACGATTTCCTGGGCATGGGTCTGGCCCATGAACAGCGCGGTGGCGGCAGCCGCCACGAGGGTTTTGAAGGTTTTTCTCAAACGCATGGTTGTCTCCGGTGGGTCTGGGGTGGTGGGGCGGGAACAGGTAAATCAGGCAGTCACAACATTGGGAAAACGTTTACCTAAATTCTGTAACGCTATTGGATAATGCTCAATACGCGTAATCCCTAACATGCCCAAGACCACCACCCGAACCGTCCATCCGGTCCTTGCAGCAACCCCGGCCGTGAACACAGCTGGACCCCGCGAAAGCGTATCGATCTCGGCGGTAGCGGCGCATGCGGGCGTGTCGATTGCCACAGTCTCTCGGGTGGTCAATGGGGTCACCAACAAGGCCTCAGCCGGCACAGTAGCGCGGGTGCAGGCGGCCATCACAGAACTGGGTTACCGCCCCACGGGCGCGGGTCGGTCGCTGCGCAGCGGGCAGAGCCGACTGGTCGCGGTGCTGGCGGCCAATATGTCCAATCCCACCATGCCAGCCATCGTCTCAGCAGCCGAGGTGGCCTTGCGCGGCGCGGGCTATGTGATGGTGCTGTGCGACACGCACGAGCAACCCGACTTGCAAGACGAATACCTGCTGGAGATGCGCGCGCACTATGCGCGCGGCCTGGTGCTTTTGGGCGCTGTGGATAGCCCGGTGCTACGCAGCTTTGTCCGCTCCGGCGAGCCCTTGGTGTTCGTCAACCGCCGCTCACCGGTGCCAGGCCCCGGCCAGGCCCATGTGGGCATAGACAACCTGGGGGCCGGTGGCGACGTGGCGCGCTGGATCGCGACCCAAGGGTGGACGGAACTGGGGCTGATCCACGGCAACTTGGCGTCGTCGGCCACCGCCGACCGGGTGAACGGCTTTCGCGCCGCCCTCAGCACCTGCGCCCTGCGTCTGCCTAGCCGTCGCATCCAGACGGTGGTGGGCAAGGAGCATTTGCAAATTGGCTATGAAAGCATGGGCCGCTTGCTGGCCCAGACTACGCCGCCCAAGGTGGTGTTTTGCACCAGCGACCTGATTGCCTATGGTGCGCACCGCCGCGCGCTGGAGGCTGGACTGGAGATCGGCCGCGAATTGGTGCTCATAGGCTTTGACGACAGCCCGATGAACGCCTGGATCGCGCCCTGGTTGCATGCGGTACGGGTGCCGTATGCGGCCTATGGCGAGGCCATCGTGCGTTCCCTGGCCGACCGCCAGGCCGGGCCCATCATCTTGCGCCATGAGTTGGTGGTGCGACCTTGATGCCCTACGCCGAACAACGCCGAGCACACGCAAAGCCGCCGTGCGGGCCTGCGGTGAAAAAAATGTGTCCCGCTTGTCGATTGGCAGGTGTCCCGCGCATCTACAGGGTGAGTCAAGCAATCTCGCGACGACTTATCCCACAGGATTTACCCTCAACCAAATAGGAGAACACCATGCAATACATGCTCATTTTTAAAGAACCATCGACCGAAGTCGCGAAACGCTCCGACCCCGAAGCGGCACCCGCCTACTGGGGCGCGTGGCAGGCCTACATCGGCGCCATGGCACAGGCTGGAATCATCGTGCACGGCAACGGTCTGCAGGAGCCCAGCACGGCCACGCAAGTCAGGTTGCGTGACGGCAAGCGGGTGATCCATGATGGCCCCTATGCCGACACCAAGGAGCATCTTGGTGGCTACTTCATCATCGAAGTGGCGCACCTGGATGAGGCGCTGGAGTGGGCTGCCCGCAGCCCCAATGCAAGCAGCGGAAGCACCGAGGTGCGCCCCGTGCTGCCCCCGCCACAGCAGTAAGTGGTGGGCGATCTGCGCGCACCGCACAAAGCAGCCGAGCAAGCCGCCAGAGAGTCCTATGGGCGGCTTGTGTCCTACCTTGCTTGGCAATGGCGCGACATTGGGGCGGCGCAGGACGCTTTGGGCGATGCGCTGGTCAAGGCTTTGGAGGTCTGGCCTGTCAGTGGTGTTCCAGCGGCACCGGACGCGTGGCTCTTGACGGTGGCGAAGCGCCACCTGCTCCAGGTGGCGCGGCATGACCGGGTTCGGTGCGATCCAGCGGTCACTGTGCTGCTCGAACACGAGGAGCTGCAGGAAGATGCCCCCGCCATTCCCGATGCGCGACTGAAGCTGATGTTTGTGTGCGCCCATCCGGCCATCGACGAAAAGGTGCGCATTCCCTTGATGCTGCAAACGGTGCTGGGCCTGCAAGCGGCCGAAGTGGCCAGCGCGCTCATGGTGTCGCCCACCGCCTTGGCGCAGCGGCTGGTCCGCGCAAAGCAAAAAATCCGCGACGCGGGCATCCGCTTTGAAGAGCCGGAAGTGTCAGAGCTCAGCGAGCGCCTGAGGTACGTGCTGGAGAGCATTTACGGCGCCTACGGTTTGGGGCTGGACGCGGTGGCAGGTGCTGAAGCCCGCATCGCGGATTTGCAAGAGGAGGCCATCTACCTGTGCGACATCGTGTGCGCTTTGCTCCCACATGCCGTTGAGGCCCGGGGCTTGCTGGCGCTCATGACGTTTTGCGATGCCCGCAAAGCGGCCCGCCACGACGCCTCTGGCAACTTCGTGCCCTTGGAAAAACAGAACGTCAGTCTTTGGGATCGAGACGCCATCTTGCGCGCGGACCATTTGCTTTGGACGTGTGCGCAGCAAAGACAGCCAGGTCCCTTTCAGATGGAGGCGGCGGTGCAGTCCGCGCATTGCCAGCGCTTGCTCACAGGCAGCACGCCGTGGAGCGCGATCGCCCAGCTGTACCAACAGATCAATGCCCACTTCCCCACCAATGGGTCGCTGGTGGCGGGGGCTGTGGCCATAGGAGAGGCGGGCAACCCACAGGACGCGCTGCAAGCGCTTGAGCAGATGGACCCCGGTGTCACCAAGCAGTTCCAACCTTGGTGGGTCGCCAAGGCCTACCTGCTCAGCCTCGATAGCGCCGCCTCGTCCGCACAGGTGAATACCGCTTACCAAACGGCGATCGGCTTGACGGTGGACAAACGGCTCAAGAGCCATCTGGAATCGGTGCGCCAGGGCCTGGCGCTGCGTTGACCGCGCAGCGTCATACACCCAGATTCGCGCGGTGGTCGGCCGCTAATGCGCCCCCAGCGCCCCCAGCAACCCAGCGTCGAGTTGCTCCAGTAGCAGGGTCAGGGCTTCCACGCTGTGTGCGTCGTTCGCGGTGTCGCGTGCATCCACCAACACATCGCGGATGTCGCTGGCTTGCACCAGCTCCATGCTCCAGTCGGGGAACAGGCGCTCGCGCACCTCTTCGGTTTCGGCCAGGGTCACGATGTCGCGGTGGCGCGGGTCGCGCCGCAGTTGCCTCATCAGTTCTTCCACGCTGTCGCGTGGACCCTCGATCCACTGAAAAAAGATGCCGCTGCCGTACACCAGCAATCCGGTGATGCCGCGCTGTGGGTTGTGGCGGTGCGATGCGGCAATGATGCGGTCCACCGCGCTGTCTTGCAGGCCTTCGCTTGCGCGGCTGCAATACACCACCTGGTACAGCGGGCGCAGGCCCGGCCCAGCGTGGGGTTCGTCTCCAAAGGCTTGGTGGGTCGTGTTCATGCGCTGCGCAGTGTGCCCTCGCGGGTCAGTACTTCGCCACGCAGCGTGTAGCTGCGGGTCTCGGAGATGCGCACGTCCACCAGCTGCCCAACCAGACGCGGCGCACCGGCAAAGTTGACCACGCGGTTGCACTCGGTGCGGCCCATCAGCTCGGTAGCGTCGCGCTTGGAGGTGCCTTCCACCAGGATGCGCTGCACCGTGCCCAGACGGCTTTCGCTGATGCGGGTGATGTTGGCGTTGATGGCGGCCTGCAGCGTTTGCAACCGGCGCAGCTTCACTTCGTGCGGCGTGTCGTCTGGCAGGTTGGCTGCCGGTGTACCGGGGCGCGGGCTGAAGATGAAGCTAAAGCTGTTGTCAAAGCCGATGTCGTCAATCAGCCGCATCATCTTGTCAAAGTCGTCCTCGGTCTCGCCGGGAAAGCCCACGATGAAGTCGCTGCTCATGGCCATGTCGGGGCGGATGGCGCGCAGTTTGCGCACCGTGCTTTTGTATTCCATGGCGGTGTAGCCACGCTTCATGGCCATCAGGATGCGGTCGCTGCCGTGTTGCACCGGCAGGTGCAGGTGGCTCACGAGCTTGGGGATTTTTTCGTAGGCCGCAATCAGTGCAGGTGTGAACTCATTGGGGTGGCTGGTGGTGTAGCGGATGCGCTCGATGCCGGGAATGTCGGCCACGTACTCCAGCAGGGTGGCAAAGTCGGCCATGTCGTTGCCCAGGGCCGATGCGCCGCCCACCATGCGGGCGCGGTAGGCGTTAACGTTTTGGCCCAGCAGCGTTACCTCTTTGACGCCTTGGTCGGCCAGGCCCGCCACTTCCACCAGCACGTCGTCAAACGGGCGGTTCACCTCTTCCCCGCGGGTGTAGGGCACCACGCAGTAGCTGCAGTACTTGGAGCAGCCTTCCATGATGCTCACAAAGGCGGATGCGCCTTCGACCTTGGCCGGTGGCAAGTGGTCGAATTTTTCGATCTCGGGAAAGCTGATGTCCACCTGCGCTTGGTTCTGTGCTTTGCGCTGGTTCAACAGCTCGGGCAGGCGGTGCAGCGTCTGCGGACCGAAGACCACATCCACGTAAGGCGCCCGCTCGATGATGGCTGCGCCCTCTTGGCTGGCCACACAACCGCCCACACCAATCTGCACGCCCTTTTTGGCGAGGTGCCGTACCCGGCCGAGGTCGGAAAACACCTTCTCTTGCGCCTTCTCGCGCACCGAACAGGTGTTGAACAGAATCAGATCGGCGTCTTCCACGTTTTCGGTTTTCTCGTAGCCCTGGGCGGCATGGAGCACGTCGACCATCTTGTCCGAGTCGTACTCGTTCATTTGGCAGCCGAAGGTTTTGATGAATACTTTTTTGGGCATGGGCGCGTGGGCTTGGGGGTGCCAAAGGTTGGAGGTGCAAGACCTTGGGTGCGATCTGCTTAACGAGTTTCGGCTGGTGTGTCGTCGCTCGCACGCGTCCAATTGGCTTGGGACGTGGCCTGGGCCTCGGCAGCGGTCAGCACCCAGACCTCGTGCACCAAGCCCAAGGGCTCCCGCACGAACTTGACTACCAGGCTTTGGCCCACCAGCGCTCCGGACATGACCAGCATGTTGTTGGAGCCGCGAATGCGCGCACCGGGCGAGAGCCGCTCGGTCTTGCCGTTGATGAGGAGTTCAGGCGGCTGGGTAACTTGCATCACGCCGCGTTCTGCCTTGGCCGGAAACGGCCGCAGGGGCGGGTTTTGGGCAGAGGCCAGTAACGCAGTTGCGCCCAGCGAACAGGCCACCCACAAAGATATGCAGCGGTTCATGGTGTGTATCCAGAAGCTGGGTTGAAAGGGCGCGCGGATGCTACCACGCAGGGCTCAGGTGGCCGGTTGCGCGGCGCGGTGCTGGCGGGCTTGGAGGGCGATGGCCTCACGCTGCGCTGGCCCCAGGCGCTGCAGATTCTTGAGTTGCATGGCCATGCGCGGATTGCTGGAGAGCGTGGCCTCGTGCTGTAACAAAAAATCCCAGTACAGCGTGGTGAAGGGGCAAGCCGTCTCACCCACCGACAGCGCCGGGTCATAGCGGCAGCCCTTGCAGTGGTTGCCCATGCGCTGGATGTATTTGCCGCTGGCTGCGTACGGTTTGCTGGCCATCACGCCACCGTCGGCAAACAAGGCCATGCCCAAGGTGTTGGGCAACTCCACCCACTCCACCGCGTCCACATAGACCGCCAAGTACCAGCCATGCACCGCTTGGGGCTTGACGCCAAAGAGCAGCGCATACAAGCCCGTCACCATCAACCGCTGGATGTGGTGTGCGTAGCCGTGGCGCAGTGTCTGGCCGATGGCATCGCGCAGGCAGGCCATGTCGGTCTCGCCAGTCCAGTACCACGCAGGCAGTTCGGCGCTGGCAGCCAGCGCGTTGTGCTCCAAGTACGCGGGCATCTGCGTCCAGTAGATGCCGCGCACGTACTCGCGCCAACCCAAAATCTGGCGGATGAAACCTTCTACTGCGCCCAGCGGCGCAGCGCCTGTGCGGTAGGCGGCTTCGGCAGCGGCCACGACCTCGCGTGCGCCCAGCAACTTGAGGTTCATGGCGCAGGCCAGGTGCGAGTGGTACAGCCACACATCGCCTTCCCAAAGCGCGTCTTGGTACTTGCCAAACAGCGGCAGGCGCTCGCGAACAAAGGCGTCGAGTGACTGCAGCGCCTGGGCCCGCGTGACCGGCCAACCAAACTCGGCAAGGTTGCCGGGGTGGCTGGCAAACCGCGTGTTGACCAGCGCGATGACCTCGCGCGTGGTGGCGTCGGGCGCAAAGCGGGACGGCGGTGGCAGCGCGCCGGGCCCCTTGGCGCCGAAGGAGGCGCGGTTGTCGGCGTCAAAGTTCCATTGGCCACCCACCGGCTGTTTGCCGTCCATCAGGATGCCGGTTTTTTGGCGCATTTCGCGGTACCAGAACTCCAGCCGCAACTGCTTGCGGCCCTGGGCGTGCGCCGCGAAATCGCGCACGGTGCTGAAGAAATGCAGGTCATCGCGCAAGTCCAGAGGCACACCCGCTTGCAGCGCTGCGGCGCGCAAGCTCTGCAGTACGCGCCAGTCGCCCGGTGCGCTCAGCACCAGCGCGTGCGGCCGGTACTGCGCGATTGCGCGGGCCAGTTCGCCCGCCAGGGTGTGGGTGTTGTCAGCATCCTCCAGGGCGACGTAATGCACCGGCCGGCCTTGGTCACGCAGTTCGGCGGCGAAGTGGCGCATGGCACTCAAAAACAGGGCGGTGCGTAGCTTGGATGACCACACATGCTCGGACTCCTGCGCGACCTCGGCCATCCAGACCAGGTCTTGTGCAGGATCAAAACCTTGTAACGCACTGGATTGGTGGTCGAGCTGGTCGCCCAGCACCAGCAACAAATGGCGCACTGGCGCAGGGTGGCCGATGGTGCGTACGGCGGGTGTGGTGGGCACTGCCGGCGTGGTGGTTGTGGTGGTTGTGGTGGTTGTGGTGCTCATGCCGGCCCTCGGGGTTTGCAACGCGCGGGAGCGGCTTTTGGTCCCGTTGTGGATGGCGCAGCCGGTGGGGCTGGGGGTGTCGCTCGCACGCTGGCGCGGGCGGTGGGGACCTGCGCTGGTGCCAGCGTCGTGGCCTTCTTGGCCCGGCAGGCATCGGAGCAGTAGCGCACCGACTCCCAGTTCTTGGCCCAGGCCTTGCGCCAACTCATGGGGCGTTGGCAGACGGCGCAGGGCTTGCTGGGCAGGGCGCTTTTGTTGCCCTTGAAGTCGCTCTTCATGGTGTGTCAGCCAGCGTTGTGGGGTCTGGTCCAAACAGGTCAGCCTGGGCATGGGCGGCGTGCGCGGCTTTCTGCGTGGTCTGTTTGGAGATCGGCGACGCGGTCCTGGCAGGCATCCGCGAGGAGGCGGCCGGCTTGCGCTGGTAACTGGGCGGCAAGCCGCTTCTGCGCGACCCGTGGCGCGACTGCACCACATCGGCCTCTTCGCGCGCCTCTCGCGTTTGGCGCAGGGCGTACAGGCGGTCTTTGGCCGCATTGACAGCGGCCTTGTCGTCCACGATGGGCGCGGGGTAATCGCGCCCGATGGTGCACGCGGACATACGTTGCAGCGTGTCGTTCATCTTCCAGGGCTCGGCCAGGTAAGGCAGTGGCACGCGTGCGAGTTCGGGCACCCAGCGGCGGATGAAGTGGCCCTGGGGGTCTTGGTCGTGCGCCTGTTTGGTGGGTGAGTAGATACGCAGGGTGTTGATGCCGGTGGTGCCGCTTTGCATCTGCATTTGGCTCCAGTGGATACCGGCTTCAAAGTCCACAAACTCCCGCGCCAAGAACAGGCCGGTGGGCCGCCAGTGCAGCCACAGGTGGTAGGCGGCAAAGCTCACCAGCATGGCCCGCATGCGAAAGTTGAGCCAACCGGTGGCGGTGAGCGAGCGCATACAGGCGTCCACCATGGGGTAGCCGGTTTGGCCTGCGCACCATGCGTCAAAGCGTTTGGTTTCGAAGTCGTTTTCGCGCAGGCCGTCGCAGACGCGGGCGAAGTTTTCAAACTCGATGGAAGGCTGGTCTTCGAGCTTTTGCATGAAATGGCAGTGCCAGCGCAGCCGTCCGCCAAAGCTGCGCAGGGATTGCGCCAGCGCCACCTTGTGTTGTGCGTCGCTGGCAGATCGCGTGGTCCCGCCCGCAGGCCCACCTGCGCCGGCAACTGCATGTCCATCTGCATCCGCATCTGGGCATGCACCTGGTTGTGGCGCGTGCGTTTGTTCCCGTAGCGCACGGATGGCCTGCTCGGTGCGCTGGTGCACGGTGCGCAGCGAGACCGTGCCAAACGCCAGGTGCGCGCTCAGTCGACTGCACGCATCGGCTGCCGTCAGCGGGCTGGACATGGCGCGCCGGTAGTCGCGGCCACGCCCGTGCAGAAAGCTCTCCAATAGCGAGCGGGCGGCCGCTTCACCGGCGGGTTGCACTTGGCCATTCAACGGGGCCAGGCCGAGGGTGCGCAGCGTGGGCAGGTCGCTCTGCTCCACGCCCGGCACGCCGGCAAAGCCGCCTTGCAGCACCAACCGCGGTGCGTCCATGCGCGCCTGCCAGCGCCGCGCCCACCCCGAGCGCGAGCGCAGGCGGCGCACCACGCCGCTCTGGGTGTATTCCTGCCAAGCCACTCCCTGCCCGGCGCACCAGCGCGCTACCGCCATGTCGCGCTGGTAGCTCCACATCGGTCCGGTTTCTTCGTGGCTGAGCAAATGGGTGAATGGGGTTTTGGCAAACAGTTCCGTAAGTACCGCAGTGGCATTGCCCACGCGCACCAAGAGCGGCAAGCCGCGCTGTTGCAGGGCGCTGCGCAGCGGCGCAAGGCTGTCAAGCGCAAACTGCACCTTGGCCGCGCTGCACTCCGGGCTGTGCAGCCATTCGGGCTCGATGACGTAGAGCGCGAGTGCCGACTCGAAGTGCTGCGCCGCATCCAAGGGCGCGTGGTCCTCCAAGCGCAGGTCGCGCTTGAACCACACCAGCGCGCGCGCACCGGCAAAACGGGAGGTGCCTTGCTGCATCGAAGGCACTCTAGCAAAAGGCCCTGCTTGCCGCCGCGGTGCGGAATTTTCCGGGGTGCCGATGCACCGGCGCAGCAAGGTTCCGGTTTAGCTCCGCACCACCCTGCGCGGCGCGGGCGCTTCGCGGAAGGCGCATCGGGCGAGGCGTTCCGGGGGAAGCGCTTCCGCGGCGGCATGCTTTCGGGTTAGGGCACGTGTTTGGTTTCCCCTTGGCTGCCGCGCGCGGTGCGTTGGACTAAGCTGCGCGCCCAAGCCGAGCTCCTACGTCGAACTTTTAACGCCCATCGCCCATCGCCCATCGCCCATCGCCCATCGCCCATCGCCCATCGCCCATCGCCCATCGCCCATCGCCCATCGCCCATCGCCCATCGCCCATCGCCCATCGCCCATCGCCCATCGCCCATCGTCGCGCCGCCGCCGCGCCGACCACACACCATGCCCCCACTTTCCACTTCAGCATCCACTCCTGGCTTGCAGGCGTATTCGCCCACGCGCGCCGCTGCCTTGGCTCGGGCGCAGCGCATCCGCCCGGACGCGTACGCCCGCACCCGCAACCACCTGGATGGGGCGGTCACCGGCCTGTCGCCCTACCTCACGC
>JBIIZY010000006.1:0-35531 GCA_044346035.1 Rhodoferax sp. | reverse complement strand
TTGCGGCTGGGGCGCGTGTATTTTTGGCTCAAGGCTTGCACGCGGGCCACGCCTTCGGCCGGTAAACTTTTGACGATCAGCCCCATGTCACACCAATGGGCATGGTGCTCGGCCAGTTCTTCGTAATAGAGCACATCGGGCACGGCAAATTGGTAGCCCAGGGTGAACATGGGCGCCAGCAGTCCGCCCACTTCCACATCGATCAGGATGTTGGCGTCACTGATGAACGCCAGCATGGGCTTGCTCCACGGTGGCGTCCATTTGGCGGAAGCGGTGGAACCGGGCCTGCGGCATGTTAAGCAGCTCTGCCGCTTTGGATTCGCCGATGTAGTCTTCGGCCAACGCACGAAAAACCAGTTGCTCAAAGTGGTGGGCTTTTTCTGCGGGGTAGGCAGGGCCGGGTTCAGTCAAGTGCCAGCCTTTGGCTTTGAACAGCTCGGCCTGGGTGTGGCGATAAGCGGCGCTGACGATGCCCAGATCGCGTGCCCGGTAAAGGATGCCGCCCATGGACAGGCCGTACTCGGCCTTCAGCAGCGCCAACTCTTGCAGTTCAATGGCGTTGCGGTGCGCGCCCAACTCTTGCAAAACCGCACACTTGGGGAACAGGAATGCACCGGCAAAGCGGTTGCACACCAGCTCGACATCCAATGAGGCGTCGATTCGCTCGGCCAGCAGCAAATGCGCCAGCTCGTGCGCGAGCGTGAAGCGCTGACGGTCACCCGGCCAGTGCCGTCCCACCACCACCACAGGGACACTGGCGGCGTGTGCCGCCAGGCCGTCAAAGTGCTTATCACCATCGTCCTCGGTGATGAAGACGCGAATGCCCTGGTTTTCCAAGGTGCCGATCACGTCGGGAATGGGGTTCATGCCCAGCTGCCAAGCGCTGCGCACTTGCTCCGCTGCCGCTTCAATGTGCGCCATGTCGGTGATCGTGGACAAATCAAGCGGGATGGCAAAGGCTTTGGGAGGCTGCGGAAAGAGGCTCTCCAATTCCATGCGCCGCTCGATCTGGTCGATGACGGCATGGGTGATGGCGTTCAGGCGCTTTTTGGGCAAGGCGCTGTGTTTGCGGTATTCCAGTCCGTCGAGCACCACGGTTTGGGGCCGAAAGAAGTAGGCTACGCGAACATTCAGGGCTTGCGACAGCTTGAGCAGCATGTCGCTGGGTGGCATGGTTTGACCGTCTTCGTATTTTTTGATCGCGGCGTGTGACACGCCTACGCGCTCAGCCAATTCACGCAAAGACAATCCGGTGGCTTTGCGGGCTTGTTGGAGTCGTGTGTGGAGCATGACGGGCTTTCTTGAGATGAGCTGGGTCGTGACTCAGCATGGTTTACATTTTATGAATACTTTTTGTATTTTGTAAACTTAAAAGATGATTTTGACAGCTCACTCTTGCGCTCTTCGACGAAACCCCAGCATGGGATGCCATGCCCAGACTTGTGTGCCTTGCCCCTTGGGCAAGCCCAAAGCCCCAAACCGCCTGGCCAATGACGCAATGCCCTGGGATTTGGTTTCTGACAGCTCGGTCAATTCGGTCATGTAAGGGCGCACTGCCCAAGGGCTGATGGCCGAGTTTTCCTTAAGGGCCAAAGGCGCAAACAAGTTGTCGTGGTTTTGTTTGCGCTGCTCTTCATCCAGCGTGCAAAACTCAAAGCCGTCTTCGTCTTCGTTGGGCAACAACATAAATTCTTCACGCCCCTGCGGGTCGTACCTGAAGGGTTTGCTGCGTTGCTCCACCCCGGTCAAGTGACTCAAAGTTTGCCACCAGCGGCGCACGGTCAGCTCTACATGCACGCCACCCTCTGGCTGGTCTTCTGTGGCAAGCGTTTCCATCAGGCCACCCAGGCGAGCGTGTTCCAGATCGGTCAAGCGCTGCTCGGCTTGCAGGGGGCGGTGCTGGGTGATTCTGGATGTGGCGTCCAGTTGCTGCCAATCCTGATCCCGCAGTAAATCGCTCAACGCGTGGGAGGTCAGCGCGTACCCTGCAGTCTCAAAGCCGGGTCGGGTGAAAGCGGCAGCGCCCGGGTTTTCCAAGGCTTTGAGGTTGTGCGACAGCAAGGCAATATTGGGGACCTGCACCGCACCTGCCCTGTGGCGTCGCACGCGCCCAGCCAGCTGAATGATGCTGCGCATGGACGAGGGCTCGACCACGGCCCAGTCGTAGTCATGGTCACGTCCAACTTCGGCTACGGCGGTGGCCAGTACCACAAACAGGTGATCGGCTTCGGGGTGTGCGTCAACCGCTGCGCGGACAGCAGGTTTGCGCAATTGGGCCGTCGGGTCTTTGTCTTGACCATGACGTTGCAGCGCTTGGTCAATGGTGTGCTCCAAGCCCGAGCGCACCAAAAGGGGGTGGCGGGAGTGGTACACGCACAAATGGATGCGCACACCCTCGGGCATGGGCATGTCGTGCAAGGCCATTGCAACATCAATCAGCGGGTCGATGTTGGCCATGCGGACCAAGCCAAAGCTCACACGCTTGCCGCTGGGCTGACCTGCAGGGGAATGGTCAGCCGTGTGGTTTTGCGGGTGACGGTGCAAGTCCAAAGCGGCTTTCAAAACTACTTGGATGTATTCGCGGCGAATCTGTGACGTGCTGCTGGCTTGGATGGACACCGGCACGATGTGCGCTTCTCGGCGTTGATCGGTGCGGTGTTGTGCTGCCAGGTGCGCAACGCGCTTTTGCACAAAGGCACTGTGGCTTTGCAAGTAGCTGCTTTCATCGGCGTGTTCGCTGTGGGCGGCACCGTTCTCGTCAAACCATGCGCAGCACACCGATGCGGCCAACCCCGGTTGACATCGGTTTTGCTGATAACTTTGTCTTCCCGCCAGATAGGCGGCGAACAAGCCTTGTATCAAGGCGGGTGGCAACGTCGCAGAGGACAGCAGCACACGACTGCCCAGCAAACCCGCCCAATGCACCAAGCGCGTCAGCGCATAAAGGTCTTCGATGCCAAAGTCATCGGGCTCGTCCAGTACCAAATCTGATGTGAGCAAGCGCAGCATGGGCACGATGTGCTGCCCGCCACGTGTGGCTTCGCACGCGGGCATGAGGTGGTCCACCGTGCAGACCAACACGGGCGCGTGCAGAAGTTGTTGTGCAGCTTGTTTTTTGGGGTCGTTTCCACCCAGGTATTCGCTCAAGGGACCAGGGTGGAGCGTGTTGTCATATTGCACATGGGTGTTGCTAGGCAGCAAGTCATGTGCTGATTCGCTGCCAGCACTTTCCAAGCTGTTTTCTGTTGCATTGGCTTCTGCACTTTGCTTTTTGTTGTGATCATGCAGTGCGCGTACCGCGCCACCACCGACCATCACAGCCAACTCATCAGTGCCCAAACCCATGCGCTCGCGCAAGGCATCGCCGGTTTGCAGGGTGAGAGTGCGCAAGCCCAACGCCACCGTGAAGCGTGCACCTTTTTGGGAGTGCGCCAAGGCGTACATGATGCGGGCGTTGGCCAGGGTTTTGCCGCAACCGGTGGAAGCCATGTTGACGCCGAAAAAGCCTTGTTTCTCTCGGGTCGCCTTCACGGCGGTGGCCAAGTCAAAAGCTTTGTCTTGCCAAGCGAATCGGGCGCTGCCACTGCGTTTTTTGAAGGCGCGGTGGTTGTAGATGCGCGGCAAACTGGCATCGAGTTGGGGCAGGCTGCGGGCGATGCTGTGTGCGCCCTTTTCCACACCAATCAGGTGCTCGTCCAAGCGTTGCTTTAATGGCGATCCTTCTTTCTTTCGGTCGGTATTGGCGTAGGCCTTGTATGTGGCATCACCCAGCCTGCGGTCGCCTTCAATGCTGGAAAAATGGTGGTCGGCCAAGATCAGCGTCAGGCGTGCCATGTGCATGGCATACGGATTGTCTTTGAACCATTTTTGATCCAGCAGACCGGCTCGGTTTAGCATGCGCTGCGCCAAAGAAGCGGCGCGTTTTCGCCAGGCGGCACTGTGATGAGGCAGCTGCGCAGAAAAGGTCCAGCAAGCGGCCAACGCCTTTTGATGGACCTTGGGGTCATCACCCTCATGGGCTTGGGGTCTGCTGCCACACCAGCTGGCCCCCAGAGTGGCCGCCAAATTTGCCAAACGACGTTCTTGCATGCCCACAAGATCATTGGGTTTCAAGTCAGGTGTCGGTAATCGATGATGGCCTACGACCAGCCAGCCAATTGCTTGGGCCAAAGGGCTCATGCTCTCAAGCGGTGGTGGTGCGCTGGTGTCCACACCGTCTTTGACCAGGTTGGTGAACCATTGTGGGTTCACTTCGTTGGCGCCATCAGCCAACCTTTGCAACCACACTAGATCTGCGTCTTGCCCCACAAAGGCTTGAAACAGTCGCAACGACACCCATTCGTGTCGATACGGGTCGGCCACTTTTGCTTTGCCTTTTAGCTTGTCTTGAAAGGTGTCATTGGCTTTACCAAAGTCGTGAAACAACGCTGCCATGGCGGCCAGCAAGCGGATGTCGTGCGCGGTGTGCCAGTCGTTTTCGTCGTCTTGTCGCAAGATGTTCCGTTCGGTCATGTTGGTAGGCGTTGCGCCTTGGGCGTTGAACTGTTTGGCATCACCCACAATCCAAAGCAACTCACTGTGGTTTTGCCCGCGTATCCAATGACACGCCACAGCGGTGTTTTTGCGAGCTGTTTTGCGCAGCAGCATTCGCAAGGTGTCCAGCCCTTGCTGGGTGATGGGCGTTTGCCACGTGCGGTCACCACGCCGCTCGGCAAATTGGTCAAGGATACGGCGCGTTTGCGTGAGCGCCCGCTTGGTGCATTGGCTGACCAGCAAGATGTTCATAGCGCCAGTCGCCCGGTCGTGATGGCAATCTCTTTGATCTGGTCAATCATGAAGTCCAACGCCTCCGTCTGCGTGAGCTGCTCGATGCAGGCGCGGCGAAACGCGGCTTCGTCGTCGCCGCGCACAGCAGACACAAAGGCCTGCGGCAGGATGTGTGCGTCTTTGACCAAATCCGCCACGTCAAACACCAAACCACCCCGGCGCGTTTTGCCGTGTAGCACCGCCAATCCGTGCGGTAAGCCCAGCACCCATGTGGCGCTGGCGGCCAGGCCATAGGCAAGATAGTTGCCGTGGTCCAAAAAGCGGTTGGCGGGGTCAGTGCCGCCGCCGTGCTTGGATCGCGTGAATTCGCCGTAACCCATGGCGTTCACTGCCATTTTGTAGAGCTGCTTGGTGAGATGCGCTTCAGCAGCCAAGAGGTGGTTGGTGTCAGCGGCGCAGTCCACACTGTGCTGCGCCGCGTCCAACGCCGCGCCTAGGGTCGCGGGTTCGATCAAGAAGCCTGCTTCGCGCAGTGGCCTCGAACTGATCCAGTGCAGGCGTATGCGTGCCAGCCGCCTGGTCTGCAATGCTTTGGCCGCTTGGAGCCGTAGCGCGTCGTCAAACCAAAATCGCACCCAGTGTTGCAAATACTCGGTGGGCCGGTATTCGCTTTGCGGCGAGAACCAAGCAACTTCCACATCAACTTCATTGGCGCTGAATAGCGGCGTGCCCCCGCCCCCGCAGAACCCGACCAACACGCCTGCCTTCGCCAGCTCTCGCATGGCCGCTTGTGTAATGGATGTTCCGTTTCCCAGCAGCACGGTGGTGGTGTTGGCGATCGGAATATTCCAATACATTGAACGCCTGCCTTCATCGGTGACGAACTCCACGCGCCCGCCGTTGCACAAGACGCGGCAATACTCCAAGTAATAAAGGTTAGCCCGCTTGGATAGCAGAATGGATTTGAGGTCAGATGAGCGGATGGATAACGACACATTCTTCATGGGCGAATTCAAGCACGAAGTACAGCACGGGATAGCGATTCATGAAACGCCTATGAAAGCGTCCTAAATCCCGCACCGCCTCAAGAACCTCGTTTGGTCCTTCCGCTTATAGAGCGCCCAACCAAGAGGCCAACTCGCAACCAGCATAAAAGCCTTCCTGCGCCCCACTGCCTACGCGACTGCCGGTAAACCACCCGGCCCGCCACCACCACCCAGAGTCCGTAGGCACTTTCGGCCAGGGGCACACCGCCCAGGTTCATACGCTGCAAGCAGGCGATGATGTGGAACGGAAGTTCAGTACGGCGGCGTCTTGAGCGCTGGTGATGGACTGGGCTTCACCCAGCTCCGTAACCCGAAACCCGCACACCAAACCGGACGCATCTGCGCCGTAATCTGCGCCGTAGCGTGGTGTGCTCATGGCATCACGCGCAGTGACATTGCGCAGGCGCGCAGCAGCCTCAGGCCTGCACGCCCAACAGCGGCAAGCGCGTCATTGCTTTGGCCTGGGCGGTTAGCACATCGTCCCAATGCACCAGCTCCAGCGTACCGTCTAGGTGCTCTACCAAGGCGGTGCGGCTCTCGACCCAGTCGCCATCGTTGCAGTACAGGGTGCCGTGGATGTCGCGCATTTCGGCGCGGTGGATGTGGCCGCACACCACACCATCGTGGCCGCGGTTGCGGGCTTCGGTGGCCACGGCGACCTCGAAGTCGGTGACGTAGTTCAGCGCGGTCTTGACCTTGCCTTTGAGGTAGGCCGACAAAGACCAGTACGGCAGCCCCAAGCGTGCGCGCAAGCGGTTGAAGTGGCGGTTCATGCGCAAGGTGAACTCGTAGGCGTTGTCGCCCAGGTAGGCCAGCCACTTGGCGCACTGGATCACGCCATCGAAGTAATCGCCGTGGGTCACCCACAGGGTACGGCCATCGGCGGTGGTGTGCACCGTGTCCTCGCGCACTTCGATTCCGCCGAAGTGGTGGCCCACAAAGCCGCGTGCAAACTCGTCGTGGTTGCCTGGCACAAACACCACGCGGCAGCCCTTGCGGGCGCGACGCAGCAGCTTTTGCACCACGTCGTTGTGGGCCTGCGGCCAGAACCAGCGGCGTCGCAACTGCCAACCGTCCACGATGTCACCCACCAAGTACAGGTAGTCGCTGTGGTGCTGCTTCAAAAAGTCCAGCAAGGGTACGGCCTGGCAGCCCGCAGTGCCCAGGTGGATGTCGGATATGAAGATGGCGCGGTAGCGCTTGCTACCAGATTCCTCGTCTGCCCCGGTGCCCAGGTCCGTGAGCTGGTTTTTCCAATCACTACCCAAGGCATCGAAGGCGGTGCGCATTTAGGCCCCCAGAAAGTGCTTGCGGTAGCGGCTGGGCATGTCGCTGATGCGCAGCAGCATGGGCAGGTCGGCGGTGTTGAAGTCCGGGTCCCACGCCGGTGCGCCCAGCACCTTGGCGCCCAGGCGCAGGTAGCCCCTGATGAGCGCTGGTGGGTCCACTGCCAGGCTGCCGTCGAGCCGGTCCACCGGCAGCGGCAGGCGCGGGCGCACGTGGTAATCGATGGGCGCGAGGTGGCTTTCTTTGAGTTGGTTCCAGATGCTGGCGGCCACATCGCCGCTGACGATGCCGTTGTGCAGCATGGGCACGCTGGCGCAGCCAATCATGGTGTCGAGCTGGTTGCGCTGCATGAACTCCGCAAGCGCACCCCACAGGGCCATGATGACGCCGCCGTGGCGGTGCCCGGGGTGCACGCAGCTGCGGCCCAGCTCGACCATGCGCTCACGCAAGAAGCGCAGGCGCGTGAGGTCAAACTCGGTGTCGCTGTAGGTGCTGCCCACGCGCTGGGCCTGGGCGGGCGTGAGCACCCGGTAGGTACCAATCACTTGCTCGGTGGCTACGTCGCGCACCAACAGGTGCTCACAGTAGTTGTCAAACAGGTCAATGTCATGGCCCGCAACCGTGGTGTTGAGGCGCGCACCCATTTCGCCCGCAAATACATCAAAGCGCAGGCGCTGGGCGGCGCGCACTTCGTCTTGGTGGCGTGCCCAAGACACTGCAATGCCCTGCCCTGCGGGCGGTGTGTGGCGTGCCGCGGCCGGCACGGCACGGCTGTCTTGCAGAGGGATGGGGTGCGTGTGCGTGTGCATGGAGGTGTGCATGGGGGTGTGCGTTGTCATGGCGCAAATTTTGGTAAGGGCGCATGACCCATTCGTGGCGCTCGGATGAAGAATTCATGACAACGCACCCACCTTGGGATGTGGCTGTCATGCCAATGACATCATGGGCGTTCATGCTGTTCGCCTTCGCGCTGGGTGGTGCCGATTGCGCATGCACTGTGCATGCACATCGCGTGCAATTTGCCAACCACGGCGCGCCTCCTCCAACCCTGACGCAGGCCCTGTATGCCCTCTGAATTACCTTCCCAAGACGAGCTGGTTCGCCGCATTCGCCGCGATTTGCAAGACGACTACGACGAAGAAATTGAGATGGAACTGGAAGACCGCAACGTCGACGCGCTGGGACGCGCTGGCGAGTCCGAAAGCGATGCCGAACGTGCCCAGCGGCACAGCTACTTCAAGGAACTGTTTCGCTTGCAGGCGGAGTTGGTCAAGCTGCAAGACTGGGTGGTTCACAGCAAACACAAGGTGGTTATCTTGTTTGAGGGCCGCGACGCGGCGGGCAAGGGTGGCGTGATCAAACGCATCACCCAGCGGCTCAACCCGCGCGTGGCAAGGGTTGCGGCCCTGCCCGCACCCAACGACCGCGAGCGCACCCAGTGGTACTTCCAGCGCTATGTGTCGCACCTCCCCGCCGCCGGCGAGATGGTGCTGTTCGACCGCAGCTGGTACAACCGCGCCGGGGTCGAGCGGGTCATGGGCTTTTGCACCGATGGCGAGTACGAGGAGTTTTTTCGCAGCGTGCCCGAGTTCGAAAAGATGCTGGTGCGCTCGGGCATCCAACTCATCAAGTACTGGTTCTCCATCACCGACGAAGAGCAGCACGTGCGCTTTTTGGGCCGCATCCACGACCCGCTCAAACAGTGGAAACTCAGCCCGATGGACCTCGAATCCCGGGTGCGCTGGGAGGAGTACACCAAAGCCAAAGAAACCATGCTGGAGCGCACCCACATTCCCGAGGCGCCCTGGTGGGTGGTGCAGGCGGTGGACAAGAAAAAGGCGCGGCTCAATTGCATCCACCACCTGCTGGAGCAAATCCCGTATGCCGAGGTGGCGCACCCACCGGTGCACCTGCCTGCGCGGGTGCGCAACGCCGACTACATCCGCAACCCGGTGCCACCCGAAATCATCGTGCCGGAACGCTATTGAGCGCGACAGATTCCAGTGCAGTGGGCCTGACGTTGCACCGGCAAGCGCGCAGGTCACGCACCTGTCACGGGCCCTGTCACCGGTCTGCAACAAAGCAGCACTAGCATCCCAAAAACTTTCTACGGAGCCACCGATGCAAGAATTTCTACGCCAGCTCAAAGTCCAGCGCTGGGACGACCACCGCTACTACCACCACAGCCGCATCAACCAGACCCTGCACCTGGTCAGCGCACTGAGCTTCTTGGTGGCGTATGTCCTGCTGTTTATCGACCCGGCCATGGCGGCTTTGGTGGCCTGGTTGGTTTCCATGACCACCCGCCAAAGCGGACACTTCTTCTTCGAGCCACGCGGTTACGACGAGGTCAACCAAGCCACGCACGAGTACAAAGAAGAAATCAAGGTGGGCTACAACCTACGCCGCAAGGTGGTGTTGCTGGCGATCTGGGTGGCTGCTCCGCTTGCACTGGTGATAGACCCCACGCTGCTGGGCTACTACGAGGCCCACACCTCACTGGAGGAGTTGGCGCGCCACACCGGTGAGCTGTGGTTGGCCTTGGGTGTGGGCGGTTTGGTGTTTCGCACCGTACACCTGTTTTTCCTCAAAGATGTGATGGCCGGTTTGGTGTGGGCCACCAAGATCATCACCGACCCGTTCCATGATGTGTACCTGTACCACAAGGCACCGCTGGCGCTGCTGCGCGGCGAGTTGATCGAGCGCCGCACCGCCGACCACGCGGCCTAAGCCGGGCGGCGCGACTGCCACTTGGCTGCCAGCATTTCCCGCAGGATGCGGCGCTTGATGGACTTGTTGCTCGCCTGCGCAGGACACCACCACCAACCACCAGCTTGCATGGCCTGCGCAGCTTTCACGAAACGTTGAGCCACTTGCTCGAAGTCCGCATCGCTAAAGTTCAGGCTGAAGATGATGCGGCCGGTACCGACCCAACTCAGGGCGAGTCCCTCCAGGCGCAAATAGTGCTGCAACAACCAGTTGAAGCACGCAGGCTGCGTGTAGGTAACGGTCCACACCGAGGACATGCCTGCCACCTGCACCGGCACGCCGGCACTGCGCAGGCGCTGGTTCAAGTCGCTGGCGCGGGCGTCCCAGGTGGCGTCCAAACCGGTGTACATGCGGGCAATGTCGGCATCGTCCAATCGCCGCAAAAAAGCGTTCATTGCACCCATCACATACGGGTGCGAGTTGAAGGTGCCGCGTGCAAAGCAGATATCTGCGGGCGCGTCCTCGCGAAAGCGCCGCATCCATGCGCGCTTGCCGCACAGCACACCAATGGGCAGCCCACCGCCCAATGTTTTACCGTAGGTGACCATGTCGGCGCGCACACCAAAGTAGTCCTGCGCACCGCCCTTGGCCAGCCGAAAGCCCATGAACACTTCGTCAAAAATCAGCGCAATGCCGCGCGCATCGCAGATGGCGCGCAGCGTCTGCAACCAGGCGGTGTAGGCGGCGCGGTCAAAGTGGGCCTTGCGGCTGCTGTCGAGCAAAGCACCGTCACTGGGTGCGGCCGCGTTGGGGTGCAAAGCCTGCAAGGGGTTGACCAAAATGCAGGCGATGTCCTTGCGTTTGCGCAACACGCGCAGGCTGGCCTCGCCCATCTCGGAGAGGGTCAGCGTGTCGTGTGCTGTCATGGGGTTGCCAATGCCGGGCTGCACATCGCCCCACCAGCCGTGGTACGCGCCGCAAAAGCGTACCAGCTTGTTGCGCCCGGTGTGGTAGCGCGCCAAGCGCACCGCCTGCATCACGGCCTCGGTGCCCGACATGTGAAAGGACATTTCGTCCAGCCCGGAAATCTGCTGCATGCGCCGGATGTTGTCCAGCACCACCGGGTGGTAGGCGCCCAGTACCGGGCCGAGGGCGCGCACAGTGTCAGCGCCGCGGTCCATGCAGTCTTTGTAGAAGTCGTTGCCAAACAGGTTGACGCCGTAGGAGCCGGTCAGATCCAAGAAGGTGTTGCCGTCCAGGTCGGTGACGGTCACACCCGCGCTGGATTGCGCAAAGGAGCCGACTTTGAGGCCCCGCTCTACCAAGCCACGAAACTGAAAAGGCAGCCGGTAGGCGCTGACAAATTGCAAATCCGACAGGCCCTGTGCCGCCTCGGCAGTGGCCGCCAGGCTTTTGGGGAAGCGCTGCTGGTACTGCGCCACCAGCGCAGCAAAAGCCGCCCTGCGCTGGGCCACCACCTCGGGTGGCGCTCCGTCCACGCCGAAGACCTGCGCGCCCTCGTAGCGGTAGTTCGGCAACAGCGCCGCAATGCGCCGCGCATTGCGCGGGTGCCCGGCCAGCGAGCGGTGCTTGGCCAGCGAAAGCTCGGCACGGGACTTGGCCTTTTTCAAGGCCGCAAGCAACGCAACGCCACCGGCGGCGTACAGCGCCAAGGTGTTCCATTCCAGAGATTCGTTCACAACCTTCGCCTTTCTTACATGCGCGACTTGCAGCCGCGATCCAACCCACTTTGCAACCCACTTTGAAAGCACCGCACGCCATGACTTTTCGCCACGCCCTGCAGCGCCTGCTGGCCCAAGAAGACCTGAACTTTTTGCTCACCAACCGCCTGCCCCGCCAGGCGTTGACGCGTTTCATGGGCTGGTGGAGCAAGATCGAGCAGCCGCTGGTGCGCGGCGCGTCGATTGCCATCTGGAAATTCTTTGGCGACTTGGACCTGCGCGACGCCAAAAAGCAGCGCTTTACCAGCATGCACGACTGCTTTACCCGCGAGCTCAAGGACGGCGCGCGCACCGTGGACCCCGGCGCAGACGTGCTGTGCAGCCCGGTGGATGCCATCGTGGGCGAAAGCGGCCCGGTGCGGGGCACACAGGTGTTTCAGGCCAAGGGCTTTCCTTACACCTTGCAAGACCTGATTGGCCCCGACGAAGATGTGGAGCCGTGGCGCGACGGCACGTATGTGACGCTGCGCCTGACCTCGGGCATGTACCACCGCTTCCATGCGCCCTACGCGTGCACCGTGGAAAAAGTGCGCTACTTTTCGGGCGACACTTGGAATGTCAACCCGGTGGCCCTCAAGCGTGTGGAAAAGCTGTTTTGCAAGAACGAGCGCGCCTTCCTCGGAACGCGCTTGCGAGGCGGACCCGCCGATGGACAGCGGGTGGCCTTGGTGCCGGTGGCGGCCATTTTGGTGGCCAGCATCCGGCTGCATTTCCTCGATGTGCTGTTTCACCTGAAGTACCACGGGCCCCAGAGCATTGCGTGCAACGCGGCCTTGGACAAAGGGCAAGAAATGGGCTGGTTCCAGCATGGGTCCACCGTCATCGTTCTGGCCGCCCAAGGTTTTCAGCTCTGCGACGGCCTAGCCCCGGGCACGCGCATCCGCATGGGGCAGGCTTTGCTGCAGTGGCGCGGCTAAGGCCTGTGCGTGGCGGTCCATGGCCCCGTGCAAAGTCGCCACAAAGCGGTCCACGATGGCGTCCCAGCCCAGATGCGCCACGCTGGCCGGGGCGGCGGCGCGCAAGCGGGCCACCAACTCGGGCGCGGTGGCCAGCGTGATGGCCGCTTGCAGGTACGCGACCGAATCAGCGGCCTCCACCACCAGGCCATTGTGGCCATTGGAAATCAGCTCGCCAGCGGCCGCGTGCGCATACGACAACACCGCCAGGCCACTGGCCAGAGCCTCGGGCACCACGTTGCCGTAGGTCTCGGTCAAGCTGGCAAACAAAAACAAATCGGCCGATGCATAGTGGGCGGCCAGGTCTTCTCCTTTGCGCACACCGGCAAAGTGTGCATCGGGGCAGGCCTGCTGCAGGGACGCACGCAGCGGGCCGTCGCCCACCAACACCAGCCGGGCGCTGGGACGGTGTTGGCGCAAGGCTGCAAACGCGGCCAGCACCTGCCCCACATTTTTTTCCTTGGCCAAACGCCCCACCAACAACACCACCGGGTCGTTCGCTTGCGCGCCCCAGGACTGGCGCAGGGCCTGCGAGCGCTTGGCCGGCTGAAACAGTGCCGTATCTACACCGCGCGACAGCAGCGTCACGTGCTTGTATCCACGCGCTTGCAGCGTTTGCACCAGTGCCTCGGTCGGGACCATGGTCGCCAAGGTGCGGTTGTGCAATTTGCGCAAGTAGGTGTCGATGGGCGACTTCAGCAAGCCGATGCCGTAGTGCTGCGAGTAGCTGTCAAAGTTGGTGTGGAACGAGCTGGTGGTGGGCAGTTGCAAAGTGCGCGCTGCCGCCACCGCCGACCAGCCCAAAGGACCCTCGGTTACGACATGGACCACGTCGGGCCGGCGCGCGGACCACAGCTTGCTGAGGCGTCGCTTGGCCGGCATACCAAACCGAAGCTCACCGTACGAGGGCAGCGGCACGCCGCGCGAGAGCACCTGGTGCAGGCCGTCGCGCAATACGGGCGCGCCTTCCAGCGGCTGGCGCGGACGCACCAACTCGACGGTGTGTCCGCGCCGGATCAAGCCCTCCACGATGCGGCCCAAGGTCATGGCCACGCCATTGACTTCCGGGGCGTAGGTTTCGGTCACCACGGCGATGCGCAAGCTCGCAGGCGCGGCGCAGAAGGACTCCACCAAAATGTCATCGCTTGTGTTCACCACAGCGAGGCTACGGCAGCAACATCACAGTTTGATGATGCTTTTTTGACAGTTTGAATGCAGCGCTGGCGGTGCTTAGGTCCACAGGTCCAGCGGCGGGTCGGCCACCACGGCGCGCAGCACATCGGAGCGGGACACAAAGCCGATGACCTGCCCCGCGTCGTCCACCACCGGCAGGCCGGGCAGACCGGTGTCGAGCAGCACCCGCGCCAGGCGGCGAATGTCGGTGTGCGGCGCGACGCTGGGCACCGGCGTCCACATAACGTCAACCACACTTTGCAATTGCAACGCGCGCCAAACCAGCGCATGCGCATCGGGCCCCGGCAGACGGTCGGGGTTCAGCAGGTCTGCGCGCGTGAGCAGGCCCACCAACACCCCTTTCGTATCCACCACCGGCGCTTGCCCCAGTTGGCGCTGGGCCAGCGTGCCCCAGGCCTGGGCCACCGTGGAGGTGGCCGCCACGACGACCACCGTGTGGCTCATGATGTCCTCAACCCGGCTCAAGGGATTGCGCGGCGTGCCGACCTGGGCCGCGTTGGCGTAAGCCGCCACCGCGCCACGGTGGGCGCGGTCGTGGGCCGCGTCCGCATGGGGCTGTGCGCGGTCTACGCTGGCAGCGGTGTCCGCGCCCCTTGCCACCGGCGCCAATTTGGCAATGCGCGCGGGCCGCGCGGTGGGACCGATGGCACGCAGCTCTTCTAGGGAGCCGCGAAACAGGCGGCCTGCAGTACCGTACAGAGAGAACATGGCAGCACCCCCAGCGCTCAAGGCCGAACCGGGGCCTTCTTGCTAGGCATTGGACAGGAAAAGGGCCTGCAAGTCACTCAAAAAATCGAAGCCCCGCTCGGTGGGCCACACCCGCGCAAAGTCGCGTCCGATCAGGCCTTTGCGCTCGGCCTCTTGGAGCGCAGCTTCAATGGCCGACAGGGGCAAGCCGGTGCGCTCAACGAAGTCACGCAGGCCAAAACCCTGGCGCAAACGCAGGGCGTTGAGCATGAACTCAAACGGCAGCTCGGCGCGGGGCACCTCGGTGTCCTGCGCCAGGGCAGCACCGGCCAATGCCTGCGCCATGTAGCGCTGCGGATCGCGTAGGCGCACTTGGCGCACCACGCGGTGTGCAAAGCTGAGTTTGCTGTGGGCGCCTGCGCCAATGCCCAGGTAGTCGCCAAACTGCCAGTAGTTCAGGTTGTGGGCGCAAGCGTGGCCGGTACGCGCATAGGCCGACACCTCGTAGCGCTGCAAACCCGCCGCTACGGTGGCCTCGGTGATGTGGTCCAGCATGGCGTAGGCGGTGTCGTCTTCGGGCACCACCGGCGGAAACTTGGCAAAGTAGGTGTTGGGCTCGATGGTGAGGTGGTAGACCGACAGGTGCGGCGGCGCAAACTGCAAGGCGGTGTGGATGTCTTGCCCGAGGTGCGCCAAGGTTTGACCGGGCAGCGCGTACATGATGTCGAGGTTGAAGGTGGGAAACACCTTGGCCGCTTCCTCCACCGCAGCGAGCGCCTGGGCACGGTCGTGGACGCGACCCAATGCGCGCAAGTGCGCATCGTTAAAACTTTGCACTCCCACCGACAGGCGCGTGACACCGGCGTGGGCAAAATCGCGAAAGCGGTCTTTCTCAAAGGTGCCAGGGTTGGCCTCCAGGGTGATCTCGCACTGCGGCGCCAAGCGCAGGCGGGCCCGCACTTCGCCCAGCAAACGCTCTATGGCCTGCGGCGAAAACAGGCTGGGCGTGCCACCGCCCAGAAACACGCTGTGGACGGTGCGCCCCCAGACCAGCGGCAATGCGGCCTCCAGGTCGGCGAGCAGCGCATCGATGTAGCGCTGCTGCGGCAGCTCGGCAGGCGCTTCGTGCGAGTTGAAATCGCAGTATGGGCATTTGCGCATACACCACGGCAAATGCAGGTACAGGCCCAGCGGCGGCAGCGCAGGCAGCTGCAAGGTGCCGGGCCGCAGGTAGTGCTGCGGGTCCAAGGGCGCAGTGCCGCCAAGCTCAGGCATGGTCAGACCCCAGCCAGCGCTCACGTATCAAAACCACCATGGCCTGCGCCGCGCGGCCGCGGTGGCTGTGGGCATTTTTTACCTCCACCGGGAGTTGGGCAAAGGTCTGGCCAAACGCCGGGATCCACATGACCGGATCAAAACCAAAGCCATTGCTGCCCATCGGTGCGCGGGCGATTTGACCCACCACCCGGCCGGTGGCGATCAATGGCTCGGGGTCCTCGGGCGTACGCACCGCAACCAAGGTGCTGACCAGGGCGGCACGGCGGTCTTCGATGGCCTGCATTTGCTCCAGCAGTGCGCGCACGTTGTTGTCGTCGCCTTTGGGGTAGCCGAACTCGGTGGCGTAGTACGCGGTGTCCACGCCAGGGCGTCCACCAAAAGCGTCTACGCACAGGCCGGCGTCATCGGCCAGGGCTGGCCATCCGGTATGGGCCGCGGCGTTGCGCGCCTTGGCCAGCGCGTTTTCCACAAAGGTGCGAAAGGGTTCGGGCGACTCGGGCACGCCAAGTTCGCCTTGCGCCACGAGCGCGCATCCCATGGGCGCAAACATGGCTTGCATCTCAGCCAACTTGCCCCGGTTGTTGGAGGCCAAAACAATTTTCATGGCGCGTGTCCTTGGGGTTGGTGCGTCGATGCCAGGCACCGGCGTCGGGTGTGGGTGTCAGGCATCGGGCATGGCAGGCATGTACCGAAGACGCTTGTATCAGACTTCCAAAGCTTGGTTTTGCAGCGCCATGAGTTGCACGATGCCTTTCTCAGCCAGACTGAGCATGGCGTCCATCTGGGCGCGGCTGAAGGCCACACCTTCGGCGGTGCCCTGCACTTCCACAAAGTGGCCGGCACCGGTCATCACCACGTTCATGTCGGTGTCGCAGGCGCTGTCTTCGGTGTATTCCAGATCCAGCAGGGGTGTGCCTTGGACGATGCCCACGGAAATCGCCGCCAGCCCCGAAATGATCGGGTTGCGCGCCAGTTTGCCCGCAGCCACCAGGCCGCGCACCGCGTCTTGCGCAGCGACATAGGCGCCGGTAATGGCGGCAGTGCGTGTGCCACCGTCGGCCTGCAACACATCACAGTCCAACACCAGGGTGCGCTCGCCCAGCAGCGTCAAATCGAATACCGCGCGCAGCGAGCGGCCAATCAAACGTTGTATCTCCTGGGTTCGACCACTTTGCTTGCCGCGCGCGGCCTCACGGTCGCCGCGGGTGTGGGTGGCGCGGGGCAGCATGCCGTACTCGGCGGTTACCCAGCCCTGGCCGCTGCCACGCTGGTGGGGCGGCACCTTGTCTTCCACACTGGCGGTGCACAGCACTTTGGTAGCACCGAACTCGATCAGCACCGAGCCCTCGGCGTGTACCGTGTAGGCGCGGGTGATGCGCACCGGGCGCAGTGCGTCGTGGGCACGGTGGCCGTTGCGGACAAAAGCATTCATAGCGGTTCTTTCATAAAGGGGGAAGTAGGCGCATCGGTTGTGGCCGACACGGTGCAAGCAGCCACACGGTTCAGGGCTTACGCGCCGCAGCGCGGCGAATGGCTTCGTTGATTTCGGCAATGGAGCGCTCGATGGTGGCCTCGTCGAGGTCGTCAACTGTGGCGTCCACCCAGCCGGTTTGCACGGTAGAGGCGAATACGCCATCGTCGAGCTGGGCCGAGGACACGCTGGTTTGCGAGTCCATCGCATCCGGCGCCTCCCACTCCACGGCAACCAGCGTCACGTTGTCGCTGTGGGCACCGCCTTTGAGCAAGGCCTGATCCACCAGCTCTGGGGCAGCGGCATGCACCGGCTTGGCCTGCAACTGCGTCACGATGTCTTCGTCTTGCAGATTGCCCCACAGACCATCGGAGCACAGCATCATGCGGTCACCAAACTGCAAGGCCAACGGACCGGCCACATCGAGCACCGGCTTGGCAGGCGAGCCCAAACAGGTGAACAAAATGTTGCGACTGGGCAAGGTCTCGGAAGCGGTGCGCTCGCCCTGGCGCTGCTCTAGGTAAGAGTGGTCCAGGGTGCGGGCCAGCAGCTGCCCGTTGCGCACAAAATAAAACCGTGAATCGCCGCAGTGCGCCCAGTACGCGACCCCGCCTTGCACCACCGCGACCACCAAGGTGGTGCGTGGGTTGTCCGCCAAAGACTTGTCAGCTGCATAGCGCAGGATGCGGCGGTGCGCAGCGTCTACTGCAGCGTTGATAAAACCCCTGACATCGGACAGCGCAGGTCGTGCCTCTTCCTGAAACAGCGCGGAGATTGTCTGCAAAGACAATTGGGCCGCCATCTCGCCTTCCGGGTGGCCGCCCATGCCGTCGGCCAGCAAAAAAATGGCAGAACGGTCGGTGTAGCAATAGCCCATGCGGTCTTCGTTTTTCTCGCGCCCTCCCTTGCGGCTGATCTGAAAAACAGAGAACTTCACTTGGGCTTGGCCACGGACGTGGCAATTTTTGTGGGCTTCTTGGCATCGGCCACCATGGTGTCGATCTGCAAGCGCAAGCGCTCGGTCATGGAGAGCTTGGTGTAGCGCCGCTCGCCCTCGCGGCTGAGCTCCTTTTGCAAGTCGTACACCGACTGGGGCCGCGCAAGCGGGTCCAAGGCCATGCACCACTCAACCACTTCAATCAGGCTATCGGAATACACGCCGCGCAAACGGCCCAAAGTCATGGTGATGCGGTCTTTGTCTTGGCGTTGGGGCGCTTCGTTGGGTGGGTAGCCAACCATGCAGGCGTAGATGCAGGCGCCAATCGCATAAATGTCGGTCCACGGACCCATGGCTGCATCCCGGCGGTACATCTCGGGCGCGGCAAAACCGGGGGTGTACATGGGACGCACAAAATTGCTTTCTTTGGTCAGCACCTCGCGGGCGGCCCCGAAGTCGATCAACACCGCGGCGTTGTCGTCGGTGATAAAAATGTTGGCCGGCTTGATGTCCAAATGCAGCATTTTGTGCTGGTGCACGATGCGCAGCCCGCGCAAGATTTCATCGAACAACGACCGGATGGTGGACTCGCGAAACACCTTGCTGCGCTTGAGGTCACGCGCGGTGACGATGAAATCCTGCAGGACTGCGCCCTCCAGGTAGTTCATCACCATGTAGACGGTTTCGTTCTCACGAAAAAAGTTCAACACGCTCACCACAGACGGATGGGAAATCTGCGCCAGCGAGCGACCCTCTTCAAAAAAGCTCTTGAGTCCAAGGCGGTACAAGGACAACTTTTCTGGCAAAACTTGCGGGGCGAGCTCGCCTTGGGCACGCGCGGCGAGCGACGACGGGAGGTACTCTTTGATGGCCACTTGCTGGCCCTGCGCATCCAGTGCGAGGTAGACGACACCGAATCCGCCAGCGGCCACCTTGCGCACGACACGGTAGCCGCCGATAAGGGTATCCGCAGGGAGCGGTGAGGGCTTTACCTTTGACATAAATTGCGCGCTGGGGCTGAACTTGCCAAGTAAATCGGGTTATTCTCGACGCCACTCTTACAACGTATACCAAGACACCACGATGCCAGTTTACAGCATGACTGGTTACGCCAGCGCCCAGCAAAGCACCGCCTCCAGCACCCCTGAATCCAGCTCCCGTGCACCCGCCCAGGCCACCTTGGGCTTGGAAATTCGCTCCGTCAACAGCCGCTTCTTGGACTTGTCTTTTCGCCTGCCGGAAGACCTGCGCATGCTCGAACCAGTGCTGCGAGAAATGGTGTTGGGCAAGATCAAGCGCGGCAAGGTTGAGCTGCGCGCCACCATCGAACGCGCGCAAAACGGCGACGTGACCGAACCCGCACCCAAACTGCTGCAGCGACTTGGCGCCGCGCAAGACACGATCCGGTCTTGGCTGCCAGATGCAACGCCTTTGGGCGTCGCCGACGTGTTGCGCCTGGCGGCAACGGAGCAGTCCGATGCTGGCAACTTCGGCGCGCTGGCGCTCCCCGTGGCTGAGAAGGCGCTCAAGGAGTTACTGGCAGCGCGGCAGCGCGAAGGAACGCGTCTTGCTGCCATGCTGAGCGGCCACATTGAACAGTTGCGCGCGCTGGTGGCGCAGGCCGAACCGCTGGTGCCGCAGTTGGTGGCACAACAACGGCAACGCTTTCTAGACCGTTGGACCGAGGCGATGGCACTCGCGCAAGATGCGGCAGTGCCCGAAGCAGCCCAAGACCGTGCAATGACCGAAGCCACCGCCTTCGCCATCCGCATCGACGTGGCCGAAGAGCTCACACGCATACGCTCGCACCTCGACGAAATTGAGCGCCTGCTCAAGAAGGGGGGCGAGATCGGAAAACGCCTGGACTTTTTGATTCAGGAACTGCACCGCGAGGCCAATACCATGGGCTCCAAGTCGTCCGCGCTGGAGCTCACCCACATTGGGGTGGACATGAAGGTGCTCATTGAGCAAATGCGCGAGCAAGTGCAGAACATAGAATAGGTGCCCCAGCGCCTACCGCAGCAGCCCCTTTATGGACTACCCCGGAAACCTGTTTGTCGTCGCGGCGCCCAGCGGTGCTGGCAAATCCAGTTTGGTCAAAGCACTGCTCGAGCTCGACGCGCGGGTTCAGCCCTCGGTGTCCCACACCACGCGGGCACCCCGTGGCCAAGAGAAGCATGGCCGCGAGTACTTTTTCATTTCCCCGCAAGAGTTCGACGCCATGGTTGCATCCGATGCGTTTGTGGAGTGGGCCCATGTCCACCGCCAACGCTACGGAACATCCAAGAAAGCCATTGCAGAGCGTATGGAGCAAGGCGCTGATGTCATCCTAGAAATTGACTACCAGGGCGCGATCCAAATCAAGACCATTTTTTCCAACGCGGTCTGCATATTCATCTTGCCCCCCAACTGGGATGAGTTGCGCGCGCGCCTGGAACGGCGCGGCGAGGACGCGCCCGAGATCATCGATATGCGCATGCAAAACGCGCAAGCCGAGGTGGCGCACGCTGCAAAGTTTGACTTCGTTATAATCAACGAGTCGTTTGACCGTGCGCTTTTTGACCTCAAAGCCATCGTCCATTCCCAGCGGCTCAAGTTCTCGGCGCAACGCCGTGCCAGGGCCGAAACTTTCAAAGCACTGCACATCCCATAGTCTTTGCCAACCGCATTTTGGAGAATTTCATGGCCCGCATTACCGTCGAAGACTGCCTCACCCAAATCCCCAACCGCTTCCAACTGGTGTTGGCAGCAACCTACCGGGCACGCATGCTCAGCCAAGGGCACACCCCAAAGATCGAAAGCAAGAACAAGCCTGGCGTCACCGCACTGCGTGAAATCGCCGCCGGCAAGGTAGGCATCGAAATGCTTAAAAAGGTTCCGCTCTAACCCGCGGGAGCACCAACAAGGCACCGCTTGCGGTGCTTTTTTTTGCCCTAGGCCCACCCAACTTCGTCGCCCACCGTGCGCCAGCCCTGCGCTACATTTAGTGCATGGGCACTCCACCTCCAAGCTCGCTAGTCAATGCCGCGGTTGCCAACGCTGCGTCGGCCAGCTTCGCCGGCCTGACCGCCAAGCTCGATTACCTATCGGTAAGCGATGTAGAGCAAGTGCGGCTGGCCTACCGGTTTGCGGACGAGGCGCACCTCGGGCAGTTGCGCAACAACGGCGAGCCCTACATCACCCACCCCATCGCAGTGGCGGCCCAATGCGCCGCCTGGAAGCTCGACGCACAGGCCCTCATGGCCGCGCTGCTGCACGATGCGTTGGAGGACTGTGGCGTCACCAAGATCGAACTCATCGAGCGCTTTGGTTCACCGGTGGCGGAGCTGGTGGACGGGTTGACCAAACTTGACAAGCTGCAGTTCAACACCCGCGAAGAAAACCAAGCCGAGTCGTTTCGAAAAATGCTGCTGGCCATGGCGCGCGATGTGCGCGTCATCCTGATCAAGCTGGCCGACCGGTCGCACAATATGCGCACCCTGTCGGATACACCCAAGTCCAAATGGCGGCGCATTGCCTCGGAAACCCTTGATATCTACGCGCCGATTGCGCACCGCTTGGGCCTCAACCAAACCTACCGGGAACTGCAAGATCTTGCATTCCAGCACCTGTGGCCTTGGCGCTATGCAGTGCTTACCAAAGCAGTGACCAAGGCACGCAGCCGCCGCCGCGACCTGATCCAGAAGGTGCAAAAAGACGTGGAGGCCAGCTTTGTGGAGTGCGGCATGAAAGTGCGCATCGCCGGGCGCGAAAAGTCGCTCTACTCCATCTACAAAAAAATGGACAGCAAGCACCTGAGCTTCGCACAAGTCACCGACATTTACGGGCTGCGAGTGTTGGTGCCCAACACCATCGACTGCTACACCGCTCTGGGGATCCTGCACCAGCTCTACAAGCCGGTGCCAGGCAGGTTTAAAGACCACATTGCGATCGCCAAACTCAACGGTTACCAGTCGCTGCACACCACGCTGGTGGGCCCATCGGGCATCAACGTGGAGTTTCAGGTGCGCACCGACGCTATGCACCTGGTGGCCGAGTCCGGGGTGGCAGCGCATTGGCTGTACAAGGTCAACCACCCTGAGGATGCATCGCACGGACGCCTTGGAACCCAGTGGCTGCAGTCGCTCCTAGACATCCAGAGCGAGACCCGCGATGCAGCCGAGTTTTGGGACCACGTCAAAGTGGACCTGTTTCCCGATGCGGTGTATGTGTTCACCCCAAAATCGCAAATCATGGCCCTGCCGCGTGGCGCAACCGTGGTGGACTTTGCCTACGCAATCCACAGCAATGTAGGCGACCGCACCGCTGCAGCCCGCATCAATGGCGAACAAGTGCCACTGCGCACGGAGCTGAAAAATGGCGACGTGGTCGAGGTGGTAACTGCGCCGGTTTCCACGCCCAATCCTGCGTGGTTGGGTTTTGTGCGCACTGGGCGGGCGCGCTCCAAGATTCGCCACCACCTCAAAACCATGGCGCAGGCCGAATCGGAGGAGCTCGGTGGCCGGCTCTTGCTGCAAGCGCTGCGTTCCGAAGGAATCGAGAAGCTCCCAGAGGAAAGCCCGCTGGGCACATCACTGTGGGACAAGCTGTTGCGCTTCACAGGAAACCGCAACCGGCAAGAGTTGCTAATCGACATCGGGTTGGGCAAACGCATTGCGAATATCGTTGCCAAACGCATGGCGCACCTGATGGTGGAGTCTGGCCAGCGACCCGACGCGCTGTTGCTAACGCGCGAGCGCTTTACTTCGCACGAGTCCAGTGCGCTGGGCGCGATCACCCTGGATGGCAGCGAGAACGCCTCCGTGCAGTTCGCGCGCTGCTGCCGGCCGGTTCCTGGCGACCCGATCGTGGGTTACCTCGGCCGCGGCGAGGGCTTGGTGGTACACAAGCACGACTGCCCGGTGGCTCGCAAGTTGCAAAACAAAGACAGTGAGCGCTTCATTGGGGTGGACTGGTCTGAAGATCCTGTGCGCAGTTTTGAGACTGCCATCGTCGTGACCGTGGGCAACGGCAAGGGCATGCTGGCCAAGGTGGCGGCCGCGCTTGCGTCCACCGAGACAGACATCGTGCACATCGATATGGGGCAAGAAGGCGCGCAAGACGCCTCGGACCTGCGCCTGCTGGTGATGGTGCGCGACCTTGCGCACCTGGATGCAGCCCTGGTCAAGTTGCGCCGTACGCCATCGGTGCTGCGCGCCAAGCGCAGTGGAAGTGCGGGCTCTGGCGAATCAGCTCAGGCTGAGGCGTTCGGCATGGGGTAATGCACCGCAAGCACTTCGACCTCGCCCACCCGCCCAGGCATCACCAGTCGCAGCGTCTCGCCCACCCGGGCCTTCAATAAAGCGCGCGCAATCGGCGAGATCCAACTCACTTCGCCACAGGCGCTATTGGCTTCGTCGATCCCTTTGATGGTGATGGTGCGCTCCACACCCGCCTCGTCCGCGTACGTCACGCTAGCACCAAAGAAAATCTGGTCCTTGCCCCAGTGGACCGACGGGTCGATGACCTCTGCAATCTCTAGGCGTTTGGTCAGAAAACGAATCCTGCGGTCAATCTCGAGCAAACGCTTTTTTCCATACAAGTAGTCGCCGTTCTCCGAGCGGTCCCCGTTGCTGGCGGCCCAGTGCACCACCTCGACCACCTTGGGCCGCTCACTGTCCATCAAATCGAACAGCTCGCTGCGCAAGGCGGCATAACCCGCGGGTGTGATGTAGTTCTTGCCGCCAGGCGCAATCGCTGCCGTCTGCACGCCTTCTTCGTCGGCGTCATCGCTTTCCTTGGTGAAGGCTTTGCTCATTGCCGCACTGTAATGGATGGTCCTTAGTAAGCTGTTGTAGTGCGGACCAGCCCGTCGGAAGTGAAGGGCGTTTGTACAAGCGCCCGGCCGTAGCATAAAACAGCGTTGGCGAAGGACTACCGAGATTCCACTCCCCCAAAAGTCCCCCAGGTGAAAGTAGCCAAAAAATGAAAAACCCTCTGAAACCTAACGATTTCAGAGGGCGTTCATTTGGTGCGGCTGGCAGGAATTGAACCCACGACCCCTTGGTTCGTAGCCAAGTACTCTATCCAACTGAGCTACAGCCGCGAAGCCGCAAATTGTAGCACGGCAAAAAACACGCTCGACCACATGGCACGCTAGAACACACATCAGCGAACTGTCCGTCATCGCAGCGCAAATGGACGCGCGGCGGGTGCACCGCGGTCGCAGGTGGGAGTGGGTTTACAAATGGTAGGCCGTGTTGGACTTGAACCAACGACCAAAGGATTCAGGTTTGCATGGGTTTCCCCATTCCCTGGACTATCTCACCACCCTCGCCGCAGACTGCTCCGCGCGTTAGGGTGCCGGGCGCTCTGGGGGTGCGTATCGGATTGGCTCCTCACACCCTAGTCTCTGCACCTTCTCACCTACCGGTCTGGCGACCTGCCTTCGGTGAGCTTGGCTCAGGGTTGCCGGGCCACTACGTGGCGGGCGGTTTCCCTGAATTCACCCGGTTTTTCCATTGCCGCTTTCACAGCAAGGTCACCTGCTTGATGAGTCCTCTGCTCTAACCAACTGAGCTAACGGCCCATTCGTAAATCCACTGCAAGCGCACACTGGCCACCCCGTGTACTGCATTCTGCGCAGCGCGGCATTGTACGGGTAGGCTTCGCGCGGACTGCGCATTATTTATGGTGGCTCAGCGCATGGCTGACCAGTTTGGAAGTGATGTCGACGATCTGGATCATGCGGTCATATGGCATGCGTGTCGGGCCAATGACACCCAAAGTACCAACAACTTTGCCATCAACTTCATAGGGGCTGCTGACGATCGACAGGTCTTCAAAAGGCACAACCTGGCTTTCTCCGCCAATAAAGATACGCACGCCTTCGGCCTGTCCCGCGACATCGAGCAGCCGCATGAGTTGCGCCTTCTGCTCGAACAGGTCAAAGGCACGGCGCAAATTGCCCATGTCGCTGGAAAAGTCGGACACCGACAGCAGGTTGCGCTCGCCAGCAATCACAACCTCGTCGCGTGACGCATGGAGGGTTTCGGTGCTGACCTGTACCGCCGCCTGCATGAGGGTGGCGATCTCGGTGCGAAGGCTCTCAACCTCCAGCAACAGGCGCTCGCGCACCTGGTCGATGTCCATGCCAACGTAGTTGCTGTTGAGAAAATTGGCTGCCTCCACCAGTTGCGCCTGGGTGTAGTCAGCCTCGGTGAAGATCACCCGGTTCTGTACGTCGCCATCGGGCGACACAATGATGACCAACAGCCGCTTCTCCGAGAGCCGCAGAAACTCGATGTGGTGAAACACCGAACTGCGCTTGGGCGCCATCACCACACCGACAAACTGCGACAGGCTCGACAGCAGGTTGGCTGCGTTGGCAATCACTTTCTGCGGTTGGTCGGCAGCCAAACTGTGCGACGAATACCCGCCAGACTGCACCGTGAGCATGGTGTCCACAAACAGCCGATATCCGCGCGCCGTGGGAACCCGCCCAGCCGATGTGTGTGGGCTGACGATGAGGCCGAGGTCTTCCAAGTCGGACATGACGTTGCGTATCGTCGCAGGAGACAGCTCCAGCCCAGAGGCCTTGGAGAGCGTGCGACTGCCCACAGGTTGCCCGTCGGCGATGTAGCGCTCGACCAGCGCTTTGAGCAACAACTTGGAACGGTCATCGAGCATCGGGGCATTTTACTGTTCACGTGCTACAGCTCAAGCCACCAGCGCAGCAGCCGGACGGCGACCACGAAGGCCACAAGGCACAGGACAACGGTCCACGCCTTGTTTCTCAGCTCACGCAAGCGGCGCGTTCTTTGGGCTTCGTGATGGGGCACACGGAACAATGCGCGCTCTTGGTAGCGGTCTCGGGCGCGCACTCTGTCGCGGTACCAATCTCGGTTATCGCTGGGCATAAGTTCCCCTTAATGGCTGATGGACTTCCACCGCCCCCGATGCTCTGCCCAATGAATGGTGTCGCGCAGGGTGGACAGAGAAGTCCCGAACATTTCGGCCAACGTAGCTTGCTCGATACCCGACCGCCACATCGTGGCCAGATGTTCCGCTTCAGTACGCGAGAAGTAACGCTTTGGCCCCCACGTCTTGCCCCTGGCACGTGCAGCCGCTTGGCCTGCCATGACACGTTCCCTGATCATTGAGCGTTCAAGCTGGGCCACAGCGCCGAGAATCTGGAAGGTGAACTCGCCAAGCGGTGTAGTCGTGTCAATAGGCTCTGTGAGTGAACGAATCGCAGCACCCGCGGCCTTGAGCTGGGCAAGGATGGCCAGTAAATCACCGAGTGACCGCGCCACACGGTCGATCTTCCAAACGGTGAGCACGTCGCCTGGCTGCATTGCGGCCAAAGCCTCGCGAAGCTGAAGGCGGGGACCAACGCCGCTGCCTGACTCTCGATAGATTCTCTGAACACCAAAAACTGTGAGTGCGTCGATCTGCATGGCGCAGTCTTGGTCGGTCGTTGAGACCCGTGCGTAGCCTATTTTTTGCATTCTTTCCTCCGGGGGGCGGAATCTATCGGGGTGCAAAAAACAGGTGTGCGAACATTGTTTAGGCTTCGCCACATGCCGACTGTGTCGGCATCAGGACCGGGCTGGCATGCCTGCGTCCTGCTTATCAATGATCAGGCCAGCCGATGCTTTTTCAGGAAGGGAATTCTGCGGTCCGCTGGGAGACGTTGAACCCACGCGATCAGCGGCATCTTGGGCTTTGGTTGCAGGCGGGGTGGAGGCTTTGCGGCCAGCCAATTGGCGAGGCGCTGAACCAGCGTCTTGGCGGGGTCAGCGCGGCCCCGATCTGGCAGCACAGAGTGCGAACCGTGTGGCCAGTCAGCGGTGAACACCTGGCGGGTGTCGTAGGCTTTGTGAAGGTCATCGCCTCGGTACGTCCAGCGCTCGGCAACGATGGCATTCTGACCGTAACCAACTCGGGCGGTGGTGAGGTGCATGCGTGGCAGATAGCCCCACTTTTTACTGAACTGGCTCAATATCCAGCCGATGACCGGGACCTTGATTTTGTCAAGGCGCAAGCAGCGGCATTGGTATTCGACAAGTGACTCGCGGACTTGCTTGTCGATCATGCCAGCGTCTTGCACGATCAGGTACACGTCCCAACCGAGCTTGCGAGCGTGGATAAGCCAATCGATCACGCCGCCACGGTCTTTGTCGGCGAAGTTGCGGGCATTGAGCCATGTCCCCAGTTCGTCCAGGATGAGAACCCCGTTTTTTTCTTCGTCGTAGCTCTCGGGGTTTCCGTGGCCGATCATGGACAGATCACTCGCTGATGGCTTGTCAGGTATGCGAACGTAACTGGCATGCAACTCTGGCACCAGCTCGGACAGGTTCAGATCGACATTGCTTGCGACACGACGGCCATCGCGCAATGCCTGTTGAGCGCGCCAGACGCAAAACTTAGTTTTGCCGGTACCGAGCTTGCCCTCTACCGAGTAAACGGGCATTCAGCCCACCGCCATCTTGAGCAGCTGGGCGGTGTAGCGCATCGCGATCACTGCGCCACGGTAGAGCATGAGTGCTGCGACCACTGTGCCGGATATCGGCGGGAACAGCAGGCCGAGGACTGCCCCGTAACTCGTGCTTGTGATGGCCTCCCACCATGGGGCCACCGTGGTGGTGAACAGCGTCACTGAACCAACATAGGTGGACGCCAGCAGCGCGACCGCCGCAAGGCGTGATGCATACGTGGCACCGAGCAGGGCCGCGACTGATGCGAACAGCTTTTCAAAGAGGCCGCGAAATAACGTGCCGAGTAGACCTAGAGCGCCCATGTGAGTTCCTTAAGTGGGGGTCGACCGCATGAACATCGATATCGCGCCGAACAGGCCGCCCAGCGCCCACACGAGGCTCATGATTTCATGGAACATCGGCTGGAACCGGCAGACGTCTATGCTGCTGAGATACGGGTCAAAAGCGCCACCGAACTCTATCGGACCGCAGGACGTTGGAAGCGCGAACAGCCAAGAGATGGTGGGCAGCTGTGGCAAGACGCTCGACGGGTCTTGCACGATGTCGCGAATAGGGTCATGCGCGCGCTGTAGGGTGTCTGTGGGGACTGTTTGGGCCGAAGGGATGCCCGAGGGGTCAAGGATACAGGCAGGGGTGTCTGGTAGGCCACAGTTTGGCGTTGCCTCGGGTTCGGGTTGAATTGCCGGGTCAGGCACCAACACAGCAGGCTCGTCGGGTGTGACAGTAACCGGGCCGGGTGTAACCTGACCACTTGGCGAGGTGGTCGACGTGGTTTCTCGCGTGGACGTGGAGACTGTTGCACCGGGGCCATACGTGACAACTTTTTCTCGAGTCGTAGTGGTCACGGAGCCATCGGGGTTAGTCACAACCTCGGGGGCCATGGGCACCGTAAGCGGACCTGTGACCACCGGGTCAGTTACCGTGACAGACTCCCCGGAATTAATGGCATCCGTCAGGGCGCGGCCAATCGCGGAACTGGCAGGCCAGCCGGATTCGCTGGCAATGGCGTCTTCCAAATTTTGAAAAGTCGCGGGGGATGTGCTGGGAGTGGTGGAGATGCGCTGGCGGACGGCGTAAATTGTCATGCCACTGCAAAAACCGGACGTCTGTGCGTGGGCTTCGCTTAAATATGCAGGGCCACCGCCGACAGTGCTTAGCCCCCCCGTAAAACCGCCGGGGGTGGCTCTGCACGTGGAGCCAACAACCGACAGAAACGCCTGAAAACAACTTCCCTCGGAGGGATTACTCAAACCAAAGCAAAGGAGGCGAAAAGTACCTTCACGGTTTACGGACTCGACAACTAAAGCGCCACCATCCCTGCGCGTCAAATAGCCTAGTTCGTCCGCCAGGTCATACAGCGCCACACCCACGCCAAGCAATCCCGCGAACCTCAAGCCGAACCGTCCGATGACCCTAGCCGCTTCACCGTTGGAAATGCGGCCGGTTACCGTTACCGGGAGATTTACGCCAGACGTCAGCGGCAAATTGCGGATGGTAGAGACGCCGATAAATGGCTGGTTAGCGACCTGGGGGAACGCAAGCCGCGACGCGTTGGCCGACGTTGCGGAACCGTTGCCAAACGTGAAGGTATTGCCAGACTGTTGGTAAGTAAAAACCTCAGTGGCAAGCGGCAATGCTTGTCCCATGGCCGACATGGACGCCACGGCAGCGAGCAGGAACAGTGCTAGACGGTACATAGTGACTCCAGAGCTTGCAGATGGGCACCCAGCGGATGCCCATGAACCAACTCCGGCTTATGCGGCCTTGGGGATTTTCTTGACGTACTTCAGGGCGATCATGAAGACCACACCCACAGCAGCCAAGCCCACCAGAGCGAGGGCGTACGTGCCGACCTTGGCCGTGGCTTCGGTCATGGCTGCAGTGAACGGGTCAGTGGGGGCGGTTTGTGCGAACACTGCCACGGGCAAGGTGGCGAGGCTAACTACCGCGAGGGCGCGAGAAATCGAAAAGGCTTTCATATCAAACTCCACGCCGAAAACGGTCGGCAACCGATCGCCCAACATGGGCAGATTCTTTAAGCAGCAGAAGCGATTTTTTTCATCCACGCAACGCGGGCACCGATCAAGTAACCCATGGCCCAGCACCCCGCGTACGTGGCAAATATCTTGGTCACGAGGGCGGTGGCGATCATTGTTTTAAGCCCGAGTCGTAGCCACGGAAAATCATGTAAACGGCAAAGGCAACTAGCAGCGCTTGCAGGAGCAATTCGGGGGATTGAAAGTCGGCTGCATTTGAACCAAGGCCAGCTGCTCCGTTGGCCGTTGCGGTGGTCGAAGCGATGATGAATTCGCGCTGGGCAAATCCTCCGGGATAGCCGAAGGTTATCTTCGTACCTGCAACAACGGGATCGGCCAGACACCCTGCAAAACTGTGATTGGCTTGAACAGACGTCAGCGCTTTTATGGCATCGTGACAACTGCTGCTGTCGACGTTGAAACGTCCGTTGTTTGTTGTTTGTATGACACCGGCAGCCATCAGTTACGCCCCCACCACTCGTTGAACCGCTGGGCGCGTTCGTAGGTGTCAACTGGTCGAATTGGATCTACGCTGCAAGCAGCGAGGAACACGAGCGACACGCACAGCAGGGCGAGGTGCTGCCGGTTCATGTGATGCGCTCGACCAGGTAACGTGCAAGCACCTGCGAGACCTTAGCAACCAAGATCGCAACGATGCACGACGAAAGGCAAATTAGAAACAGCGCGGTGGCATCGAACCAAAAGACGTGATTCATACGGACCTCGGAAAGGTTGAATAAGCGCCGTCATGCCAGCGCGGAGGGGTTTCTCTTAGGCGGTACAGCTCGACGCCCCACGTGTGCAATCGCCTGCCAAAGACAGGAGGCACCAGCTCACCAGTGGCGCGGACTACTAGACCGCAGGTTTTGCGCACCAGCTCACCTACACCGTGGGACGACTTCGCCCACTCGGGGAGGTTGAGCCAGCTACGCACAGCGCGGGCGGACTGGTCTAGACCGCCGATACCGTAGAGGCGCAAACCCTTGGGGAACCGGGTTAGCTCGCCCAGCTTGGAGAGGTATTTCATGAGGTAGCCCACACCGGCTTTGGCTGGCTGGGTATTGGTCATGCCATGAGGCCACCAGCAGGGGGTTTTACGGCCCGTGGGGGTGACGGTGCGCCTGTCCCATTTGGGCATCCTTGCGGCCACCGGGAGCCACGCCAGAAGGTGGTAATGCACAGCGCCCCGGCCCTGCAATTCAGCGACCCACGTGTAACGGCAGGGGTAGCCCCTTGACTGGCACCACTTCCGAAAACCCCGGATGGCGTTGGACACATGCTCGGGGCGCCAGTCGTTCACGCCCTTGTAAGTCAGGGTGACGAACCAGACACGTGGGGCGCGGTAGCCGTCGTCGGCGACTCCATGAAGATGGCCGGAGGCCCAAACCGATTTTTTGAGCCGTTTTACCCGCCGTTCGGCAACCACCGAGGGAGCAAAGGAAACTGTTAGCACAGTTGTTTTAGATGGGACAAGCCCACCCGCCGCACCGCCCGAGCCCTGCGCTTCGCGCAGTGCATGGGCGGGGGCGGCGGGGCGCATGGCGGTCATGCGTCGTCACCACAAAAACACGACAAAGTGGCTTCTTCAAAGCCAAACATATCGGGTTGTTCAATCGCAATTTTTGCAAGCGTTGCGTAAGCCGGACGGTCATTGCGAAAAAACGCAGCAGAGCCCGAAGAATTACCAAAGGACTCGTAACGAATCATCGGCACGGCACGCTCTGGTTTCTCAGCGATCAAAGAAACTATCTGACTAAGAGGCTTCATAAAGCACAAGCTACAGTTGCCAGCCAAGGTGCGCTTACCATCGCTAGCGAGTTGCAACTGAAAGGGTTGCGTTTTCCAGAAATTTGAGACGTCCTGGACGGTCAAAGAATCGACCGCTAAAGGGAGAACCCGTTCGCCTAGTGTTCCGTCCTTTTTTCCATCGGGACGCATCTTTGCCACTCGACGTTGCTCATCTGCGCGAATTCCAATACACATATCGAAATCAGCGAGAACGTCATTCCTTGAGCGAAGATAGCGATCTATCGTTCTAATCTTGAGCTCTGCCGTGCAAAATCTCATCACCGGGTTTGGAAGGAATTTTTTATCCTTGATCAAATCTTCAAATGGACGACCATCACGACTGGCAGTTTCAAAATTGACTAGTTGAAAGTTAGCGCGGGAACGGTATTCAAGCCAAACAATAGGAACACCCCAGTGACGGGAACAGTCGTCAACAAACTTCAGTGTTTCGGGTTCTTCAAGGCCGGTATTTGCAAAGCACACCAGCGAACGACCGGCAATAACTTTCCCAGAATCGATCAGCCTTTTCAGCATAAAAGCAGATGACCGGCCCCCGCTAAAAGACACTACAAGGTCGATAAAAGGAGACCTTGATTGGGCGGGGGCGGATTGGTGCCCGGTCATGCGTTGGCCTTGGTGTTAAGCGCTTCAAACGTGTGATACGACTGGCAGAACTCTTGCAAGGACTCCCGCCGCATCAAGAACCATGGCGGATGACCCTCCAAGAGCAACCATCGCCCACACGTGAAGTAGATAAACGACCTGGCCTCTTCGAGTGGTGCGTTTATGACCACACGCACCCAGCCTTGCAAATGGGTGGTATGTAAGCTGGAACCACTTGGCAGAAGTGCTGTAGCGTTGTCGAATGACTGATCGCTATCGACTTCCGGAACACGTGAAGGAACGCCAAGCCGCTGATCTAAAGCGGCGTTTTGCAGCATCTTGGGCGACTCCACGGACAGTGGCCAGGCCGAAAAGGCGTCGGCGGTTGTGGCGGGTGTTGGCTGTGGGCCTTGCGGTGTTTGCGCTGGTGTGGGTTTCGCGGCGGTGATGCATGGGGTAGTCACAAGATGCCCTCCTAAGTCATGCGGAATAACCGCCGATCAAAGCGCCGCTGCTTGTCTGAATCTCCACGTCGAGGTCATGTTCGCCTGTGTCAGTGCGAGATACAGAGAAGACCACGCGGCCAGCTTCGGGCGTGGCTGCGAACTCAACCGAGGCGGTAGCGCGGGCCGCCATGGCGAGAACCGCGAGCGCCGCGATGTGGTGAACTTGTTGGGTTTGTTCAAAGGTCAGGGACATGAATGCCCCCTCACGCCTTGGCTGGAAGCGGAACCAAGCGGGGCGCTACTTCCAGCCGACCATCGCGGGATACGTACAAAGCGGAGGGGGACAACTGGTAGTGACCGCGCTGGTAAGGAAATTGCCCCTCATCCAGCGCAATCTCGAACTTGTCGGGGAACTCAGTCACAGTTCCGTCTTTGCCGACGCAGAAGGCGTGCGCGGTTTGAATGCGCATGTGGTACGGCTTGCCAGAGGTCTTGCCGATGCCCTTCATCTCGCGAATGTCCGGGCTGGTGATTACGATTTTGATCATTGCTTGGTTCCTTTTCCGTGACGACTTGTCACGGTCGGATTACAGCCGAGATGTTGACCATCCGTCAACTAATTTTTTGACGAACGGTCATAAACTCCCTCTGAAAGGTGACGTATGAAAACAACTATGCAGCTACTGACGCAGGCCCTGAAGATTCAGCGGGCCACTCGTTGGGCCGAAGAATTGGACGTGGACGTGTCGACTATTTCGCAAGCGAAACGCCGAGGGCACCTGACCCCGGCGATAGCTGGAGCGATTGCCGACAGGCTGGGGCAAGACCCGAAAACTTGGATTGTTATTTCCGCTTTAGAGGGCGAAAAGGAGAGCACTTGCAAGGCTCATTTGCTGCGAAAAATTACGTCTCTTTAGTGATGTAATTTATCAATGACCTCGCGCAACCATTTCCACCAAGTGGCTCTGATAGGCAAGTACCAGTCCACCGGTTCTGGCACTTCGGGCGCGGCGTCTCGACAGGGTTTGGACGCGATTGCGCATTACCTGATGGACCAGGGTTGTGATGTGGTGTTGGAGGCCGACACCGCCGCCAATATGGGCATGGCGCGCTATACCGCGATGGACGTAGCCCACATTGGCGCGCACTGCGATTTGGCCTTGGTAGTGGGTGGCGACGGCACCATGCTGGGCATCGGCCGCCAGCTTGCGCAGTACCAGGTTCCGCTGATCGGCATCAACCAAGGGCGCCTGGGATTCATGACTGACATTCCCTTCGAAGACTACCAAAAGACGCTGGGGCCCATGTTGCGCGGGGTGTACGAGGAAGAGGCCCGCAGCCTGATGCAAGGCCACGTAGAGCGCGATGGCGAGACGGTGTTCAGCGCGCTGGCGATGAACGATGTGGTGGTCAACCGCGGCGCAACATCGGGCATGGTCGAGTTGCGCGTCGAAGTCGACGGGCACTTTGTGGCCAACCAGCGTGCCGACGGGCTCATCATCGCCACCCCAACTGGATCCACCGCGTACGCGCTGTCGGCGGGCGGCCCAGTGCTGCACCCTGCGATAGACGGCTGGGTAATGGCACCGATTGCGCCACACACCTTGTCGAACCGACCCATTGTTCTATCCAATGCCTCGGAGATCGCTGTAGAAATTGTTTCAGGCCGTGACGCCAGCGCCAACTTCGACATGCAAAGCTTGGCGTCGCTGCTGCACGGAGACCGGATTGTGGTGAAACGCTCCCAGCACCAGGTTCGTTTTCTGCACCCCAAAGGCTGGACCTACTTTGATACGCTGCGCCAGAAAATGCATTGGAACGAGGGGGTTGCATAGGTCATGGCACTCAGACGCATGGGGTTGCGCGACTTCGTTATCGTCAGCGCGCTTGAGTTGGACTTGCAAGACGGCTTCACAGTGCTCACTGGCGAAACCGGCGCAGGAAAATCAATTTTGGTAGACGCCTTGCAACTTGTCACCGGTGCGCGCGCTGACACCGGCGTCATCCGCGAAGGCGCCAGCCGCACCGAAGTCAGCGCCGAGTTCGACACACCGGCCGGCGTTTTGGCTATGTTGGAAGACGCCGGCTTTGAAGCTGGCGAGACCTTGCTCCTGCGCCGCAGCGTTGACCAGCACGGAAAGAGCCGCGCATGGGTCAACGGCAGCCCAGCGACCGCGCAGCAACTGCGCAGCCTGGGCGAGCACCTGCTTGACATCCATGGCCAGCATGCTTGGCAAAGCCTTACCCGGCCCGATGCGGTGCGTGGTTTGCTCGACGCCTATGCCCAGGTGTCGACCGCGCCGCTCAGCGCTTTGTGGACCAGTTGGCGGCAAGCGCACAGCGCGCTGCAGGAGGCAACGAGCGCACAAGACCAAATGCAGCACGAACGCGAGCGGCTGCTCTGGCAGATTGCCGAGGTCGACAAACTCGCGCCGCAGCCACAGGAGTGGGCCGATCTCAATGCCAACCACACCCGCCTGGCCAATGGCCAGGCCCTGCTTGATGCCGCGCACCAAGCGCTAGAGTTGCTCGATCAGACCGACAACAATGCCTTGCGGCAGATCCATACGGCGCTGCATGCCTTGCAAAGCCAAGCCCATCTGGAGCCAGAATTTGCCAACCCCGTGGACCTCATAGGCTCCAGCGTGGCACAACTCGAAGACGTGGTCCACACCTTGCGCAGCTACACCCGGCGCACCGAGCTCGACCCACAGCGACTGGCGGAGCTAGACGCCCGCATCACGCAGTGGATCGCGCTGGCGCGCCGCTACAAGTGCCCGCCTGAAAATCTTTGTGAGCTGCTTGCTGGCTGGCGCAGCCGTATGGCGCAGCTGGACGCCGCAGCCGACTTGGACGCCTTGCAGCGCGCAGAGCGCAAGGCACACGCCGCCTTGGTGGCCCAGGCGCAGCTGCTGTCGCGCCAACGCGCCGAAGCGGCACCGCGCTTGGCCCAGCAAATCACCGAGGCGATGCAGGGCCTGGGCATGCAAGGTGGGCAGTTTGTCGTTCAGCTAGAGCCCCTGGAGCAGCCCACGCAAAGCGGCCTGGAGGACATTGAGTTCTTGGTGGCCGGCCACGCCGGCAGCACGCCGCGGCCTGTGGGCA
>JBIIZY010000110.1:0-9707 GCA_044346035.1 Rhodoferax sp. | reverse complement strand
GGACCAGGCGCCCATCGACCTGGCCCATAACGTGGCCATCGCCACCGACGACGCGCAAGCCCTGGCCACGACTTTGCAGACGCTGGCCGCCCAGCCCGAGGTGCTGCGTGAAGCCCTGAGCTACCAACCAGAAAACGGCCTGCAACGTCACCGCGAAGCCGGGGCGCGCTGGTTGCGCCGCTTTGGCACCGAGGGTGACTGGCGCCGCGTCATGGTCACCCACGGCGCCCAGCACGGCCTGGCCTGCGTGCTGCGCACCCTGGCACGCCCCGGCGACGCGGTGCTGACCGAGAGCCTGAGCTACCCTGGCTTGCAGGCGCTGGCGCGCTTGATGCGGCTGCAACTGGTGGGCATTGAAACCGACGCCCACGGCATGCTGCCCCAGGCGCTGGACCACGCGGCGCGCCACATCGACGCGAAGCTGCTGTACTGCGCGCCCAGCCTGCACAACCCCACCAACAGCACCATGCCGCTGGCGCGGCGCCAGGCCATCGCCGCGCTGGCGCGCAAGCACAACCTGCTGGTGGTGGAAGACTGCGTACACGCCGCAGCGCAGGCGGCACCCTTGCCCGCGCTGTGCACCTTGCTGCCCGAGCATTCGTTTTTGCTGTCGAGTTTTTCCAAGGTGATGGGGCCGGGCCTGCGGATGGGCTATATCGAGGCCGCGCCCCAGTGGCTTAGTAAGTTCGCGGCCAGTATGCGGGCCGACTGCTGGATGGTGGCGCCGCTGATGCCCGAGATTGCCAGCCGCTGGATCGACAGCGGCGTGGCCGACCAACTGATCGCCGCCCAGCGCGCCGCGCTGGCCGAGCGCTTGCAGTGCGCCCGCAGCGTGCTAGACGCCGGCCTGCCCGGCGTGGACATGCGCTGCGACCCCGAGTCGCCCCTGGTCTGGCTGCCCCTGCCCGAACCCTGGCGCGCCGGCCAGTTTGCCGCCGCGCTGCGCCAAGCTGGCGTGCTGGTGCGCACTGCCGACCACTTTGCCGTGGGCCGCTCCAGCGCGCCGCACGCGGTACGCATCAGCCTCAATGCGGCGCGCTCGGTGGCCGAGATTCGCACCGGCCTAGAGACCTTGGTGGGGGTGTTGCAAAGTGCGCCGGTGGCGCAGATGGATGCGTGAGCGGTGGGCCTATCGCGGGGCGGCACTCGCGACCACAACGCCCACCCTGTTGATGGCGTAGACTTGCCCAACCTTTTGTACAACTAAGGCCAATACCATGAAAGTCATTTCCTACTCAGAAGCGCGCAATTCGCTCAAGTCGGTGCTCGACGCGGTGAACCAGGACGCGGATATCGCAGTCATCAGCCGACGCGATGGCGCCGACGCAGTAGTCATGTCCCTGGACCACTACCAAAGCCTCATGGAAACCATGCACTTGCTGGCCACACCTGCCAACGCGGCCCATTTGGCCCAGTCAATTGCAGAGCACAAAGCCGGAAAAGCCGTGCGCCGCAGTTTGGTGCAGCCGGGGTAGCCAGTGGCACGGTCCATCCGTTTCACGCCCTTGGCTTGGGCCGATTACCTGTACTGGCAAGGGCAAGACAGAAAGACCCTGAAACGCATTAACCTGTTGATCGAGGCCGCAGCACGCGACCCTTTTGGTGGCCTAGGAAAGCCCGAGCCCTTGCTGGGTAGCTTGGCTGGCTACTGGTCACGGCGCATCGACGCGACACACCGTCTGGTGTATGCGGTAGACGAAGCGGATATTGATGTGGTCGCTTGCAGGGGGCACTATGACGATTAATGGAATTGCGCGGTTGTGTCAGCTTGGAGCTAAGCTTGGAGCAGGCTGCGAAGTCGCGCTGCGTATTGCAATATTGGTCCCGCGATGTGTAGGCTCCCGCACAAGGAATGCTCTACATAGCCACCAACCTCGCACTAAGCCCTGACTTGCTGGACCGCGTTGTCGCAGTAAGCGGGGAGACCATCATGAAGACGGCTGTCACACTGGCTCTTAAGGAGTTCGTTGTAAGGCGCGCGCAGTGGTGGGTTTCGGAGCTTTTCGGAAAGCTCGAATCGGATGCAAGCGAGGACTACAAGGCAGCGCACTCGTGGTCCTAACCTCGCTTGTTGACACCGGTGTGTGGTCGCTTGCGGACACTGCAAGGCATTAAACTGACGCGGCAAACCCAAATCTGTTTGGCAGCTTGAAAACTGATTTACTCAGCGCGGACTATGGAAGCGAACAATCGGAAAAGTCAGAGCAGCGATGCGTCGAAGTTAACAGACGGTTCAGTGTCGTCAAAGGCGTCAGAGTCGCTTGATACAATTCAAGACCGGATTGAATGTATTACATTAATCATCGAGCAGGACGAGGCTGAGCGGGAGGGTGGCCCTCGTCAAAGATCGCCGCATGACTGAAATATATGGAAAAAATTCATCATGGTTAACGCCGACTTAGCCCTTATGTGACACAGCCCGCTGAGTCTCGCGCGGTGTAAATTGGTTTCATGAGCTTTGGGCCATAGGTGGCCTCGTCGAAACCCATCACCCGTAGGTATCAAATAGGTCGCTTGATAGGAGATTGTGTTCAGGGAAAAGTGGCAAGTTTGTGACGAACTTTTTGACAGGGCGGCCCATTTTGGCGTGCGCCGCTAGCCTCAAAACATTCTCAATCTGACCTGCTGCACGCATCACTTGGTAAAGATCTATCTGTTCTAGTGTCGTGTCTTGCTTAACATACGCTGCAAGATAGCTTTGAGATTTGCACTCGACCCCGTTGCGCGCGCAAACAATGTAGGCTGTGGACTCGGCCTCCAACTCAAGTTGGCTGTGGGCTAGAGAAGGACGTGCCGGTACATGCAGGTGATGATCAGGACCGAGGTGACCCAGAAAAAGGTGTGCGAGTTCGTGAGCTAATGTCGAAAACTGCACATTGGCATCGTGGTTTTTGTTTAGCGTCAGCTCGTAAGTGGATCGTTCACTGCGGTTTATTGGGCGACTCGAAATCACAATCGAACCTGCGTTGCGATCGCCCGCATCAATTTTCGTGCACATAATGCCTTTTTTCAGCAGACTTCTTTCAAATTTCGTTATTGAGGCTTGATCCATCTTCCCTGAAGCATAGAACGCGGTAACCCCCAGCGGAACTTGGTCTCCGTCGGTGTCCATTAAGTCGTAAACCAGAGCGACGGGGCCGAATGGCCAGAGTATCAGAAGGGGTCTCGCCCCTTGCTTGACGGTGCGGTTGAAGGTGGCGAGCCAATCATGGGCAGATGCCGCGTGGTGCAAGCCGGGCTTTTGAATTTGGAGTAACAGGGCATTGAAAGGTGCGAAGTTACGTAACCGTACGACGAAGTCAAGCAAGTTTTGGTACTCGGAACCCCTACGGTAGAGGCGAGAGTCCTCCAGCAACTGGTCAAGCATGGACCTTGCCACATCCGTTCTGATGTCTTCGCTTCTACTCACTTTTTCCTATAGCCAAGTTGTTGTCACATAGACCAAAAGAACCTGTGGTTATGGCATTTTCAAACTTGATTCTTGCCTGTTTTTCTAATACATCCATTGGTATTCTATCTGCCAATGATAACAAGCACACATGAGTAGCCGACTCATCGGTCCAAACGCGTCCTTATACGCGATACTCTATATATTGACTTGGAAGCAATTAAGGATTGTTGCCGAAAACTTCTTGCATGATAGAGAAGAAAGTCACCTCTTTAGTTTTGTTCCCTGTTTGTTCGGCTTTGGCGTTCTCGAACATTTCCTCAATCGATTGCTTTTTTCCCGAAATAGGAAGTCGCTTCTTGCTTGCAGCTTCTTCAAAAACTGGGTCGCGATATAGTTGCTGCCAATCTGTGTCTAGGGCTTCTATTCTTTCAATTAAAAACCGACTCACTTTACTACCAGAAAAATGCTCAGGAGCTAGTTTGATGGTTTGGTGTTTGCGATTGAAGTTAAGGTAAAGACTCCAGGGCTCTACCGGTCGGAAACCATCCTCAAAGTAATTCATTACATAGCCGATAATGCCCATGACACTGTCTGCATGCATTGCATAACAAACTTGATTCTCATGTCGAACAATGTAGAGACTCCAGCGATAGCCGAATAGATTATTCAGTATTCCCATATCTTATCCTTATCTTCCAGTAAACCTTGACGAGACTATACTCAATTCAGTGCATCGAAAGGTGCTTGAACTGCGCTGTTGGAGAAGAGATTCTTTGCGTTGGTGAATACGGTCCTCACCGCAGCCTGAAAGCTCCCAGGCGTTAAAGCCTCAACTACGACCTTGACCTTGTATCCGGGGCTGACGACTGCATTTGCCTCCCGGACTGTGTTTGCTGATCCGACAAGCGCAGAAGCCAGCGCGTATGCACTCACCCCGCACACGCAATACAGCTCCAGTGCATGGCTATGTGCGTCTACGCGGCCACTTTATTGAGACCATGAAACGCGGTGTGCCGAACTGCTTCGCTTGCCCGGAGGGCTTGATATGTTTTTGTAGACTAAACCCCCACCATGACCGACCACCCCAACGCCATCACCATCACCGAAGCCCCGCCCGAGGCGGGACACGAGATCGAGGCCCAACTGCTTCGCACCCTGCGCAGCGAGTTGCCGCAGGCCACCAACACTGGTTTTGTGTTGACAGCCACCGACCCGCATGGTGCGTTGGTGGGTGGCTTGGTCGCGGGCACCAGCTACAGGTGGTTGTTGACCAAATGCCTGTGGGTGGCGCAGGACCATCGCAACGCGGGCTTGGGGCGGTCTTTGATGGCGCGTGCCGAAGACAAGGGCCGGGCACTGGGTTGCCACGCTGCGTGGTTGGATACCTCCAGCCCATCGGCGATGGCGTTCTACACCCAACTCGGCTACACACCGTTTGGGCAGTTGGCCAACCGCGCGGGCCAGCATCCCGCCACGCACTGCCGCTGGTTTATGCAGAAGGCGCTGTAGCGCACGCCCTGCGCTGCATGCCAAATCCAGACGAGTCGCGCCGGCCAGCCGTTGTTGGCGGGGCGGCCGCCCTGCAAACCCAGCCACTATCATCACGAAACTCTGGTGTGAGCCCCGTCTTTTTTGAAGGCGCCCGATGTCTGAAATCTCCATCGATGACCCGTCCTTGCGCAGTCTGAATAACGAGCTGCTTACGAGCCGGCAGCGGCGTCTTCGCGCCGTCATGCGCAGCCGGGGCGTGGCCGCTGTGTTGACGGCAGACCCTATCAACATCATCTATGGTTGCGGTGTTCGCAACATGACCGTTTTTGGAATGATGGGCCCTTCCAGGTTCTTGCTGTTGTTTGCCCACGGCCCTTCCATACTGTTCGAGTTCTCTGGTTCTGAGCACCTTGCGAATGCGTATCCCACTGTGGATGAAGTGCGACCAGCGCCCGGCATCACAGCCAACTCGGGGCCGGGCTATCGCAAAGCAGCGAAAGCGTTTGCCGCTGAAATTGCGCAGGCTTGCAGGACCCACCTGGGGCATCAGGTGGGTTTGGGTGCTGCACTGGCGGTCGAGCGGGTTGAGCTTCTGTTGGCAGATGACCTGCGGCTCGAGGGCATCTCCTTGTTAGACGCCACCGAGGTGTTCTTGGAAGCACGGCGTATCAAACAAGCCCAGGAGATTGAGGTGTTGCGCGAGGCGGTCCAGCGCGTTGAACACGCGGTTGCTTGTGTGGAGCGGGCCCTTCAAGCCGGTAAAACCGAAGTCGAGGTGTGGTCAGCATTCCATCAGGACTTGATTGCTGGCGGCGGCGAGTACGTGTCGACCCGCTTGCTGCAAAGCGGCCCCAATACCTTCCCGTATTTTCAAGAAGCTGGGGAGCGGGTTGTTTGCGACGGTGACCTGCTGTGCATAGACACCGATGCCATCGGGTATGGCGGTTACGCAGTGGACTTGTCGCGGACATTTCTGTGCGGGGATCAGGAGCCAACAGTAGCCCAGCGCACGCTCTACCGTCGCGCCCACGAGCAGCTCAACCACAACGCGGCATTGCTGCAGCCCGGCCGCAGCTTTGAGGAGTTTGCCAAGCTGGCATGGGTGGTTCCCAAGGAGCATCGGCCCTACGGCTACTACTGCCTGCTTCACGGCCTGGGCCTATGTGGCGAACACCCGTACGTGCCAATTCATCACGAAGGTGAACCGTATCCCATGCCGGGCACGTTTGAGCCGGGCATGGTGGTGTGCATCGAAAGCTACATCGGTGAACCGGCCGCCGCGCAGGGTGTGAAACTTGAGGATCAGTTTCTGATTACGTCCAACGGAGCCGAGCGCCTGACCACTTACCCGTTCGACCAACGGTTCTTGCGCTAGCACGCCCCGCCTTGCGACGGCACGTGCATCCTATTCCAGCGTCACACCCACGCCGTACTCCAACGCCGCATCCACCAGCGTGTGCAACTGGTCGTAGGCGTAGGTGCTGAACACCAGCATGTCGAAGCTGTCTGCACCCAGGCGGTGCAGCACGCAGGGCACATGGTGGGTGCCGGTCAGGCGTACTTCGCCCACGGGGAAAGCATCGGCGCGCAGGTCCAGTGCAAACAGCTTGTTGAGCACGGTTTGACACCGCGGGCCTTCAATGTGCATGCGGCAGCGCGCGTGGCTAAGGTCGGTCACTGCGCCAATGTCTGCGGCGATGGCCTGGCGCAAATGCGCAGTCGGGTTGCCGGGCTCTGTGGACAGCAGCAAAAACTCTTCGGGGCCGGTGCGGGCCAGCAGGCCCAGCGCTGTGTTGGTGGTGTGCCCCGTGCGTTGCGGCACGCTGCCCAAGGCGCTGGCCAAGGCCGAGAGCAGGCCGTCGATGCCGGTGATCCAGGTGCTGATAAGCACCACACCGGGCAGCATGCCCGCGTTGATGCGCACGCCAATGTCACCAGCGCGGTTGGGCCGGTCGCCATCGGCGTGGCCGGCGAACGGGCTGCGGGCGGCGCTGCGTACCAGCGCGGCGTTGGGGTGCTCGCCCATTCGGGTTGCTTGGGTTTCAGCCACGGTAACGGGCTCCTTCTGGGTCGAGGAAACAGGGCTCCACCACCTTGAGTTTGTACTGGCGTCCGTGCACCGGCGAGGCGGCGATTACGGTCTGCCCCACGCGGCTGGTGCCGCCTTGCAGCAGCCCCAGCGCAATGGCCTTGCCCATCGATTTGCTGTAGGCGGTGGAGGTGATGTGCCCGCGGCCATGGCCCCGGATGGCGTCGTCGGCAAAAAACAAAATGGCGCCGTTGTTGGGTGGCTCGTTGGCGTCCACCGCTTCCAGGCCAACCAGGGTGGGGCGGTCCGGGCGAACCAGGTTCTCGCTGCGCTTGAGCGCGCCGCCCCAGAAGGGCTTTTGCGCGCTCGCCATCTTGCCTGCGCCCACGTCGTCCAGCGTGGTACGGCCGTCCATCTCGGAGCCCACCACGTGGCCTTTTTCAATGCGCAGGGAGCCCAGCGCCTCCAAGCCGTAGGGCCGCAGCTTCCAGGGCTTGCCGGCTTCCATCAAGTGCGTCCACACCGCGTTGCCGTAGTGCGTGGGCGTGTACACCTCGTAGGCCATTTCGCCCGAGAACGTCAGGCGGATGATGCGCAGCGTCACGCCGTCCAGCGCGCCATAGGCTGCGCCGCTCAGGCGGGCGTCCAGCACGCCCATGAAAGGGAAGGTGGTGTTGTCAAAGTCCAGGGTGGGAAACGCGCTTTGCAGCACCGCGCGCACTTGCGGCCCGGCCACGCTCATGGCCGCCCACTGGTCGGACACCGAGGCCACGGTCACGCGCAGCTCGGGCCACACGACCTGCAGCAAAAACTCCAGGTGGCTCATCACCCGCGCGGCCTGCGCGGTGGTGGTGGTCATGAAAAACTCGGTGTCGCTTAGGCGGCTGGTGGTGCCGTCGTCCATCACGATGCCGTCTTCGCGCAGCATGAAGCCGTAGCGCGCGCGGCCCACGGCCAGCTTGGCAAAACCGTTGACGTAGACGCGGTTCAAAAACTCGGCAGCGTCCGGGCCTTGCACATCGATCTTGCCCAGGGTGGATACATCGGCCATGCCCACGCCCTCGCGCACGATGTCCATCTCGGCCTTGTAGGCGGCAGACAAATCGGCACCGTGGGTGTTGAACCACAGGGGGCGCATCCAGTAGCCGGCCTCCATCATCTGGCCGCCGTGGGCCAGGTGCCAGTCGTGCATGCTGGTGCGGCGCACTGGCGCGAGGTGGCCGCGCACGCTGCGCCCGGCCAAGGTGCCGATGGTGGCGGGCGTGTAGGGTGGACGGAAGGTGGTGGTGCCCACCTCGGCCACGCCCAGCCCGCGCCGCGCCGCCATCGCCGCCAGCGCGTTGAGGTTGGAGGTTTTTCCCTGGTCGGTGCCCATGCCCAGCGTGGTGTAGCGCTTGAGGTGCTCCACCGACTGGTAGCCCTCCAGGTGGGCCAGGTCGATGTCGTCCACCGACACATCGTTCTGAAAATCGACAAAGGTTTTGTCCACCGGCTTGGGCGTGGTGACAGGCCCCACGCCAACAAAGCCGGTGTGGGTGTCGCGCCCCTGCGGCCCGGCGGGTGCGTCGCCCGCCAATGACTTGCCGCACACCGCAGCAGCCTGCACCGCCGCGTGCCAGCCACTTTGGATGGCCTCGGCTACGGTCTGGGTGCCAACCATGCTGCCTGCGCCAAATTGGTTGCGGTCAAAACCGCCGGGCACGAAGCTGGCGATATCGGCGCGGTACACCGGGCGGACATTGCGGTGGGACGTGAGGTGCACTGAAGGCGTCCAGCCGCCGCCCATGGCCACCAGGTCCACCTCGTGGTGGGACAGGGCGGCGCCGGTGCTGCCGGTGGCGCTGTCGTACGGGGCCAGGGCGCAGCGCTGCACCCGTTTGGCGCCCTGCGCCTGGGCGATGGCGGTGCGCATCAGCACTTCAACACCCGCCGCCTTGGCCAGCGCCACCAGCGCAGAGTCAGCGGTCGTGCGCATGTCGGCCAGCGTGACTTGCGCGCCGGCATTGGCCAGCGCAATCGCGTCGGCGTAGGGTGCATCGTTGTTGGTCCCAAACACGGCGCGCTTGCCGGCCATGACGGCATAGCGGTTGGCGTAGGTGCCCACCGCGCCGGCCAGCATCACACCCGGGCGGTCGTTACCCGCAAACAGCAAAGGCCGCTCCAGCGCGCCCGCGGCCAGCACGATGCTGTTGGCGCGCAGCACATGCAGGCGCTGGCGCGGTACACCGGCGGTTGCGTCGGCCAGGCCGGGCGCGCTGCGCTCGATCACGCCCACGGTGTTGCCGTCAAACAGGCCAAAGGCGGTGGCGCGGGTCATGAGACGCACGCGGCTGGTGGCGGCGAGTTCGGCCACGGTGTTTGCCAGCCACTGCGCCGCGGCGCTGTCGGTGGGGTGGTTGAGCAGGGAGCCGCCGAGTTCGAAGTCTTGCTCCACCACGATGACATCCAAGCCTGCGCGCGCCGCGCCCAAGGCGGCGCTCAGACCGGCGGGGCCAGAGCCCACCACCAGCACATCGGGAAAGCCATGGTGCCAGTCGTAGCGGTCGGGGTCGGGCAACTGCGTGGCCCGGCCCAAGCCGGCGGCTTTGCGGATGAAGTGCTCAAAAAACATCCAACCCTTGAGCGAGGGCATGAAGGTCTTGTAATAAAAGCCCGCCACAAACACATCAGAGAGCAGGTTGTTGACGGCCATCAGGTCGAAGTGCACCGAGGGCCAGGCGTTTTGCGTGCGCACGACCAAGCCGGTGTGCGCCTCCAGCACGGTGGCTGCGATGTTGGGCTCGGTGTGTGCGGCCT
>JBIIZY010000109.1:0-9796 GCA_044346035.1 Rhodoferax sp. | reverse complement strand
CATTGGCCGCACTGATTTGCATGTGCCGTGAACACGGCATAAGGCTGATCGATTGCCAGCAAAACACCGCCCATCTTGCAACGCTTGGCGCTCGCACAATACCGCGGACCGAATTTGCGCAACACCTACATGTTGCCACCCGGCAAGCGCCATGCCAGTGGCAGTTCTCGCCGGGACTCTGGACGCATATGCTGGCAAGGAAGGCGTGTTGACGTGACCGATCTGAAAGACCTTCCCTTCCAATCGCTGCAGTTCTACGCGACAGCGCCGTACGAGTGCAGTTATCTACCAGACCGTTTGGCCCGGTCCCAGGTGGCAACACCCAGCTACTTAATCAACAGCGCGGCGTACTCCGGCTTGGTCGCCAAGGGCTTTAGACGCAGCGGCATGTTCACTTACCGCCCCTACTGCGACGGCTGCCAAGCTTGTACACCACTGCGCATCGTCGCCGTGAATTTTGAACCCAACCGCAGCCAACGCCGGGCATTGCGGCAACACGGCAGGCTGGAAGCACGGGTGAAAGAGCTGGGCTTTGACGCAGAGCACTATGCGCTGTACTTGCGCTACCAAAGCAGCCGGCACGCCGGTGGCGGCATGCACGAAGACAGCGTGGACCAGTACACCCAGTTCCTGCTGCAAAGCCGTGTTAACTCACGCCTCGTAGAGTTTCGGGAACCCGCAGAGCACGGCACGGCGGGCGCGCTAAAAATGGTGTCGATCTTGGACATCCTGGACGATGGCTTGTCAGCGGTCTACACCTTCTTTGAACCCGACGCCAAGTCGAGCTTCGGCACATACGGCATTCTGTGGCAAATCAATCAAGCGCGATCGCTGGGCTTGGCGCACCTGTACCTCGGCTATTGGATCCGCGAGAGCCCCAAAATGCACTACAAAATGCGGTTCTCGGCTGCGCAGATCTTGCGGGACGGGCAGTGGCGGGATGTCGCACGCACCGAGTAAGATCGATGCCGCAAGACCATGAAAAACAGGAACGACCTCGATCCAGCCAGCACCCCCGTGGTGCAGGTCATCGAACGAATGTTCACTTTAATTGATGTACTGGCCTCCCGCGAGGAGGCCATTTCACTCAAAGAAATCAGCGAAAAGTCGGGCTTGCATCCGTCGACGGCGCACCGCATCCTGAATGATTTGGCTACCGGACGCTTTGTAGACCGATCTCAACCTGGTAGCTACCGGTTGGGGATGCGCCTTTTGGAGCTTGGCAACTTGGTCAAGGGCCGATTGAACGTTCGCGACGCAGCGCTGGGGCCGATGCGCGAACTGCACCAACACATACAGCAACCGGTCAACTTGAGCATGCGCCAAGGTGACGAGATCATCTACGTAGAGCGGGCCTTCAGCGAACGCTCAGGCATGCAAGTAGTGCGTGCGATTGGGGGGCGGGCGCCACTGCACCTCACCTCCGTAGGAAAACTCTTTTTGGCCGCAGACGATGTCCACCGCATACGTGCCTACGCTGCACGAACCGGTTTGCAGGGGCATACGAAAAACAGCATCACGTCGCTTGACGTGCTGGAGCGTGAGCTCTCCAGGGTGCGCCAGTACGGGCAAGCCAACGACAACGAAGAGCTCGAACTGGGTGTCCGGTGCATCGCGGCAGGCATTTATGACGACCAGAACAAACTCGTGGCAGGCTTGTCGATCTCTGCGCCATCAGGCCGGTTAGAGGATGCCTGGATGTCCAAACTCAAGGAAACAGCCCAGAGGATATCTGCGACCTTGGGGCACAAAGTGTGAGACACGTGCCACCACCACCCTTGCATGGCGCTATCAAGCGTCCTAGTTGCTGGTGTTCAATTGCATTCCAGAGTGGCTGGCCAGTGGCGTGGATTGTGTGGGTGCAGCCGCACCACTTTCTAGCCACCGCCGTACGCGTTCAGCGTCACCAATGCGACTGAGTTTTCCCGCAGAGTCGAGAAAAACAAAGATTAATTTGCGCCCTGCCACGCGTGCCTGCATTACAAGACACTGGCCCGCCTCAGAGATGTATCCCGTCTTCTGAAGGCCAATGTCCCATGAGGGACTCTTCACAAGCCGGTTGGTGTTGTTGTATTGCAGCGTACGTCGGCCTACTTCCACTTGGTGACCGATCGAGGTTGAAAGCGCTCTGAGTGTGGGATCACCGTGTGCAACGCTAACCAAGGTGGCAAGGTCCCGGGCGCTGGACTGGTTTTTGCTCGACAGACCGGTCGGTTCCACATAGCGTGTGTCATGCATGCCCAGCAGCTTTGCACGGGCATTCATCGAACTCACAAAGCTGCTCAGGCCTCCGGGATACGTACGTCCGAGTGCATGGGCTGCACGGTTTTCACTGGCCATCAGCGCCAGGTGCAACAGCTCTCCGCGGGGCAACACGGTTCCCACCGCCAAGCGCGATGAACTACCCTTTTCAGTATCCACGTCGTCCTGGGTAATCTCGATCTTCTCGTCCATGGGCAAATGCGCCTCGCTGACGAGCAGACCTGTCATCAGCTTGGTCAGCGATGCGATGGGAAGCACGGCGTGGTCGTTTTTGCTGAACAGCACTTCATTGGTCTCTTGGTCCACAACAAAGGCGACACTGGACTTGAGGTTGAGCTGGTCGCTGCTGGCTCGCAAGCCCGCCAACTGGCCGTACGAAGGCTTGGCGGGTTTGCTGACAGCGCGCACCGGCGGCTTCTTCTTGCGCGAACCCGCACTGGCTTGAACGCGCGACTTCGCTTGGGTCTTCCTGCTAACCACCCGCTCTTTTTTTGCCACCGCAGCCTTTTTGGCAACGGCCGCTTTGGGCGCAGGCGGCTTCGCGCTTGCTGTTGACTTTTGCCCGTCTCGATTCGCGGCGACAGAAAGCGCAGGCGCCAAGCCGATCCAGGCCAGCACAACAACAAGAAACGCTTTATGCATGTTCACCGCGTCACGGCTCCTTAAGGGCTACAGCCAGGGCACATCACGCCGCCCACGGCATTCAGACGCGCTGAGTGTAAACAGGAAACCTTCGCAAGATCAAGCACTTGCGAAAGAAACTTAAAGAGCGCGTGCACTTCGCACGCGTACTAGCCCTGGGCTGCCACCCGCTCTGATTGGGTTTGCAATTTGTTTAGCGCGCTAAGGTACGCCTTGGCCGAGGCGACCACGATGTCGGGGTCGGCGCCAACGCCATTGACCACGCGCCCGCTATTTTGCAAGCGCACGGTCACCTCGCCTTGGCTTTCGGTGGAGCCACTGATGGCATTGACCGAATAGAGCACCATCTCTGCCCCGCTTTGCACATGGGCTTCAATGGCTTTGAGTGACGCGTCGACCGGCCCGTTGCCACTCGACGTGCTCGCAACCTCTTTGCCTGCCACGGTGAACACAATGCTGGCGTATGGGCGTTCACCCGTTTCGCTGCGCTGGGACAGAGACACGAAGCCGTACTGGTCGCTGCCGTGCAAGACGGATTCCTCGCTGATCAGCGCGAGGATGTCTTCATCAAAAATCTCACTTTTTCGGTCTGCCAGCTCTTTAAAGCGCGCGAACGCTGCGTTGATCTCGGACTCACTGTCGAGTTGCACTCCAAGGTCCTGCAGTCGCTGCTTGAACGCGTTGCGGCCGCTGAGTTTGCCCAACACAATTTTGTTTGCGCTCCAACCCACGTCCTCGGCGCGCATGATTTCATAGGTGTCGCGCGCCTTGAGAACGCCATCCTGGTGGATGCCGGAAGCGTGCGCGAACGCATTCGCACCGACCACCGCCTTGTTGGGCTGCACCACAAAACCAGTGGTCTGGCTCACCATGCGGCTTGCCGCCAGGATCTGGCGGGCGTCGACGCCCATCTCCAAACCAAAATAGTCTTTGCGCGTCTTGATCGCCATGACGATCTCTTCGAGGCTGCAATTACCCGCCCTCTCACCTAGTCCGTTGATGGTGCACTCCACCTGGCGGGCACCGCCCACCATCACACCGGCCAAGGAATTTGCCACGGCCATTCCCAGATCGTTGTGGCAATGCACCGACCACACCGCCTTGTCCGCGTTGGGAATGCGCTCGCGCAAAGTCTTGATGAAGTTCCCGTACAACTCCGGAATTGCGTAGCCCACCGTATCGGGGACATTGATCGTCGTGGCACCTTCGGCAATCACCGCCTCCAGCACGCGGCACAAAAAATCCATGTCGCTGCGGTAACCGTCTTCGGGGCTGAACTCAATATCGCCGACCAAGTTGCGCGCGAACCGGACCGATTGCTTGGCTTGCTCCAAGACCTGCTCGGGCGTCATCCGCAGCTTCTTCTCCATGTGCAGCGCAGATGTCGCGATAAAGGTGTGTATGCGTGCGCTTGCAGCGCCTTTGAGCGCCTCGGCCGCACGCGCAATGTCACGGTCGTTCGCACGCGACAGCGAGCACACGGTCGAGTCTTTGATGGTCTTGGCGATCAGCGCGACGGCTTCAAAGTCGCCATTGGAGCTGGCCGCAAAACCGGCCTCGATCACGTCTACTTTGAGACGCTCAAGCTGGCGTGCGATACGCAACTTTTCGTCGCGGGTCATGGATGCGCCGGGCGACTGCTCGCCATCGCGCAGCGTGGTATCAAAAATGATCAGCTTGTCTGCCATATACGTCTCTTCTGTGGAGTTTTTCAATTCAGCGCGCTTGTATCTACTTGTGCAAGCCACGCTCCTCAGGCTCTTCGGTGGAGGTACTGATCACGCTGGTCTGCAGACCGCGCGCCTTGCGTACGCCGTACACCACGTACCCACTCAATCCATAGACTACAAACAAGGCAAATACCATGGTAGGCGGATCGATGTTAATCAGCGCAATTCCAAGCGCCAACAAAACAACCACTGCAAACGGCACGCTGCGCTTCATGCCCACATCCTTGAAACTGTAAAACGGCACATTGGTAACCATCGTCAGGCCGGCATACAACGCCACCGCAAACATGGGCCAACGCAAGTCCGCTCCAGAGTGGCCCAAGTCGTTGCTTAACCAAATGAACCCTGCCACCAAGGCTGCTGCGGCTGGCGAGGGCAGGCCTTGGAAATAGCGCTTGTCCACCACACTCGTATTCACATTAAAGCGCGCCAGTCGCAGGGCCGCGCAGGCGCAATACACGAAGGCTGCAAACCAGCCCCACTTTCCTAAGCCGTGGAGTGACCACACAAACGCAACCAACGCGGGAGCAGCACCAAAGGAGACCATGTCCGAAAGGGAGTCCATTTGCTCGCCAAATGCGCTCTGGGTATTGGTCATGCGTGCAACCCGACCGTCAAGACTGTCAAGCACCATCGCGCAAAAAATGCCAACGGCCGCCATGTCAAAGCGCCCGCCGATTGCCATCACGATGGCGTAGAACCCACCGAACAAGGCCGCCAGGGTAAACAAATTGGGCAACACATAAATGCCTTTTCGCGGGCGCCTTGGGGCAGGCAGCTCGCTCTCCAGCGCGTTCTTTTCTTCACCATCTTGCATAGGGTCTCCGGTCAACGGATCCGGGCGCTGTTAACCTGCTCTTCGGTGCGAAGTGGTCTGTGCGTCACGGTTGGGCAGTGTAGTTGAGTGTTACTGCAAAGCCAAAGAGGAGGTCCAAAACCAACGAGGCCACCGAAGTGGCCCCGTTGCCAACAAGCAAACGAGGCGGGTCAGTTGCGCGTCTGATCCACCAGCTTGTTCTTGGCGATCCAAGGCATCATGGCTCGCAGCTTGGCACCCACAACCTCGATCTGGTGCTCTGCGGTAAGCCGACGGCGCGCCGTCATGCTGGGGTATCCGGTACGCCCTTCCAGAATGAACATCTTGGCGTACTCGCCGGTCTGGATGCGCTTGAGCGCGGCGCGCATGGCCTCGCGGCTCTGGGCATTGATCACCTCAGGGCCGGTCACATACTCACCGTACTCGGCGTTGTTGGAGATGGAGTAGTTCATGTTGGCAATACCGCCCTCGTAGATCAGGTCCACGATGAGCTTGAGTTCGTGCAGGCATTCGAAGTACGCCATCTCTGGTGCGTAGCCGGCCTCCACCAAGGTTTCGTAGCCCATCTTGACCAACTCAACGGCGCCGCCGCAAAGCACCGCTTGCTCACCGAACAAATCGGTCTCGGTTTCTTCCTTGAAGTTGGTCTCGATGATGCCGGCCTTGCCGCCGCCATTGGCCATCGCATAGCTCAACGCCAGGTCGCGCGCTTTGCCCGACTTGTCCTGGTGAACAGCAACCAGATGGGGCACGCCGCCACCTTGGGTGTAGGTGTTGCGCACCGTATGACCCGGCGCTTTGGGGGCCACCATCCAGACGTCCAAGTCCGCGCGCGGAACCACCTGGTTGTAATGCACATTAAAGCCGTGGGCAAAAGCCAGCGACGCGCCTTGCTTGATGTACGGAGCAATATTGTTGTTGTAGACCTCGGCGATCTGCTCATCGGGCAGCAAGATCATGACCACATCGGCCAGACCCACTGCATCGTTGACTTCCATGACCGTCAGGCCAGCTTTGCCGACCTTGTCCCAGGACGCGCCACCTTTGCGCAAACCCACTACGACCTTCACACCGCTGTCGTTCAAGTTCTGCGCGTGCGCGTGACCCTGGCTGCCGTAGCCGATGATCGCAACGGTCTTGCCTTTGATCAGGCTCAAATCGCAATCCTTGTCGTAAAAAACCTTCATATCGTCTCTCCGTTGAAAAAAAACTAAATCCGCAAAATTCGCTCACCGCGGCCGATACCGCTCGACCCAGTGCGCACTGTTTCGAGAATGGCCGAACGCTCAATAGCCTCGATGAACGCGTCGTTCTTTGACTGGTCGCCCGTCAGTTCAATGGTGTAGCTTTTCTCGGTGACATCGATGATGCGACCGCGGAAGATGTCCGCCAGCCGCTTCATTTCTTCGCGCTCCTTGCCCACCGCGCGCACCTTCACCATCATCAGTTCGCGCTCGATGTACGCGCCCTCAGTCAGGTCTACCACCTTGACCACCTCGATCAAGCGGTTGAGGTGCTTGGTGATTTGCTCAATCACATCGTCCGAACCGGTGGTCTGGATGGTCATGCGCGACAGACTTGCGTCCTCCGTCGGAGCAACCGTCAAGGACTCGATGTTGTAACCGCGGGCAGAAAACAAACCCACGACGCGCGACAAGGCTCCTGCCTCGTTCTCCACTAACACTGCAATGATATGTTTCATAAATCTGAACTCCTCTTTTCGTCGCCCTCCCCCGGTGGCGGTAACCAACGGGCTCGACAGACAATAGATTCGTCAATAGGTTAAAGAATGGACGTCAAAGGTCCTCTGAGCCCAGCAGCATCTCGGTGATGCCCATGCCAGCTTTGACCATCGGGAAAACGTTCTCCGTTGGGTCGGTGCGGAAGTCCATGAAAACGGTGCGGTCCTTGAGTCGGCGCGCCTCGCGCAAAGCGGGTTCCACATCCTCGGGGCGTTCAATCAGCATTCCGACGTGGCCATAAGCTTCCGCGAGCTTGACGAAGTTCGGCAAGGCATCCATGTAGCTGTGGCTGTAGCGACCTTCGTAGTCGATCTCCTGCCACTGGCGCACCATGCCCAAGAACCGGTTGTTGAGTGCGCAAATCTTGATCGGCGTGTTGTATTGCAAACAGGTGGAAAGCTCTTGGATACACATCTGCACAGAACCTTCACCGGTGATGCAGAACACTTCGCTGTCCGGCTTGGCCAGCTTGATGCCCATTGCGTAAGGAATCCCCACGCCCATGGTGCCCAAGCCACCCGAATTGATCCAGCGGCGCGGCTCGTCAAAACGGTAGTACTGGGCCGCCCACATCTGGTGTTGCCCCACGTCTGAAGTAATGTAGGTCTCAGTGTCCTTGGTCATATTCCAAAGGGTTTCCACCACATACTGCGGCTTGATCACCTCGGAGTTGCTGCGGTCGTACTTCAAGCAGTCCCGCCGACGCCAGCCCTCGATGGTCTCCCACCATGCGACCAAAGCATTGGCGTCAGGCTTGGTGGCCGACTCCTTGACCATGGCGATCATTTCGGTGAGCACGTCCTTCACGTCGCCCACAATGGGAATGTCGACTTTGACCCGCTTGGAGATGCTCGAAGGGTCAATGTCGATATGGATGATCTTGCGCTCATTCTGCGCAAAGTGCTTAGGATTGCCAATCACCCGGTCGTCGAAACGCGCGCCAACGGCCAGCAAAACATCGCAGTTCTGCATGGCATTGTTGGCCTCCACCGTTCCATGCATGCCCAGCATGCCCAAGAATTTGCGATCGCTTGCCGGATAAGCACCCAGACCCATCAGCGTATTGGTGCAGGGGTAGCCCAGCATATCCACCAGCGTGCGCAGCTCAGCCGAGGCGTTGCTAAGTAGCACTCCACCGCCTGTGTAAATGTAGGGCCGCTTGGCGTTGAGGAGCAACTGCAAGGCTTTACGAATCTGGCCGCCATGCCCCTTGCGCACCGGGTTGTAGGAGCGCATCTCGATCGACTCTGGGTAGCCCGCATAGGGCACCTTTTTGAACGACACGTCCTTGGGAATGTCCACCACCACGGGGCCGGGACGGCCGCTGCGGGCAATGTGAAAGGCCTTCTTGAGCGTGTCAGCCAACTCGTTGGCGTCCTTAACCAAGAAGTTGTGCTTGACGATGGGGCGCGTGATGCCGACGGTATCGCACTCTTGGAACGCGTCCAGACCGATCGCGTGGGTAGGCACCTGCCCGGTAATGATCACCATCGGGATGCTGTCCATGTAAGCCGTGGCGATACCCGTCACCGCATTGGTCACACCAGGGCCTGAGGTCACCAGTGCGACGCCCACCTCGCCGGTGGCGCGCGCGTAGCCGTCAGCAGCATGCACCGCCGCTTGTTCATGGCGAACCAACACGTGCTGAATGGTGTTTTGCTTGTAGAACGCGTCGTAAATGTGCAGCACGGCTCCGCCGGGATAGCCCCATACGTACTTGACGTTCTCGGCCTGCATGGCCTTGACCAGGATTTCGGCACCGCGCAACTCGATAGGCGTGCCAGAAGGCTTGTTTGCGGCCGCAGCGGCGGCCGAATTGATTTCAGCTTTGGATATTTCCATGATGAACCTTTGTGAATTTCTCTAACGAAAGACCTTGGGTGCCCCTTTGCAAACGCTTGTGGCGTCGCGGCGAGACTTAAGGCCCAGACCATGGACGCACTGAATAACTGCGCCGAATCAGGACCCGTTTGCGTTTAGATTTGCAGCGCGCATTATGGCATCCCGCAAAACAGGTCCCTGCCGCCCTGCGTAAAGCGCCATCCTGCCGGTGCAATAATCGCGCGCTCAAAATGCAACAGCACGCACCGGCACCGACCACGTCATGAACACACCCGCCTTGGCTGCACCGCCCCTTTGGAGGCGAATGGCATGCTGGACCTACGAGGGCATCTTGCTGTTTGGCGTGGTGTTTTTGGCCGGCTACCTGTTTGGGACGCTGAGCCAGACCCGCAATGCCATGGACAACCGCCACCCATTGCAGGCGTTCCTGTTTTTGGTATTCGGGATTTACTTCGTTTGGTTCTGGTCTAAAGGCCAAACGCTGGCAATGAAGACGTGGGACATCCGCTTGGTCGATGCACACGGCCTACCTGCAACCCAGGCACGGGCCTTGGTACGTTACGTGTTGAGTTGGGTCTGGTTCTTGCCGCCGTTGCTGGTGGTTTCCGGTTTCTCACTCAACGGCGCGGAGATAACGGTGCTCACGTTGGGCTGGGTGGCAGTCTGGGCGACTCTAGCCCGCTTCCGGCGCGATGGCCAGTTTTTACATGACATTTGGTCGGGCACACGGCTGGTGAGCACTGGGCCACGCAAGCCCTAAA
>JBIIZY010000250.1:0-2916 GCA_044346035.1 Rhodoferax sp. | reverse complement strand
CCGATTTTTAACGACAAAACACGGTGCTGCACCGGCGAAGCCGCGTACATGCCCGAGAGGATTTTTGATGTTCGCAGCGTTCCGTCGGTACTTCTCCACCGACCTGGCAATCGACCTGGGTACTGCCAACACCCTGATTTATGTGCGCGACAAAGGCATTGTGCTTGACGAGCCTTCGGTCGTCGCCATCCGCCACGAAGGCGGCCCCCAAGGCAAGAAAACCATCCAAGCGGTGGGCCGCGAAGCCAAGGCCATGCTGGGCAAGGTGCCCGGCAACATCGAAGCCATTCGCCCCATGAAAGACGGCGTGATTGCCGACTTCACCGTCACCGAGCAAATGCTCAAGCAGTTCATCAAGATGGTGCACCCGCGCAGCGTGTTTCGGCCCAGCCCGCGCATCATCATTTGCGTGCCCTGCGGCTCCACCCAGGTCGAGCGACGCGCCATTCGCGAGTCCGCCGAGAGCGCCGGGGCCAGCGATGTGCAACTCATCGAAGAACCCATGGCCGCCGCCATTGGCGCCGGTTTGCCAGTGAGCGAGGCCAGCGGCTCCATGGTGGTGGACATCGGTGGCGGCACCACCGAGGTGGGTGTGATTTCGCTGGGCGGCATGGTCTACAAGGGCAGTGTGCGCGTGGGTGGCGACAAGTTCGACGAGGCCATCATCAACTACATCCGCCGCAACTACGGCATGCTCATTGGCGAGCCCACGGCCGAGGCCATCAAAAAGCAAATCGGCTCGGCTTTTCCCGGCTCGGAAGTGCGCGAAATGGAGGTGCGTGGCCGCAACCTCTCCGAGGGTGTGCCACGCAGTTTCACCATCTCCAGCAACGAGATCCTCGAAGCCCTCACCGACCCGCTCAACAACATTGTTTCCGCCGTCAAGAACGCGCTGGAACAAACCCCGCCCGAGCTGGGCGCCGACATTGCCGACCGCGGCATGATGCTCACCGGCGGCGGCGCGCTGCTGCGCGACCTCGACCGGCTGCTGGCCGAAGAAACTGGCCTGCCGGTGCACGTGGCCGAAGACCCCTTGACCTGCGTGGTGCGGGGTTGCGGCATCGCGCTGGCGCAGATGGACCGCCTAGGCTCTATCTTCACCAACGAATAAGCGCCGGGCGCAGCGATGCCTCTCGGTACGCTGGACAGAGATCCCCCGGCCTTCTTCCGCCAGGGCCCCTCGGCCCTGTCCAAGCTGGCGGTGTGCAGCGCGTTGGCGCTTTTCCTCATGGTGGCCGACGCGCGCTTTGCGGTTATGCAGCCGCTGCGCGCCTTCTTCGGTGTAGTGCTGTACCCCATGCAGTGGTTGGCACTACAGCCGGTGCACCTGGCGCAGGCGGCTTCGGGCTACTTTTCATCGGTCGGGTCGGCCCAATCGGCCAAAGAGCAGGCGCAAGCCCAACTCAGTTTGCAGTCGCTGCGCGCCAACCAGGTGGAGCAGTTGCTGCTGGAAAACCAGCGCCTGCGCCAGTTGCTGGACTTGCGTGCGCGCCTGCCGGTGGACGGCGTGGCAGCGCAGGTGCTGTACGACGCAGCAGACCCCTACACCCGCAAAGTCATCATCGACAAAGGCCTGCTGCACCAGGTGGCCCTGGGCTCGCCGGTGCTCGACGAGTCCGGCGTGCTGGGCCAAGTGACCCGGCTTTACCCGCTGGTCGCCGAAGTCACCTTGGTGACCGACCGGGACCACGCCATTCCGGTGCTCAACACCCGCACCGGCGCGCGCGGCGTGGCCTTTGGCGACACGGCCACCCACGCCGATGCGATGGAGTTGCGCTTCATGGCCGCCAATGCCGATGTGGTGGTGGGCGATTTGCTAACCACCAGCGGGGTCGATGGCGTGTACCCACCCGGCCTGCCGGTCGCGCGGGTCGAGAAGGTGGAGCGCCGGGTCGATGCGATGTTTGCCCGCATTTATTGCGTGCCGGTTGCGTTGGTTGCGGGTGCCAGCCACGTGGTGGTGATGGCACCGTGGAATGCCTCCATCGCACCGCGTCCCGAAGCGCCGGTTGCGCCGGCCAGTGGGACGGGCCGCAGCAGGAATTTGAAATGATGTCCAGCAAAGCAGGAGTGCGCCCATGATCATGCGCCCGGGCCAGCAGTTGCTGTTGCCGGCCAATCCGGTGTTTATCTGGGGCAGCTTGTTGGCCGCCTTGCTGTTCAACATGCTGCAAAACATGGCCCTGTGGGGCCGCGCCGCGTGGACGCCCGATGTGCTGGCGCTGGTGCTGGTGTTTTGGACGGTGCACCAGCCGATGCGCGTGGGCATCGTGGCGGCATTCACCTTTGGGCTGATGATGGATGTGCACCAAGGCGCCTTGCTGGGGCAGCACGCCATGTCCTACACGGTGCTGAGCTTTTTCGCGATCACCATCCACCGCCGGCTGCTGTGGTTTACCGTGCCCTCGCAGGCGGCCCAGGTGTTTCCTTTGTTTGCGGCGGCGCACGCCATTGAGCTGGTGTTGCGCTTGGCGGTGGGGGGCAGGTTTCCCGGCTTTTTGCTGTTGTTGGCGCCCGTGCTTGAGGCGCTGTTGTGGCCGCTGGCCAGCATCGCCTTGCTGGCTCCCCAACGCCGCGCACCCGACCCCGACGCCAACCGCCCCCTGTAGCCATGACCGAGCTGCGCAATGTCGAGGCCGATCTGTCGCGCTTTCGTTCGCGCATTTTCGTCATCAGCCTGGTGGTGCTTGCGTGTTTTGCCCTGCTGCTGGCCCGGTTGGTGTACCTGCAGGTGTGGCGCCACGACGAGTTGCGCGCCCAGGCGGAGAGCAACCGCACCGCCATTGTTCCCATCGTTCCCAACCGCGGGCTGATTACCGACCGCAATGGCGTTGTGCTGGCCAGCAACTACTCGGCGTACACGTTGGAGATCACCCCCTCCAAGGCCGGCCCGCTGGACCAGACGCTGGATGCGCT
>JBIIZY010000108.1:0-9951 GCA_044346035.1 Rhodoferax sp. | reverse complement strand
GCCACACCCCTTTCTTCAACAACTACCGCCCCCAGTTCTATTTCCGTACCACGGACGTGACGGGTGCGATTGAGTTGCCCGAGGGCAAGGAGATGGTGATGCCTGGTGACAACGTGTCGATCACTGTGAAGCTGATCAACCCGATCGCCATGGAAGAGGGTCTGCGCTTTGCTATCCGCGAAGGCGGTCGCACTGTGGGCGCGGGCGTGGTTGCCAAGATCATTGCGTAAGGATTTGCTGTAGGGGTATAGCTCAATTGGCAGAGCGTCGGTCTCCAAAACCGAAGGTTGTAGGTTCGATTCCTACTGCCCCTGCCACCCGTTAAACGGGGCGGCAAACAAGCCCGCTACACCATAGCGGGCTTCAGCGTCTTAGGGCGGCTGATATTGGTAAGCGTATGTACCCCTGTTAAGTAAGAAAACTATGGCCACGACACAAGTTGAAACAGTGAATACCGGTGCGGACAAGGCCAAGCTGGGCGTGGCTGCCGCATTGGTGGTCGCGGCGCTCGCGGCCTTTTACTTGCTCGCCAAGCAGGGTCCATGGGTGCAATGGGGTGCGCTGTTGCTGTGCTTGGCGGCGGCGGTCGGCGTGTTTTTCACGGCGGAGTCGGGGCGCCAGCTGATTGCCTTCGGTCGCGACGCATGGAAAGAAGTCAGGAAGGTGGTTTGGCCTGAGCGCAAAGAGGCAATCCAAATCACCGCGTATGTGTTTGGGTTTGTCTTGGTTATGGCGCTGTTCTTGTGGCTGACCGACAAGACCTTGGAGTGGCTTTTTTACGATTTGATTCTGGGATGGAAGTAGCAATGACTGACGCAGCAACAGACACCACGGCAGTGGCCGCGACGCAGTCGGCTAACCCGGACCTGCGTTGGTATGTTGTCCATGCCTACTCTGGCATGGAAAAGGCGGTAGAGCGCAACATTCTTGAGCGCATCACCCGCTCTGGCATGCAAAGCAAGTTCGGCCGCATTTTGGTGCCCATGGAAGAGGTGGTTGAAGTCAAAAACGGCCAGAAGAAGACCACCGAGCGCAAGTTTTTCCCAGGTTATGTGTTGGTTGAAATGGTGATGGATGACGACACCTGGCACTTGGTCAAGCACACCAACAAAGTGACTGGATTTGTGGGAGGCGCCAAGAACCGTCCGGCCCCGATTTCTGAGGCCGAGGTCATGAAGATCGTGAGCCAAATGCAAGAGGGCACCGAAAAGCCACGCCACAAGATTGAGTTTGTGGTCGGTGAGTACGTGCGTGTCAAGGACGGGCCTTTTACCGACTTCAATGGGTCCGTTGAAGACGTCAACTACGAGAAAAGCAAGGTGCGTGTTTCCGTCACTATTTTTGGTCGCTCCACGCCTGTGGAGTTGGAGTTTTCTCAAATCGAAAAAACCTAAGTTTGTGGATTGGGGCTTTGACCCCTCGAGGTTGCACTTGCCGACTCGGTGCAGCCCCTTGATAGGCAGAGTCGTTAACCCCGGGGAGCTGCGGTCTGAATAGGTCAGCACCAAGGCGTCACTACCCGTAAGGAGAAAACATGGCAAAGAAAATCGTCGGTTTTATCAAGCTGCAAGTGCCAGCCGGTAAAGCCAATCCGTCCCCACCGATTGGCCCTGCGCTGGGTCAACGTGGTCTGAACATCATGGAGTTCTGCAAGGCGTTCAACGCGCAGACCCAGGGTGTTGAGCCCGGTCTGCCACTGCCAGTGGTCATCACTGCGTTCGCGGACAAGAGCTTCACTTTTGTTATCAAGACGCCGCCGGCGACGGTGCTGATTAAGAAGGCGATCAAGCTTGACAAGGGCTCCGCCCGCGCCCACGTAGACAAGGTCGGCAAGATCACCCGCGCGCAGCTCGAAGAAATCGCAAAGACCAAAATGAAAGACATGACTGCAGCCGATCTGGATGCAGCCGTTCGTACCATCGCCGGCTCAGCCCGCTCGATGGGCGTGAATGTGGAGGGCGTTTAAATGTCCAAGCTCACCAAAAAGCAAAAGACCCAAGTTGGCAAAATTGACAGCACCAAGCTCTACCCTTTGGGCGATGCCCTGGGGCTGGTGAAGGAGTTCGCCAACGCCAAGTTTGATGAGTCGATCGACGTCGCAGTGCAACTCGGTATCGACGCCAAGAAGTCCGACCAAGTGGTGCGCGGTGCGGTGGTGCTGCCCAATGGCACCGGAAAGACCAAGCGTGTCGCGGTGTTTGCTCAGGGTGCTAAGGCAGAAGAAGCCAAGGCTGCTGGTGCCGACATCGTTGGTATGGACGATCTGGCGGCCATGGTCAAGGCCGGTGACATGCCATTTGATGTGGTGATCGCCGCCCCCGACGCCATGCGCGTGGTGGGTGCGTTGGGCCAAATTTTGGGCCCCCGTGGCCTGATGCCCAACCCCAAGGTGGGCACGGTCACCCCCGATGTTGCGGGTGCTGTGCGCAATGCCAAAGCGGGCCAGGTGCAGTTCCGTGTGGACAAGGCCGGTATCGTGCATTCCACCATCGGTCGCCGTTCGTTCGACAGTGACAAGCTGCAAGGCAACCTCGCTGCCTTGGTCGAAGCCTTGACCAAGGCCAAGCCTGCGTCGAGCAAAGGGGTGTACTTGCGCAAGGTGGCGGTGTCTTCGACTATGGGTGTGGGTGTTCGTGTGGACATCCAAACCATCGGCGGATAGGCGCTTAGGAATCTGGGCGCTGCGCGAGCAGTGCCCGATGTGGTGGGCTGGGCGTGCTGCAAGGTGCGCCCGGGCCATCCAAGACCGTTGGCGCACAGGCAACTGTGCTTAAAACCCGCAGCGTCGCAAGCCGCTGCCAAAGCCAACGCAGATGGCGATCCCGCTGCATACGGAAGTTTTCTGTACACAGTTGGTCGCTGCAATATGGCGTGCTGACGTGGCGCAAGCCACCAGGCACATTGAAAGGAGTAGACCTTGAGTCTGAATCGCAGTGAGAAAGAAGCGGTCATATCGGATGTGACCAGCCTCGCCGCAAAAGCTCAAACGCTCGTGATTGCGGAGTACCGCGGCATCACGGTTGCGGACATGACCAAACTGCGCAATACAGCCCGCAGCCAGGGTGTGAGCCTGAGTGTGTTGAAAAACACCTTGGCCCGCCGTGCTGTGGCAGGTAGTGCGTTTGAGGTTGTGGCCAACCAGATGTCCGGCCCGCTGATTTACAGCTTTTCCCAAGACGCAGTGGCCGCCGCAAAGGTGGTTGCCGACTTCGCGAAAACCAACGACAAGTTGGTGATCCGTGGCGGTGCGTATGGCGGGAAGGCGTTGGATGTCAACGGCGTAAAGCAACTGGCAAGCATTCCTTCCAAGGAAGTGTTGCTGGCACAGTTGCTGGGCTTGATGCAGTCCCCCATCTCGCGTACAGCCCGTGTGCTGGCCGCCGTGGCGGAACAAAAAGGCGCAGGCGCGGCACCCGCTGCCCCCGCAGAAGCAGTTGCGGCCTAGGCCCTGCTGTTGTAGTAACCAATATTGTTAGGAAATCAAAATGGCATTCGATAAAGACGCATTTTTGACCGCGCTCGACAGCATGACGGTCATGGAACTCAACGACCTGGTCAAGGCCATCGAAGAGAAGTTTGGTGTGAGCGCAGCCGCTATGGCTGCGCCCGCTGCAGGTGGTGGTGGCGGTGCTGCTGCGGCCGTTGAAGAGAAGACCGAGTTCAACGTCGTTTTGACCGACGCTGGCGCCAACAAGGTGTCGGTCATCAAGGCAGTGCGCGAAATCACCGGCCTGGGCCTCAAAGAAGCCAAGGACTTGGTCGACGGCGCTCCCAAGGCTGTCAAGGAAGGCATTGCCAAGGCCGACGCCGAAGCTGCTCTGAAGAAACTGGTGGAAGCCGGTGCCAAGGCCGAACTGAAGTAATTTGGCCCTCCCGCAAGGCTGGGGTGTCCGCAAGGGCACTCCAGCTTTTGTGCTTACAGAGCCCACTCCAAATTGGTTGGAAGCAAACAATTTGGAGTGTCTTCTGAATCCGACTGCAGGAGACGCCTTGGTACGGGTTGTGTGCAATGCGCGACCGTCCGCCAATGATTGGTAGTGGCCAATCACCAAGCCTGTTGAGAGCGGTGCTCAACGCGACAGTCGCCTAGGACCCCCTGGATTCCTTCAGTTTTTGCCCGGAGATCGAATGGCTTACACATACACAGAACGCAAACGCATTCGCAAAAATTTCGGCAACCGCGACAGCGTGCTCGAAATTCCCTATTTGTTGCAGATGCAGAAGGATGCTTACACCGCGTTCCTTCAAGCGGAAGTTCCGCCGAAAAAGCGCACGGTTGAAGGACTGCAAGCAGCGTTCGAGGCGGCCTTCCCCATCGTGTCGCACAACGGCTTCGTTGAGATGAAGTACCTCGAGTACAACCTGGCCAAGCCCGCGTTTGATGTGCGCGAATGCCAGACCCGTGGTCTCACCTACGCCTCCGCGGTGCGCGCGAAAGTCCAGTTGATCATTTACGACCGCGAGTCTTCCACCTCACAAAACAAGGTGGTCAAGGAAGTCAAAGAGCAAGAGGTGTACATGGGCGAAGTGCCCTTGATGACCAACAAGGGCTCCTTCATCATCAACGGCACCGAGCGCGTCATCGTCTCGCAGCTGCACCGCTCGCCGGGCGTGTTCTTCGAGCACGACAAGGGCAAGACCCACAGCTCGGGCAAGCTGCTGTTCTCGGCCCGCATCATTCCCTACCGTGGCTCTTGGTTGGACTTTGAGTTTGATCCCAAAGACCTGCTGTACTTCCGTGTCGACCGCCGCCGCAAGATGCCCGTCACGATCTTGTTGCGCGCCATTGGCTTGAACAACGAATCCATCCTGGCCAACTTCTTCGTTAACGACAACTTCCGCCTGATGGACAGCGGCGCACAAATGGAGTTTGTGGCCGAGCGTCTGCGCGGTGAGGTGGCCCGTTTCGATATCACCGACAAGAGTGGCAAAGTGGTGGTCACCAAGGACAAGCGCGTTACTGCACGCCACACCCGCGAGCTCGAACAAACCCAAACAACCCACATCAGCGTACCAGAGGACTTCCTGATCGGACGCATCGTGGCCCGCAGCGTGGTCGATGCCGAAACCGGCGAAATCATTGCCAAGGCCAACGAAGAACTCACCGAGCTGTTACTCAAGAAGCTGCGCACGGCCGGCGTCCAAGAGTTGGCTTGCATTTACACCAACGAACTCGATCAAGGCGCCTACATCTCGCAAACCCTGCGCATCGATGAAACTGCCGACGAGTTCGCTGCCCGTGTTGCCATCTACCGCATGATGCGCCCCGGCGAGCCGCCCACGGAAGACGCGGTACAGGCTTTGTTCCAGCGCCTGTTCTACAACCCCGACACCTACGATTTGTCGCGCGTGGGCCGCATGAAGTTCAACGCCAAGATGGGACGTGCCGAGTCCACTGGCCCGATGGTGCTGACCAATGAAGACATCCTCTCCGTCGTCAAAATTTTGGTAGATCTGCGCAATGGCCGTGGCGAAGTGGACGACATTGACCACCTGGGCAACCGCCGGGTGCGTTGTGTGGGCGAGCTGGCTGAGAACCAGTACCGTACTGGTCTGGCGCGCATTGAGAAGGCCGTCAAAGAGCGTCTGGGTCAGGCCGAGCAAGAGCCGCTGATGCCGCACGACCTGATCAACAGCAAGCCCATCTCTGCGGCACTCAAGGAGTTCTTTGGAGCCTCCCAGCTGTCGCAGTTCATGGACCAGACCAACCCCTTGGCCGAAATCACCCACAAGCGCCGTGTATCGGCCCTGGGCCCGGGCGGTTTGACCCGTGAGCGCGCTGGCTTTGAAGTGCGTGACGTGCACGTGACCCACTACGGTCGTGTCTGCCCTATCGAAACGCCTGAAGGTCCGAACATCGGCCTGATCAACTCGCTTGCTTTGTACGCCCGCCTCAACGAGTACGGTTTCATCGAAACGCCTTACCGCCGGGTCGTCAACAGCAAGGTGACGATGGACATTGACTACCTGTCGGCCATCGAAGAGGGCAAGTACGTGATCGCCCAAGCCAATGCCACCCTGGACAAGGATGGCGTGCTGACCGGTGATTTGGTGTCTGCCCGTGAGAAGGGTGAATCCATCTTGTGTGGCGCAGAGCGCATCCAGTACATGGATGTGTCACCGGCGCAGATCGTGTCGGTTGCCGCATCGCTGGTGCCCTTCTTGGAGCACGACGACGCCAACCGCGCATTGATGGGCGCCAACATGTCGCGCCAAGCCGTGCCGGTGTTGCGGCCCGAGAAGCCCATGGTGGGCACCGGCATCGAGCGCGTTGCCGCCATCGACTCCGGCACCGTGGTGACCGCCACCCGCGGTGGTGTGGTCGACTATGTAGACGCCACCCGCATCGTGGTGCGTGTGAACGACAGCGAAGCGCAGGCCGGTGAAGTGGGTGTGGACATCTACAACCTCATCAAGTACCAGCGTTCCAACCAGAACACCAACATCCACCAGCGCCCCATCGTCAAGCGCGGTGACAAGCTGGCAAAGGGCGACGTGATTGCCGACGGCGCATCGACTGACCTGGGCGAAATCGCCATTGGTCAGAACATGCTGGTGGCCTTCATGCCCTGGAACGGCTACAACTTTGAAGACTCGATTTTGATCAGCGAGCGCGTGGTGGCCGAAGACCGCTACACCTCGATCCACATCGAAGAGCTGGTGGTGATGGCCCGTGACACCAAGCTGGGCGCGGAAGAAATCACCCGCGACATCCCCAACCTGAGCGAGCAACAACTCAACCGCTTGGATGAGTCCGGCATCATTTATGTTGGCGCCGAAGTGCTCCCCGGTGACACGTTGGTTGGCAAGGTCACACCCAAGGGTGAGACCACGCTGACCCCAGAAGAAAAGCTGTTGCGCGCCATCTTCGGTGAGAAGGCCAGCGACGTGAAAGACACCTCGCTGCGCGTCGACCAAGGCTCACAGGGCACGGTGATCGACGTGCAGGTCTTCACCCGCGAAGGCATCCAGCGCGACAAGCGCGCCCAGCAGATCATCGATGACGAGTTGAAGCGTTTCCGCCTCGACCTGAACGACCAGATCCGCATCGTGGAGGCCGACGCGTTCGACCGTATCGCCAAGCTGCTCGACGGCAAGACGGCCAACGGCGGACCCCAAAAGCTGGCCAAGGGAACCAAGATCGACAAGGCCTACCTGGCGTCGGTTGAGAAGTTCCACTGGTTTGACATCCGCCCGGCCGACGAAGACGTGGCTGGCCAACTGGAAAGCATCAAGAACTCGCTGGAGCAAACCCGCCACAGCTTTGACCTCGCCTTTGAAGAGAAGCGCAAGAAGTTGACGCAAGGCGACGAGCTGCCCGCAGGCGTCTTGAAGATGGTCAAGGTCTACATTGCGGTCAAACGCCGCCTGCAGCCCGGTGACAAGATGGCCGGCCGCCACGGCAACAAGGGCGTGGTCTCCAAGATCACCCCGGTCGAAGACATGCCCTACATGGCCGACGGCACGCCGGTGGACATCGTGCTCAACCCGCTGGGCGTTCCCTCGCGTATGAACATCGGACAGGTGTTGGAAGTGCACTTGGGCTGGGCCGGCAAGGGCTTGGGTCAGCGCATTGGCGACATGCTGCAGCGCGAAGCGGCGGCAGCCGAAATCCGCGCCCTGATGGAAAAAATCTACAACGGCACCGGACGCAAAGAAGACCTCAAGCAGCTGTCGGATACCGAAATCCGGGACATGGCGCAGGAGCTCACGCTGGGCGTGCCGTTTGCGTCGCCTGTGTTTGATGGCGCTACCGAAGCCGAGATTGGCGACATGCTGCAACTCGCCTACCCCGACGACGTGGCCAAGGCCAAGGGCCTGACCGCCACCCGCACCCAGGCGCAGCTGTATGACGGTCGCACCGGTGACCCGTTTGAGCGGTCCACCACCGTGGGCTATATGCACTACCTCAAGCTGCACCACCTGGTGGACGACAAGATGCACGCCCGTTCCACCGGCCCGTACAGCCTGGTCACGCAGCAACCCCTGGGCGGCAAGGCCCAGTTTGGTGGTCAGCGTTTTGGCGAGATGGAGGTGTGGGCACTGGAGGCCTATGGCGCGTCCTACGTGCTGCAAGAGATGCTCACCGTCAAGTCCGACGACGTGCAAGGCCGCACCAAGGTGTACGAAAACATCGTCAAGGGCGAGCACTCCATCGAAGCCGGTATGCCCGAATCGTTCAACGTGCTGGTCAAGGAAATCCGTTCCTTGGGCCTGGACATTGAACTCGAACGTTCTTAAAGATAGGAAAGAGTCCCATGAAATCATTACTCGACCTGTTCAAGCAGTTCACGCCCGATGAGCATTTCGATGCCATCAAAATTGGCATGGCGTCGCCGGAGAAGATCCGTTCGTGGTCTTTCGGCGAGGTCAAGAAGCCGGAGACCATTAACTACCGCACCTTCAAGCCTGAGCGCGATGGTCTGTTTTGCGCCAAGATTTTCGGACCCATCAAGGACTACGAGTGCCTGTGCGGCAAGTACAAGCGCCTCAAGCACCGTGGCGTCATCTGCGAGAAGTGCGGCGTGGAAGTCACCCAGACCAAGGTGCGCCGCGAGCGTATGGGCCACATCGACCTGGCTGCGCCCTGTGCCCACATCTGGTTTTTGAAGTCGCTGCCCAGCCGCTTGGGCCTGGTGCTGGACATGACGCTGCGCGACATCGAGCGCGTGCTGTACTTTGAAGCCTACGTGGTCACCGACCCCGGCATGACCCCGCTGAAGAAGTTCAGCATCATGACCGAGGACGATTTCGACGCCAAGTTCAAGGAATACGGCGACGAGTTCACTGCCAAGATGGGTGCCGAAGGCATTAAAGACCTGCTGCAAAGCATCGACATCGAAGGCTCCATCGAGAAGCTGCGCAACGACCTGACCGGCTCGGAACTCAAGATCAAGAAAAACGCCAAGCGTTTGAAGGTGCTTGAGGCGTTCAAAAAGTCTGGCATCAAGCCCGAGTGGATGGTGCTTGATGTGCTGCCCGTGCTGCCGCCGGACCTGCGTCCACTGGTGCCGCTGGATGGTGGCCGTTTTGCCACCTCCGACCTGAACGACCTGTACCGCCGCGTGATCAACCGCAACAGCCGTCTGCGCCGTTTGCTGGAGTTGAAGGCCCCCGAAATCATCGCCCGCAACGAAAAGCGGATGCTGCAAGAGGCCGTGGACAGCCTGCTGGACAACGGCCGCCGCGGCAAGGCCATGACCGGCGCCAACAAGCGCGCTCTGAAGTCGCTGGCCGACATGATCAAGGGCAAGTCCGGTCGTTTCCGCCAGAACCTGCTGGGCAAGCGCGTGGACTACTCCGGTCGTTCCGTGATCACTGTGGGCCCCACCCTCAAGCTGCACCAGTGCGGACTGCCCAAGCTGATGGCCCTGGAGTTGTTCAAGCCCTTCATCTTCGCGCGCCTGGAAGCGATGGGCATTGCCACCACCATCAAGGCCGCCAAGAAGGAAGTCGAATCTGGCACGCCAGTGGTCTGGGATATCCTCGAAGAGGTAATCAAAGAGCACCCCGTGATGCTCAACCGCGCACCCACGCTGCACCGCTTGGGCATTCAAGCCTTCGAGCCCATCTTGATCGAAGGCAAAGCCATTCAGCTGCACCCCTTGGTCTGCGCGGCCTTCAACGCCGACTTCGACGGCGACCAGATGGCGGTGCACGTGCCCTTGTCAGTGGAAGCGCAAATGGAAGCCCGCACCCTGATGCTGGCCTCTAACAACGTGCTGTTCCCCGCCAACGGCGAGCCCTCCATCGTGCCCTCGCAAGACGTGGTGCTGGGCTTGTACTACACCACCCGCGAGCGTATCAACGGCAAGGGCGAAGGCCTGATTTTTGCCGACACCGGCGAGGTGCAGCGTGCGTTTGACGCGGGCGAGGTCGAACTCAACTCGCGCATCAACGTGCGCCTGACTGAGTACACCAAGGACAAGGAATCTGGCGAGTTCATCGCCT
>JBIIZY010000107.1:0-9976 GCA_044346035.1 Rhodoferax sp. | reverse complement strand
CGTCGTAGCGCAGGCCGTCGGCATTGAGCACCTTGTAGTCGTCCATCACGATGGCATTGTCCAGACCACCGCCCAGCGCCAGTCCATTGGCCCGCATCATCTCCACGTCTTTGGTGAAACCGAAGGTACGTGCTCTGGCGATATCGCGGGTGTAGGAGCCGGTGCTCAAGTCGAACTCGACCTGCTGGCCAGTGGAGTCCACCGCGGGGTGGTGGAACTCGATTTCGAAGCGCAACTTGTAGCCATGAAAGGGCTCCAGCCGGGCCCATTTTTCGTTGGCGCCTGTGCCTTCGCGCACTTCAACCGGACGCAGGATGCGGATGAAACGGCGCGGCGCGTTCTGGGTCACGATGCCTGCGCTTTGCAGCAAAAACACAAAGGACGCTGCGGAACCATCGAGGATGGGAATCTCCTCGGCGGTGATGTCCACCAGCAGGTTGTCCACGCCCAGCCCGGCACACGCTGACATCAGGTGTTCCACGGTCAGCACCTTTGCGCCTCCCTTGGACAGGGTGGAGGCCAAGCGCGTGTCGGTCACTGCCTCGGCAGACACCACGATGTCCACCGGCTCAGGCAAGTCAATGCGCCGAAACACGATGCCCGTGTCGGGCGCCGCCGGTCGCAAAGTCAACTCCACCCGCTGGCCGCTGTGCAGACCCACACCGACAGCGCGCGTCAGGGATTTAAGCGTTCGTTGCTGCAACATGCGCCGAGTTTACCGGGCAGCGAACCACGCGCGGCGGGGAGCGTGGGGGCAACAAGCCCGCGCCGGGCCGCCCCAAGCGGGATTAGCCCCCTCGGGGGGCAGCGAACCACGCGCAGCGGGGAGCGTGGGGGCCGGTACCTCAATCTGCCTGCTTGCGCAAGAAGGCGGGGATTTCGTAGTCGTCCATACCGCCACTGGAGAGCGCGTCCACCCGCGCAGCCGCTTGGGTGCGGTTGGTGCGCCAAACACTGGGCGTGGCCATGGTGTTGTAGTCGGGCGGCGTCGCTGCCGCCGTGCCAGCACCACCGGCCAAGCCGGTGTTGAGCGTGGGCACCTGGAAGGGCACGTTGTCGGTACCGGTGCGCAGCACTTGCAGCGGCGGCGCGGTGCGGCGTGCGCCCTGGCGGCTCAGACCGGTTGCAACCACCGTGACGCGTATGTCATCGCCCAAAGCGTCGTCATAGGCGGTGCCGTAAATCACATGGGCATCGGCCGAGGCGTAGGCGCGGATGGTGTTCATCGCCAGCTTGGACTCGGACAACTTCAAGGAACCCTTGGCGGCGGTGATCAGCACCAACACGCCTTTGGCGCCTGAGAGGTCGATGCCTTCGAGCAGCGGGCAAGCCACGGCTTGCTCTGCGGCGATACGGGCGCGGTCCGGTCCACTGGCCAGCGCGGTGCCCATCATGGCCTTGCCAGGCTCACCCATGACCGTGCGCACGTCTTCGAAGTCCACGTTCACGTGGCCTGGCACGTTGATGATTTCTGCAATGCCGCCGACCGCGTTTTTCAACACATCGTTGGCGTGGGCAAAGGCCTCGTCTTGGCTGACATCGTCGCCCAGCACTTCCAGCAGTTTTTCATTGAGGACCACGATCAGGGAGTCCACATTGGCCTCCAGGTCTTGCAGCCCGGCGTCGGCGTTGCTCATGCGGCGTCCACCTTCGAAGTCGAAGGGCTTGGTCACGACGCCCACCGTCAAAATGCCCATCTCTTTGGCCACCCGTGCAATCACCGGCGCTGCGCCGGTGCCGGTGCCGCCGCCCATACCGGCGGTGATGAACAGCATGTGCGCACCAGCAATGGCCTCGCGGATGTCGGCCTCGGCCAGATCAGCCGCCTCGCGGCCCTTGTCGGGCTTGCTGCCTGCGCCCAGACCCGAACCACCGAGCTGGATGGTCTTGTGCGCCGAACTGCGCGAGAGCGCCTGCGCATCGGTGTTGGCGCAAATGAATTCCACGCCACCGACGGCGGACTGGATCATGTGCTCGACGGCGTTACCGCCGCCACCGCCAACGCCGATGACCTTGATCTGCGTGCCTTGGTGAAATTCCTCTACTTCAATCATCTCGATGGCCATGTGGTTCTCCTTCAGTGCGATAAACGGGGTGGGTTGTTGTGGCTGGGTTGGTTTCATAGCGGCGGCCCGGTAGAGCGCCAGCGCGTGTGCGGACTTCCGCGTGCGAGCCAGATCTTGCTGTGCATGGTTAAAAGTTCCCCACGAACCAGTCCTTGATTCCGCCCAGCGCGTTCTTCATGGAACCCGCTTTTTGCGCCACCTTGTAGCCGCGCATGCGGGCTATGCGCGCCTCTTCGAGCAGGCCCATCACGGTGGCGGCACGGGGCTGCGCCACCATGTCGGCCAGCGCGCTGTTGTATTTGGGGATGCCGCGGCGCACGGGTTTGAGGAAGATGTCTTCGCCCAACTCGACCATGCCCGGCATCACGCAGCTGCCGCCGGTCAGCACAATGCCGCTGGAGAGCACTTCTTCGTAACCCGAGTCGCGCATCACCTGGTTGACCAGCGAAAAAATCTCTTCGATGCGCGGCTCAATCACACCGGCGAGTGCCTGGCGGCTGAGCATGCGCGGCCCCCGGTCGCCCAGACCAGGCACCTCCACCTGGGTCTCTGGGTCCACCAGCAGCTGCTTGGCGTGGCCGTACTCCACCTTGATGTCTTCAGCGTCCTTGGTGGGCGTGCGCAACGCCATGGCGATGTCGCTGGTGATCAGGTCCCCGGCAATCGGAATCACCGCCGTGTGGCGGATGGCACCACCCGTGAAAATGGCCACGTCGGTGGTGCCCGCGCCGATGTCCACCAGCGCCACGCCCAGGTCGCGCTCGTCGGCGGTCAGCACCGACAGGCTGCTGGCCAGCGGGTTGAGCATGAGCTGCTCGACCTCTAAGCCGCAGCGGCGCACGCACTTGATGATGTTTTCGGCCGCCGTTTGCGCACCGGTCACGATGTGCACCTTGGCCTCCAGCCGGATACCGCTCATGCCGATGGGCTCGCGCACATCCTGCCCGTCGATGATGAACTCCTGCGGCTCAACCAGAAGCAGCCGCTGGTCGGTGGAGATGTTGATGGCCCGGGCCGTCTCGACCACGCGCGCGACATCGGCGGCGGTAACTTCACGGTCCTTGACGGCCACCATGCCGCTGGAGTTGATGCCGCGAATATGGCTTCCGGTGATGCCGGTGTACACGCGGCTGATCTTGCAGTCGGCCATCAGCTCGGCCTCTTTGAGCGCTTGCTGAATGCTTTGCACGGTCGCGTCGATGTTGACCACCACGCCGCGCTTGAGCCCGTTGGTCGGTGCCACGCCCAAGCCTGCAAGCTTGAGCTCACCGCCAGGCAGCACCTCGGCCACCACCGCCATGACCTTGGCGGTGCCAATGTCCAGGCCGATTACCAACTCTTTGTATTCTTTTGCCATGGGTTCACCTGCTCATTCTTCGTTCACTGTTTGACCTCGTCGGCGCGCTGCGTGGTCACGCCGCGCAGCCGAATTGCGTACCCGTTTTCATGCCGCAAGTCGGCCGACTCCAACGCATTGGCGCCCCGGCCATACCGGGTGACGACCTGGGTCAGGGTTTTCAGGAACCGCTGCACCCGGGCCAGCACCTCGTCTGCACTGCCGCGCCCCAGTTCGATCACCGCCTCGCTGGCCAGCCGCGCGGTCCAGCTACCGCCGCCAGACAGCTTCAGAGCCTCCAGCGGAATTTGCATCGCTGCAAACTGCGGCGCCAGCGCGACGTACATCGCCAACACCTCGGCGGCTTGGCCTTCGGGTCCGCTCAAGGTGGGCAGACTGTCTTGGTCCACCTCGTCGACGTTGGCCTCGAACACCTCGCCAAAGGTGTTGATCAAACGCAACTCACCCTCGCTGCCCCACAAAGCTGCGCTCTGGTGCTCTTGCAGCACCACCCGCAGGCGGTTGGGAAACTCGCGGTGCACCACCGCGCGGCGCACCCACGGGGCCGACTCGAACGCGCGGCGCACCTGCTCCAGGTCGACGGTAGAAAACGTGCCCGAAATACGTGGCGCCACGTTGGCACGCAAAGTCACGCTGTTGTTGTAGTGGGTGTCGCCCGTGACGGTGATTTTTTCAATCTCAAAAACGCTCCAGCGCGCCACCCAGCGCCCCGCCGCTGCCGCGCACAGCACCGCAAACACCGCCAACAACAAGGCGGCGCTGAGGTTCATCAGCCGAACATCGAGGGGGATGGGCTGCGTCGCGGTCATGCGGCACTGGCGCGCTCTAGCGCGGTCGATTGCAACAGTTGCAAGCACAGGTCCTGGTAGCCGATGCCCAAGGCCTTGGCCGACATGGGCACCAGCGAATGGCTGGTCATACCCGGCGAGGTGTTGATTTCCAGCAGATACGGCTGGCGGGTGCGCGCGTCGATCATGACGTCCGCGCGCGCCCAGCCACGGCAACCCAGCACCGCATACGCCTTGCAGGCCAAGGCGGCAATGGCTTCTTCTTCGCCAGCGGGCAGACCGGCGGGCACCAGGTACTGGGTGGTGTCGGTGAAATACTTGTTTTGGTAGTCGTAGTTGCCTTCGGGCGCGACGATGCGGATGACTGGCAAGGCACGTGGCGCGTCTGCCGGTCCGAGCACGGGGCAGGTGACTTCGTCGCCGGCAATGAACTGCTCGCACAACACCATCGGGTCGTGCTGCGCGGCCAGCGCGTAGGCCGCATCACACTGGTCGGCCGCCGTGACCTTGGTGTAGCCAATCGATGATCCTTCGCGGGCCGGTTTGACGATCATGGGTGCGCCCAGCGCGGCCAATGCGGCGCGGGTTTGGGCGGCACTGTGGACCTGCTGCCAGGCTGGGGTGGGCAACCCTTCAAAGCGCCAAATGCGCTTGGTCATGACCTTGTCCATCGCAATGGCCGAGGCCATCACGCCCGAACCGGTGTAGGGAATGCCCAGCAATTCGAGTGCGCCCTGCACCGTGCCATCCTCGCCCAGGCGGCCGTGCAGCGCAATGAAGCAGCGCGCAAAGCCATCACGCTTGAGCTCGCCAAGGTCGCGCTCGGCGGTGTCAAACGCGTGGGCGTCGACACCGGCGGCACGTAGCGCGGCCAGCACCCCGTGGCCCGACATCTGCGAAACCTCGCGCTCGGCCGACGCACCGCCCATCAACACCGCCACCTTGCCCAGTTTGCGTGCCATGTTCTGCGGCATCTCTTGGGCCAACTCCTGCGCGAACCCCTGCGTCATGTCTGGTGCCCTCTGCATGTCTTTTGGTGTGCTCATGGCTGCACCCCGCCGGTGGCCAGCAGGTCCACCAATTTGCCGGGCAGCGCGCCGATGGACCCCGCCCCCATGCACAGCAGCACGTCGCCGTCTTGCGCGTTGTCGATGGCGGCTTGTGGCATGGCGGCCAGGTCGTCAACAAAGATCGGTTCGACCTTGCCTGCGATACGCAAAGCCCGGGCAAGCGCCCGGCCATCGGCGGCCACGATGGGGGCTTCGCCTGCGGGGTACACCTCGCCCAGCAAAACCGAGTCGGCGGTGCCAATGACTTTCACAAAGTCGTCAAAGCAGTCGCGCGTGCGGCTGTAGCGGTGCGGCTGGAACGCCAGCACCAAACGCCGCCCCGGAAACGCGCCGCGCGCAGCCGCCAGCGTGGCCGCCATCTCCACCGGGTGGTGGCCGTAGTCGTCCACCACCGTGACCACGCCGGCGGGTTTGCCGCCCTTGGCGGGCAAGGCCAGATCGCCGTAGCGCTGGAAGCGCCGACCCACACCGCGAAACTCCGCCAGCGCCTTTTGCACCGCAGCGTCTTCAATACCGAGCTCGACCGCCACCGCCACCGCCGACAAGGCGTTGAGCACGTTGTGCATACCCGGCAAATTGAGCACCACGTCCAAATCTGGCAGCACCACGCCATTGCGCCGCTGCACCGTGAAGTGCATCTGCGCACCCACAGCACGCACGTCGATGGCGCGCACCTGCGCAGATTCGTTGAAACCGTAGCTGGTAATTGGGCAGGTCACCTCGTCGACGATGCTGCGCACGGCCGCATCGTCGGTGCACAAAATGGCGGTGCCATAGAAGGGCATGCGGTGCAGAAAATCGACGAACGCCTTCTTGAGGCGGCCAAAGTCATGGCCGTAGGTTTCCATGTGGTCGGCATCGATGTTGGTCACCACCGCCATCACCGGCAACAGGTTGAGAAACGAGGCATCGGACTCGTCGGCCTCCACCACGATGTACTCGCCCTGGCCCAGCCGCGCATTGGCACCGGCGCTGTTGAGCCGCCCGCCAATCACAAAGGTGGGGTCCAGCCCGGCCTGCGCCAAGACACTGGCCACCAAGCTGGTGGTGGTGGTTTTTCCGTGGGTGCCGGCAATGGCGATGCCCTGCTTGAGGCGCATCAGCTCGGCCAGCATGAGCGCGCGGGGCACGATGGGAATGCGCATCTCGCGGGCGCACAGCACCTCGGGGTTGCTGGGCTGCACCGCAGTGGACGTGACCACCGCGTCGGCACCGCGCACATGTTCGGCCGCATGGCCTACGTGGGTGGCAATGCCCAAGGACGCCAGCCGTGTTAGGGTGGCGCTGTCGGACAGGTCGGAGCCGGAGATGGTGTAGCCCAGGTTGTTGAGCACCTCGGCGATGCCCGACATGCCAGAGCCGCCGATGCCGACAAAGTGAATGTGTTGGATGGCGTGTTTCATGCGGCCAGTTCCTCGCAGGCTGCGACCACCGCGTCGGTGGCGCGAAGCTGCTGCAGTTTGTGGGCGGCCAGCGCGCGCTGCAGCAGCGCTTCGCGTGGCGTGGTTTGCAGCAAGGCCGCCAAGGTTTCGGGGGTGAACTCGTTTTGCGGGACCAGCCAGCCGCCGCCTTGTTCGACAAGGAACCGTGCGTTGGTGGTTTGGTGGTCGTCCACCGCAGACGGAAACGGCACAAACACCGCAGCAGCGCCCACCGCAGCAATCTCGGTCACGGTGCTGGCACCGGCGCGGCACACGATCAGGTCGGCCTGCGCAAAAGCATCTGCCGTGTTGTCGATAAAGGGCGTCAACGTGGCCTGCACACCGGCGGCCTGGTAATTGGCGCGCAGTTCGTCAATCTGCTTTTCGCCGCTCTGGTGGGTCACCAGCGGGCGCGCCGCCTCAGGAATGCGCGCCAGCGCTTGGGGCACCACCGTGTTGAGCGCGCGCGCTCCCAAACTGCCACCAACGACCAGCAAGCGCAAGGGCCCGCTGCGCTGTGCAAAACGCTGAGCCACCGGTGCCTGCTGCAAAAACTCGCTCCGCAGCGGATTGCCCACCCAGTCCCCGCGCGCAAACACACCCGGGAATGCAGTAAACACCCGGTCCGCCAGGTGCGCAAGCACCTTGTTGGCCAGACCGGCGACAGAGTTTTGCTCGTGCAAAACCAGCGGCTTGCCCAAGAGCACACCCATCATGGCGCCAGGAAAGGTGATGTAACCACCCAAGCCCACCAGCACATCGGGCTTCACGCGGCGTACCACCGCAATGCTTTGCCAAAAGGCGCGCAGCAGGCGCAGCGGCAGCAACACCAGCGTCTGCACGCCTTTGCCGCGCACGCCACCAAAATCAATGGTCTCCAGCGCGAAACCACGCGCGGGCACCAAGCGGCTTTCCATGCTGCCCGGCGCACCCAGCCAGTGCACCCGCCAGCCCTTGTCACGCAGGGCCTGCGCCACCGCCAGCCCCGGAAAGATGTGCCCCCCGGTACCACCGGCCATGATGAGTGCGCACCGGGTGGGGGTTGCCCCCACGCTCCCCGCTGCGCGTGGTTCGCTGCCCCCCGAGGGGGCTAACCCACCTTGGGACGGCCCGGCGGTGGGTTGTATTGCCCCCACGCTGTTCACGGCGGCGTGCGGGTTCATACGCGGCCTCCGTGCATGAGTTGGCGGTTCTCGAAGTCGATGCGCAGGACCACGGCGATCGCAATGAGGTTGATCAGGATGGCGGAGCCGCCATAGCTCATGAGGGGCAGGGTCAGGCCCTTGGTGGGCAGGGCGCCCAGGTTCACGCCCATGTTGATGAAGGCCTGAAAGCCCATCCAGATGCCCACGCCCTGGGCCACCAGCCCGGCAAAGACGCGGTCCAGCGCCACCGCCTGGCGGCCAATGTGCATGATGCGTCGGGTCAGCCACAAGAACAGGCCAATCACGGTGAGCACGCCCACCAGCCCAAACTCCTCGCCTATGACCGCCAGCAAAAAGTCGGTGTGGGCCTCGGGCAGCCAGTGCAGCTTTTCGACGCTGCCGCCCAGCCCCACGCCAAAAATCTCACCCCGCCCGATGGCGATCAGCGAGTGCGACAGCTGGTAGCCTTTGCCAGTGGCGTAGCGTTCATCCCACGGGTCAAGGTACGCAAAAATTCGCTCGCGTCGCCAGTCGGAGAGGGCAATCATCACCGCAAATGCGACCACCAAAATGGTGGCAATCAAGAAGAACATGCGGGCGTTGACGCCGCCCAAAAACAAGATGCCCATGGCGATCACGGCGATCACCAAGAAGGCGCCCATGTCGGGCTCGGCCAGCAACAACAGACCGACGATCGCCACCGCACCGGCCATGGGCAGCACGGCGCGAAAGAAGCGCTCTTTCACATCCATCTTGCGCACCATGTAATCGGCGGCGTACAGCAGCACCGCGAGTTTGGCCAGCTCCGAGGGCTGGAAGTTCAACGGCCCCAGCGCAATCCAGCGCCGCGCACCGTTCACGCCCTTGCCAATAAACGGCACCAGCACCAAGATCAGCAGCACCAGCGAGAACACAAACAGCCAAGGCGCGATCCGCTCCCAGGTCTGCACCGGAATTTGAAAGGCCAGCAACGCCGCCACAAAACCCACGCCCATGGACAGCATGTGGCGCATCAGAAAGTGCGTGTGCGCGTAGCGTGCAAAGCGGGGGTTGTCGGGCATGGCGATCGATGCCGAATACACCATCACCAAACCCCACAACAACAGCGCGACCGTGACCCACACCAGCGGCTGGTCAAAGCGGCGTACCTGTGTGATGCTCCCCGCCGCCGCGAATGAACCCCGCCCCGCCAGCCGCACCGGAAGGGCGGTGGCGGCCGGTGCCAACTTGGCACGCAGCCAGGCGAACACGAAGGTGCCCGGTGCGCTCATGGCATCTGCTCCAAGGTCACACCGGCGTCCAGTGCCAGCGCCTGGACCGCGGCCACAAACACTTCGGCACGGTGGGTGTAGCTGGAAAACATGTCAAAGCTGGCACAGGCCGGCGACAGCAACACCGCGTCCCCCGCGTGTGCAGCGCGCTGGGCGTGCGCCACGGCGTCTTGCATCGAGTCGGCGTGGAGCAAAGCCACGCCGCAGTCGGCCAGCGCAGCCGCAATCAGGGGCGCATCTCGGCCTATCAACACCACTGCGCGGGCGTAGCGGGCCACGGGTTCCGCCAGCGGGCCAAAGTCCTGGCCCTTGCCCATGCCACCCAAAATGAGGACCAACTTGCGCTCGGAACCCAGGCCGTGCAAGGCGGCCACGGTGGCGCCTACATTGGTGCCCTTGCTGTCGTCAAAGAACTCAACCCCATGCAGCATGCCAATGGGCTGCACCCGGTGCGGCTCACCGCGGTACTCGCGCAAGCCGTACAGAATAGGACCCAAGCTACAACCAGCCGCAGCGGCCAATGCCAGTGCGGCCAGCGCATTGCTGGCGTTGTGGCGGCCCCGAATGCGCAGCGCGTCAGCGGGCATCAGGCGCTGGAGGTGTACGCCGTCGGGCGCATCGGCTGTGTCGGCTTGCGCCCGCACCAGCCACACCATGCCAGCACTGTCTTCCAGTCCGAAGTCGCCCGCACGCTGTGGCAGCTGGGTGCCAAAGGTGACCATGTCGGGCAGCGGTGGCCGCTGCGCTTTGGCGCGGGCCGCGGGACGCTGGCCAGGGCTGCTACCCGGTGCCGGATCGGACTGCGCACGCATCGCCATGACCTGTGGGTCGTCGCGGTTGAGCACCATCAGGCCGTGG